>JBBWZK010000457.1:0-29477 GCA_039648975.1 Blastocatellia bacterium
TGAGCCGCAGCCGGTTGAGCCATTCGCGGCGGCGATGATCGCTTGCCGTGTTGCGCACGACGGCAAACAGCCAGGTGCGAAACGACGACGCGCCGCCGTAGCGCGCTTTGCCTTCGAGGATCTTCACATAAGCGGTTTGCAAAACAGTTTCGGCATCCGCCGGGTGGCGCGCGCAACAAGCCAGCGCCCAGCCGTAGGCTTCACGGTGGTGCTCTTCGAGTGCCTGTCTGAGTTGTGCGCCGTCCATTCAAATCGGCCAGCCGTCCGTCAATCTCTTTATCCGAATGATTAGTCGCTGCTGTTGGGCGAAGTATATGACAGGTGCGCTGCGCACGAAAGCAAAAGCGACGCGGCTAAGATTGCTTTTTGCAAACCGCTGTTGGACAATCTCGAACGGCTTTTCTCTGGAGCAGACAACCATATGGACTACTTACCGGCTGATTCGCGTTATAGTACGATGCATTACAATCGCTGTGGCCGCAGCGGTCTAATGCTTCCGGCCATCTCGCTTGGCTTGTGGCATAACTTCGGCGGCGACGACGTTTTTGAAAACAGTCGAGCAATGGCGCGCCGGGCTTTTGATCTCGGCATCACGCACTTCGACCTGGCGAACAACTACGGCCCGCCGCCCGGCTCGGCTGAAGAAACTTTCGGTCAGATTCTCCGCAAAGACCTGCAAGCCTATCGCGACGAACTGGTCATCTCGACGAAAGCCGGTTACATCATGTGGCCGGGGCCGTATGGCGAGCGGGGTTCGCGCAAGTATCTCGTCGCCAGCCTCGACCAGAGCCTCAAGCGCATGGGCCTGGACTATGTAGACATCTTCTACCATCACGGGCCTGACCCGGACACGCCAATGGAAGAGTCTCTGGGGGCGCTCGATACAATCGTGCGCAGCGGGCGCGCGCTCTACGCGGGCATCTCCAGTTATTCAGCCGAACAGACCGAGCGCGCCGCTGATCTGTTGGGCGCGCTTGGCACGCCCTGCCTGATTCACCAGCCGGCGTACAATCTGTTCAATCGCTGGATCGAAGACGGCTTGCTGGCGGTGCTTGAGCGTCAAGGCATCGGCTGCATCGTCTTCTCGCCGCTCGCGCAAGGCTTGTTGAGCGACAAGTATCTCGGCGGCATCCCGGCAGGCTCGCGCGCCTCGAAGCCGCAAGGCTTCCTGCGTCCTGAGCAGATTACCGAAGACAAGATGGCGAAAGTCGCACGACTGAACGAACTGGCGAAAGCGCGCGGCCAGACCCTGGCGCAGATGGCGATTGCGTGGGTCTTGCGCCACCCGGCGGTGACTTCGGCGCTGATCGGCGCGAGCCGCATCAGTCATATTGACGATGCCGTAAGCGCGTTGAACAATCCGTCTTTCAGCGCCGAGGAATTTCAGATGATTGAGGATATCCTCAACGATTGATCGTCGTCGAAGCGTCGCCTGTTAGATTGCCAGATCAGAACTGCCGCAACTGAAAAGGGTGAACCCGATGGCTCACCCTTTCTTGCATCTGCGCTCTGTTGCGGATAGAGATAAAAACAGCTACTGCTCTCTTTCGGAGCCAGCTTGTTGTGGCCGCGCGGGCGGTTCAGCGCGGCCCACATTGAGATGGTCGTAATTCAAGGCCGCGTTGAAGAGCAGGAAGAATGCGCCCTGTGTCTGGTGCCGCCACATCGGGTTCGTGGCAAACATGACAACGTGGCCCTGGCCCACCGGCACGTCAACGACGGCGGGCTTGCCCGCTAGATCAGCGCCGCCCGCCAGCATGCCGCTGATCAGCAGTTCCTTTTCCGTCGAAGCGAAACGCAGCACAACGCGTGGCCGAAGCGCCGGCGGCGTCAGGTACGGACTCACATACAAGCGCGCCTCGTCGTTCATGCCCTCTTCGCCAGGCTTTGCTGGTGGGCGCTGGCCGGCTTGCGGCATGGATTGAACGATGTCCGCATCGCTCAGGCTGCCGCGACCCGATGGCCGCTGGCCCACCGGCAAGCCGCCGCCACCGCCACCGCCGCCGCCCGGCGGCGCGCTGATTTGCAGCAGCGGCGCTTGATTGAAATAGATCGCCATCTGCTCGCCATAGCCATAAGCTATCGGACTCTTGCGGTCACTGAAGCTGGCATTATAGACCGAGCCGCGCGCCTGCAAGCGCTCCGATTGCTGTATGCTGATGCCGCCGGTGATGCCGTAATCAATCGGAATCTGTGAGACGGTCGTGATCGGCATAAACAGGCCGCCGTCTTCGATGAACTTCTGCAAGTTCAACACGCCGCGCAACTCCATGCCGCCGCGCATGTCATCCGTCTGATCGGGCGAAAAGCCGTAGTTCGGCGTGATGTCGGATTGCTTCCAGGGCATCGGCTCACCGCGTTTGGGCATGCCGCTGACGATTGATTGCGCCGTGCCGCCGACCGGCGGAAAGATGATCACGTCGTACTTCTCTTTGAGGTTCGGCGTGTCGCGCAGCACGTGATCCGAGATGTATGCATAAGGAATCTTTAAGCGGTCGAACTCGATGCGAAACCAGCCTTCGTTCTGCGTGTTCGTCCACGTATGGACGATGGCGATGCGCGGCACGGCAAGTTCATGCATCTTTACATCAGGCAGTTTGTCTACGGCTACCGCCGTGAGTCCCAGATCAACCACCGCATCTTCGAGCCGCTGCCGCGCGTCTCCCGAATTGCCTTCAAACTTGATGATGAACGAGCCGGCATTGAACGGCTGCTCGCCGATCTTGAAGGCTTCTTCAGCGGCCAGCATCTTGACATCCTTCAATCTGAAGCGCAGCGTCGCCAGCGTGTTGTCGGTGTTGTGATTGATGACGAAGCCGGCGACGGCCAGCATGCCACTGATTTTGCCGCGCACTTTCGCGTCGCTCGTCAGCAACACCATCGGCGCATCGAGCACGCTCTTGTCGGTGACGCGCACGACACGGACATTGCGCAGCGCGCCAAGCGTCCAGCCCGTGTCGTCATACGGGCGCGGGTCGCTCGCATTGTAATATTGCGTGTCCATCAGCATATCGGCCATGCGCGAATAGGGTTGATCCATGCGCACGATGTAAGAGCCCGCCGGGTATTTCTGCGCGCCGACGCTGAACTCTCTGGTCGCTGTGTGGACTTCGACGCCCATCAAACGCAGCAGGTTCACCGTGTCCGCCGCTTCGACAGGTCGCGGATCATCGGCGGGTATCACGTAAGCCGCCGGCCCTTCGTTCGCCGCTTTCGCAATCGACCGCTTGCTCTTCACATAAAAGTTATTCAGAAAGCGCTCGCGGTTACTGGCCACGTAGTTGATCGCGAACAGAATCGCCGACTGCTGCAAGTTGATGTTGTTGCGAATCGACCACTTCACCCAGGGCAGCGGCGGGTTCGGGCGGAACCAGTCGCGTTGCGATTGCGGGCCGACGTTGCGCATCAACGTGTCTGCGCCTGTGCCGCCATAGGTTTCATAAAAACGGCCAACCGCATTATGGCCATTCGCCACGTAAAACATATAGTTCGGCGCCCAGCCGTCATAAAACCCATGCGTCCAGACGCCGGGCACGCCACGTTTGGTCATCTGCTCGATCTCGTGATAAGCCAGAACGTGCCATTCATCGATGACCAGCGGGTCGAGCCATGCGTTGTAAGGCCCCGTGCCCGTCGAGGTGTAAAGGAACGGCACCGATTCGTGCAGATCATGGAGAATCTGCGGATGATAGTCGATGAAGGTCTTCATCTGATTGCGCGACAGCGCCAACGCCATCCCCAGACCGTCGCGGTTGTTGTCGTGCGCCACATATCTGCCCCAGTAAAGCAGCGGCGACACGGGCTTGTTCGGATTCGCCTTGCGATAGTAATACTGATCAACGGCGCGGTCGCGCCCGTCGACTTCGAGCGCCGGCGTGATCATGACGATGACGTTCTTGCGAATCGCTTCGATGAACGGCGAATCTTCAACCGCCAGCCGGTAGGCCAATTCCATCAGCATCTCAGGCGAGCCGGTCTCTGTCGAATGGATCGACCCCGATGCCCAGTAAAACGTCTTGCCTTCGTTGATGAGCTGTTGCGCCTGCTCGTCGCTCGTGTGGCGCGGGTCGGCGAGCCGGCCTGTGATCTCTTTATAGCGGTCGAGCCGCGCCAGATTGGCTTCGTCGCTGACCAGGACAAGCATCTGCTCGCGGCCCTCTTCGCTGCGTTCCGGCGCGGTGAAGACGCGCACGCGCGGGCTGGCTTTCTCAAGCTCGCGGTAATAGCGGTACATATCTTTTGTATAAGTGAGCTTGTTCGGCGTGCCGATGACGTAACCGAGAACCTTGTCGGGCGACGGCACCTTGTCCGACGCCGGCAGATGGTCTACGAGTTCCGTGAGGAAATATTTTCCCGTAGTGAACTCTTTGAATTTGGCCGTGTACTCTTCGTTCAAGCGCTGCGCAGAAGCCGTCGCCGCTTTGGCTTTCTTTTGCACGGCGGCGCTCGCGGCAACGGTTAAGGCAAGCAGTAAAGCGCACGTCAGCAGCGCGGCGCACGTCTGCCGGAGCGCAAACCAACATCCTCGGTGCATAGCGTCCTCCATTGAATAGAAGAAATGAATCGGTCTGAAGAAAGTAAAAGGTAACGCGGAAAAATGCAAAAGGAAAACGGTTGCAACCGTTCAGAAGAACAGCCTGCCGCCAGCCCCGCGATCAATCGCGTGATTAATGAGAAGCGGCGTCTCTTCCCTGAACTGAAATATCACGGGGCACGGTGACGTTTGATGCCAACCAGCAGGCCCTACCTGTATTGAGCAGATTTTTGCCTGATCCCTTTTTACTTTTGCCTTGAATTGATGATGGCAGAGCGTGCTCGAGTCCGCGCCAGTGGAAGCACGGTCCCGAGCGCGCCCGCCTGACAGTGAATACTGCGACGACTATAAGCCGGTTACAAAAAAAATCTTCCTGATTTTTTTCCGCGAATCCTGGCAATCAACGGTAGGAAGAGACAGAGACGCGGGGACACGCCGACGCGGTGACGCGGTGAAAGAAGAACATCGAATTCTATAGCTGCGTTCTCATGTCTCTCTTTTCCCTGTCTCCAGTTGCTGCGCGAGCATTACAGTAATGAGCCAAAGCAGCCATGAGGATCGCGCTCTATCTCGATGAAGATTCGCAGGACAGCGATTTCGTCCAGAGCCACTGGAATTAGCGACGCCCTGGCAAATTCCCCAAATTGGTCATGCCGGATTCCATCTTCGACGCACACGCTTTACACGCTGGCCGGTTATAAAACTTCTCTGCAAGAAAACGCGCGAGATTGCGTTCAAGCAATCGAAGGCTGAAACCCGAGCGCGCCTCTACTCAACACAGTTGAGAGCGGGCGCGCTCTTTTATGGAGAGAACAACAATGAGAGATTCTAAGAACCTGCTTGGGAGAATGATCGTGAGCGGCGTCCTGCTGACATCTGTGCTGCTCGCCTCTGTCTCTTCGACATTCGCAAACAAAACCGACGACGAACTGAAGAGCACGCCCGATGAACAGAACTCGGTCGCCATCACGATCTACAACGTCAACCTCGGACTGGTGCGCGACCGTCGCGACATACGGCTGCCGCGCGGCGAGTCGGCGCTGAAGTTTGAAGGCGTCGCCTCACAAATCAACCCGGCAACCGTGCATATCAAATCGCTCACCGCGCCCGACGATCTCGCCATCGTCGAGCAGAATTACGAATACGATTTGCTGACCCCGCAGAAGCTGCTGGATAAATATGTCGGCAAGAAACTCGTGCTTGTGCTGCGCTCGGTTGAGAACCAGAGCGAGAAGCTGGTACCGACCGACGCCGTGCTGCTCGCCAACAACAACGGCGCGATCTGGCGGATCAACGAGCAGATCGTCATCAATCCATCGAACATCGCCGAGATACGCTTTCCGCAACTGCCCGAAAGTTTGATCGCCCAGCCGACGCTCGTTTGGCGATTGGCGAATGAAAGAAACACGGCGCAAACCGTCGAAGCGTCATATCTCACGGGCGGCATCAACTGGCGCGCCGATTACGTCGTGCTGATCAATGCGGACGACACGCGCGCCGATCTGACCGCGTGGGTGACGATTGACAACAACAGCGGCGCAGAGTTCAAGAATGCCGAATTGAAACTGGTCGCAGGCGACATACACCGCGCCGAGGATCGCGCCGCTTATGAAGGGCGAATGCGCGACGATGTGGCCAAAAACGCGGCCCGCGAGCAGCAGTTCAAAGAAGAGTCGTTCTTTGAATATCACCTCTACAGCTTGCAGCGGCACACGACGATCAAGAACGCCCAGACGAAGCAGATCAGCCTGCTCGACGCCAAAGGCGCGGGCGCCAACAAGCAGTTCATCATCTACGGCCAGCCTTACTATTATCACGGCTATAACCGGCCCGGCGATCCGATCAAAGAGAAGGTCGGCGTCTACATCGAGTTGATGAACAGCGAAAAGAACGGGCTTGGCCAGCCCTTGCCCGCAGGTATCGTGCGGCTCTATAAAGCGGATTCCGCTGGCGGCCAGCAGTTCATAGGCGAAGACCGCATTGACCACACGCCGAAAGATGAAAGCGTCAAGTTGAAAGTCGGCGATGCCTTTGACATCGTCGGTGAGCGCAAGATGATGGACTATCGCGTCATCAGTTCAGAGGTTTACGAATACGCTTATCAAATCGTCTTTCGCAATCACAAGAAAGAGCCGGTGACGATTACCGTCAACGAGCCCATCGGCGGCGACTGGGAGATGATCTCATCGACTCACAGGTGGGAAAAGACCGCCGCCTTTGCGGCGCGCTTTGCCGTGCCGGTGGCGGCAAACGGCGCGGCGACGCTCAACTATCGCGTCCGCGTGCGATATTAAATGGTGATGCGTGGTGCGTGACAAGATGAGAGAGGCGTATGATAAAGATGTCATCGTAAGCCGCAAAGAGATGACGGCAGTACACAATCGACATCTTCTTGTCACGCATCACGCACCACGCACCACGCATCGTTGTCAATGGCTACTCAACAGAAGCCTGCCGCTCGTGAAGCGCACTTGGTTGCCTTTGTCGTCAATGCCGTCGAACGTCATGTCTATCTGGCCGCCGGCGCGATTGCCTAGATCGACACAGAGAGACTGGCTGCACGCCTTGCCGTTCGCAGGGATGTAATCGCTGCCCTGCCCGCAAGCATTAAACAACCGAATGAAGTCGGCTGACGAGTTGGAGTCCATCGTCATCAGATAGCCGCCGTTGATGTCATAGAGCACGGTTTTGTAGCTGGTGATGCGAACGCCGACGCCTGCGGTTTCTGTAAGCGACATTCCATAATGCCAGCCGGGCGTTTTACCGCTGCATGGCCTGGTGAAATCGGCATGCACCAGGGGCGCATCGAAAGCGATTTGCAGATTTGCGCTGCCGGGGTAATGTGCGGTGAGCGAGTAGACCGTCGGCGACCAGACAATATCGCTTGTCGCTCCTAGATTGGCGATGGCATGGAGGCGGAAGTTTTTCCTGCCGGGCGTCAGACGGAATAGATCGTCTATACGAATACTTGCCTCTACGAAGCTGTGGCCGGCGTGTTCCTGCACTGCCGACAGAACGACACCGGGATAATCATCGGCAGTCGTACAATTGCGATTATCGCCGAACGCCAGTTGCGCGCCGGGCTCGGCAGGCGACGTGAAGATCACCGCTTCCGTTCCGTTGCAGCCGGTTGTCGGGTTGACGTCGGTGTCGAAAAACAGCTTGATGCCGCCGGTGTAGGGCACGCCGGCAAATTCCATCAGAAGGTAGACCTTCGTATTGTCGTTGGTGGCCCAGATGCGCAGGAAATCGCTGCCCGCAAGGTAGCGGCCCGACGCATCGAACGGCCCATCACCCGCGTCGTCTGTAAGGATAGGCGAGATGTCTGCCCAATCGCTCGGATCGCCGTCTATGCGTATGCCTTCGGGCGCTGGCGGCGGCACTTCGACCGCTTTCGGGTTGATCGTTATGGGGCCGAAGGCGCTGACATTATTGCTCTCGTCCCTTTCGGCGACGCTGTTCTGATCGTCAACCATAGCGCAGAGGTAATAGGTTCCCGGCGCAAGCGATGCAGGCAGGTCAAGGCTCGTGTTGCAACGCACAGATTCTCCCGGCGGCAGGCCGGCGATGTCGCAAGTAGCGCCGGTATCTATGTCGTCCGGGCTGATCGTCTGGTCGAGCGACAGGTAATAATGAATGCGAAACGCGCCCGCCGGTCTTTTGCCTTGATTCAGAATATTCGCAAAGACATTTTGCAGAGGCCCGCCAACGGTGGCCGCGGTATCGCTGCTCAGGCTGGCAAACATCAAGTCCGGCAGCTTCTTCTTTTTCACAAGGGCAAACTGCGCGCCGGGTAGAAACAGCAGAAAGACCAATAAGCAAACCCCAACCTTAGCTCGACTGCTCATAACATCCTTTGCATCAGTTGTCGCATAGCCGCGTCCAGAAAGCTCTCCGTCAAGGTAACACCCTGTCCTATAATTGCCCGGCTTGTCAACGCGCCGCCGCTAACAGGCAATCGAGCGCGCGATTAGCGTCTGGCCGTACGCTTCTTCTGTCTGCCGCTTGATTCCTGACTGCGCGGGACATAGAGTGTGTGGCTGATGACACCTCCTCCTGTGAATCCATCGGGCGGATTTTACCCGTCGCCATATGCGGCGGGCCCCGCTCCGGCGCCAGCGCCCAGGCCAAACTGGCGCGGTCGCCTCGCGATACTCTTCACCGGCCTGGCTTGCTTTCTAATCGCTTGCGCCTGCCCGGCGCTGTTGTTCAGACACACAGGCGGCAGCACAGATGTGTGGGAAGGCGGTAAGGCGCTGGGGCTGGGATGGATGGGCATTCTGGTCGGGCAGTTCGCCTGGTGCGCCAACCCTGTGATGGTCTTGAGCCTCATCTTCCTGCTGTTTCGGCGCTGGCTGGCCGCGTTGATACTCGCGCTGCTGGCGCTTGCCATCGCCGCCAATACGCTGCTGTTGTTTTCGCAGGAGATTCCCGCCGACGAAGCCAATACCTATAAACTGCGGCTCGAACATCTCGGCATCGGCTTTTATTTTTGGGTGGCGAGCATGATCGTCGTCGTGGTCGGCGCAATCATCCTGCGCCGGCGTAGCCGGGCTGGCGCGGGTCAACTGGTCGGCTGAAGAAAAGCGGAGGGGACAGGAGTCGAACCTGCAAGAGTTTTAGCTCGGCGGTTTTCAAGACCGCTGCCTTACCATTAGGCTACCCCTCCGAATCCGGCTGACAAGAGAGTATAGGCGAGGCCTGCGGCCTATTTCAAGGTAGAGAATTATCGCTCAGGCTGAGGTAAACAAAAAAAAGACCGAAGGATTGCTCGGGCGAGCTGGCCTTCGGTCGTTCTGCGTCCCTTCAATGGTTGTGTCCCTCAACCAAAGAAGAAGAGGAGGTTATTTGACAGCCACAATCCAAATTCCCTCATGGTTGCCGAGTTGGCGCGACTATATCAAACGTCTACATCTTAGAGAATCACCCCTTTCGCAAAAGCAAAATAAAGTATCAGTTATATTCTTTACTAAACTCTGGTTTTCCTGACATCCAGCAAAGCGCGCTAGCTTTTCTTAACGAGATCGCTGCAACACTCAAGCAGGTTGCCGTTTTTCCTAATGAATTACTTTAACTTGGCTGAATCGGCCTGGCCTGTGCGCTTTCTTCGGCGGGCCTGAGCAACCGTGAGGCGCAGTGAACATCCAAGCGCGCGGCGACCGAAAAGCCGGCAACGAGTCGCGCGCCGGGTTGGTCATATCGCGACAGCCACGGTTGCGAGGTTTCGCGCTTCTGGCCCCGTATCGCTTGTGTTATGATTCGCGCGGCAGCGGCCCGGCGATAACCCTGTTTGCCGTCCCTGTCACTGTGGCCCAATCTCGAACCCCGCTTCAGCGGTTTGCTCAGGGTTGCCGAAGAGCGCGTTGAAACGCCCGATTCGACGTTCTCAAAACAGGAGAACTCGCATGAATCTTGCCGCCCTTCGCAAGTCCTTGATGGTGTTGCTGCTCGCCGGCGAGCTTGCCGCCGCGCCGTTTGCGGCAACTTATGCGGAGCGCCCTGGACTAGCGCCCGCCGTCGCCGTTCAACAATCTGATGATGACGCCGAGGGAGTGACTTTCGACAACTTGCTGCGGGCATCGAGCTACACGCTCTACATCGAAGCGCGCAACATCGGCGCATTGCTGGGCTCGCCGGAATTCCGCGAAACCTTCGAGCCGGCTTCGCCAATGCTTGAACAGTTCGGCAGGGCGATGGAATTCAAGCTGGTGCGGCTGGTGACAGATAACGCCGACCGCCTGCAACACTCGCGTGTGATGATGGTCATCAATCCCACAGACTCATCGCTGCCGGGCCAGATGCTCGCCATCGAACTGGAGTCCGAAGACGCGGCAAAGGAATTCGAGGCCAAGATAAAAGAGAGTTTCGCGGCGCTTGCCTCACCGGCGCGTAAAGGCAGCGCCAGCCAGGTGAGCGGCGTTGATGTAGCGGATCATGCTAACGCATCGCCTGCCGCCATCCGCCGCGCAGAGAAGCTCATCGTGATGTCGCCAACGCCGTTTACCTTCAAGGCGCTGCGCAGCACAAGCGACAAGCTGATGAGCGACGACATGAATTTTCGCATTGCCCGTGACCGCTTTTATGCCGAGCCGCTGTTCATCTATTACGACATCGCGCTCACGGAGCGCCGCAAGCAATCTGAAAATCTGTTGCGCGAACAGCATGAGGAAAGCGTGAACGGATTGCGGCAGGAGTTTGCCGCACAGGGTCGCTTACAAGAGTTTGAGGAGATCGAAGCGCGCCAGCATTTGGAGAGTACGCCGTCGCCGGCAACGGCATCCGAGACGCTACCTATCTCTAATGATGTTGCGTTGACGGTCGAAGCCCCATCACCCATTGACATAGCGCATATCGATGCGTCACCGCCGGCCAGGTCTACTTCTGAAACGCCGCCATCGCGCGTGACCATATATGATGCGCCGCCAGCCAGAGCCTCAACCGCGAGCCGCAGCTTCGCGGCGCACAGCCCTGTGCCTTCTCAAGCGCCAGCCGCGCGCCGGGCCGGCAAGCCAGCGCCGCCGCCGCGCTCCCCGGCCATCAGGCAAGCGCCGGTAATCCAGGCTACAGAGCCGCCGGCGAGCCACAATGAGACTGACATGGTCGGCGGTTTCTTCAATTTGCTGCTCTCGGGCGAAGGACAAACGCCGTCGCCCGAAGCGGTCGCCATCGCGCTGGCGCTTGAAAACGACGCGCTGGCCGTGCGTGCGCTGTTGATCGGCGCACCGGGCGCGGCGGTCGGCCCTGTGCCGTTTCTGTCGCTGCCGGTTTCCGGCCCGCCGCTTTCATCCGAAGCCGCCAATTACCTGCCTGCCGACACGGGCATCCTGGTTGTCGCATCGCTCGACTGGCCGCGCTTCTACGATCTGGCAACGCGGCAATTGCGAGCACGGCGTGGTGCGCTTTCTAACCGTCCATCGCCGTCGCAAGCAGAGGACTTCGATGCGCGCCGCGCCATCTTTGAAAAGGCCAACGAAGTTCGCCTCGCAGACTTGCTCGCCGCAACGCTCGGCAACGAGATCGCCATGAGCGTTCCCGCCAGTTATCTGAGCGGCACGCCGCTTGGTCGTATGCAACTCAAAGCGCGTGCCGCGCCCGCCGAGCCGTTAATGCTCATCGCCGTGCGCGACCGCGAGGCGCTCGCGCCGAAGTTGCGCCCGTTGCTCGAAGCCGTCGGCGTGAAGTTCGCAAACGCCAAAGCAACAACCGAAAAAGCCGGCGACATCGAGATCAATAGTTATGGCAACATTGCTTATGCGTTCATCGACAACTATCTGATGATGGCGTCGAGCGCGGCGAGCATTCGCCGGGCCATCGAAGCTCGCGCGCACAACACGACGCTTGCGACGAGCCGCGATTTTCATAGCTACACCGAGTGGCAGCCGCGCGCGACGATTGCCCAGGTCTACATTGCGGCAGCGGTGTTGAAGGGTCTCTTCCCCGATCTGACGCAAAGAGGTGAAATCAAGGATGAAGCGGTAAAAGAATTTCTGGCGCGTTATCGCTTCGACACCGAGCCGTTGACCTATGCGGCGAGCGCCGAGGGCGTCGGCGCGCACTATGAACTACGCATTCCGAGGCGTTTGTTGATGCGCTTTTTTTCAGAGATCGCCGCCGGCGAAATCGCTTCGCGCATTCCACGCAACGAATCGATGGCCAGAGGCATTCTGCAATCACTCAGAGAACAGGAGAAGGCTTATAAAACAAAGCATGGCCGGTATGGCGCATTGGACGAGTTGGCCTTGGACGAGTGGGAAGATTTGCGGATAGTCAAAGAGGTGATCGAACGATTCGGTTACAAATTAGAGTTGTCAGCATCTGACGACGGCTACGAAGCGACGATGACGCCTATGGAATATGGCAAGACCGGACGCTTGTCGTTTTACACGGATCAGAGCGGCGTCGTCCGCGAAGGCGATCACAATGGCAAGCCGGCTTCAAGTTCAGACAAGCCGCTTGGTGCAAACCGCGAATACTGACGAGGCTTTTTTGTAAGGTGCTTTACTGAAGCCGCCGGCGATGCGTTCAGCGCGCCGGCGCTTTCTCATCCGGCTTGGCAGGCGGATTGATCGGCTTTGCTTTGGCGAGTGACAGGCACAATCGCCGCAATTGCGAAACCAGTTTCAAGCGCGCCGTCACTGCTTGAGGCGACATATCAACTTTCATCTCGTTCATCTTGTGAGTCCCTCAATCGCTTGATGTCGTCTAAATCTTGCCCGCTTGCACGCAAAGATTTTAAGCCAATCAATCCTTCGCGTGAAACGATCTTTAGCCTTCCGTTCTCCCATTCGACTTCGGTTCGAGACCTCCATGCTTCTTCAATCTGCGGCGTCACCAGCAATAAGTCGAGCGACAAAACGATGCCCGTGTCTGCATCAATCTTCGACAGGCGGCGAATCTTGACCGCGCCTTTGGCAAACGTCATCGGCTGCGCTTCAATGGTGTAGCCAAGCGGATGCACAGCCTTTTTCACGCGCTCGAAATCATCGGCGGCAATCAGTAGATCAATGTCTACGGTGGCGCGTGCAAGGCCGTAAACCGCCATCGCCAGGCCGCCGCAGACCGCGTAATCTATCTCACGCTCGTTAAGCGTCGTGATAATCGCCTTGAACTCGTCGTACAGATCAAGCATCGCGTTGCTCGCATAGCCTTGCGCCTCTCGCATCAGACAATCTTGCGCAGGCCCAGCCGGTAGAGCACCTTCATCAGCAACTTGAAACGCCGCTCCCACTGAGGTGTATAGGGGAACCACCACCAGTCGCTCTTGAGCGGCACAAGATCCCAGTTGACGTGCTTCAGGCGCGTGAATTCAAACAAGCCGGCATCGCCGTGCGTCACACCGAGGCCGCTCTCTTTGACGCCGAACCACGGCGTGCGCGCCGCGCCGTGCGTGTAGACCGCATCGTTGATAATCACGCTGCCGGCTTCGATGCGTCGCGCCATGCGCCGGCCCTTCTCGTTATCCGCCGTCCACACAGACGCCAGCAAACCATAGCGCGTCGAGTTGGCTTCGCGAATGGCCTCTTCTTCATCCTTCACGATCTTGATCGGCAAGACCGGCCCGAAGGTCTCTTCCATCATCACCTTCATCGATTGATCCACGTCAATCAGCACGGTCGGCTCGAAGAAGTAACCGCCGAGGTCTTCGCGCCGCCGCCCACCCGTAAGCACGCGCGCGCCTTTCGCCACGGCATCGGCGACGTGGTCGATGACCGTGTTCAATTGCTGTTCATTGGTCAGCGGCCCGATGTCCGTCGAACAATCCGCGGCGGGCCGTCCGATGCGCAGCCGCTTCACTTCATCAACGACGGCGGCGATGAACCGTTTAGCTATCGGCTCGACGACATAGAGCCGCTCGACGGAAGCACAGACCTGGCCGCAATTCAGGAACGCGCCCCAGACCGCGCCTTTCACGGTGCGCTCAAACGGCGCGTCGCTGCAAACGATCATGGGGTCTTTGCCGCCCAGTTCGAGTACCACCGGCAATAATCGTTTCGCCGCCGCTTCGGCAATCTTGCGGCCTGTGCGCACCGAGCCGGTGAAGAAGATTTTATCGACCGCCGATTCAACCAGCGCCGCGCCCGTCGAGCCGTCGCCCTGCACGACTTCGAGCACGCCTTCGGGGAAACCCGCCGCCGCAAACAGCCGCTTGATTGCATCGCCGACCAGCGGCGTGTATTCAGACGGCTTGAGGACAACTGTGTTGCCGGCCATTAACGCCATGACGATTTCGCCTACGGGGATCGAGAAAGGAAAATTCCACGGACTGATGACGCCGACGACGCCCAACGGTTCCCGGCTGATCATCGACCGCTTGTTGCGAAAGACGGCCAGCGTGAAGCGCTTATGGCGCAGAAGCTTTTCCGACTTCATGGCAAAGTGGCTCATCAGGTCGCTGACCATGAAGACTTCTGTAGTTAATGCCTCGAATTCCGGTTTGCCTGTCTCGTCGGAGATGATGCGGCAAATCTCTTCCTTGCGGTCGTAAAGGGCGCGGCGGACTTTCAAAATGTAACGCGCGCGGTTGCGACAGGAGAGCGCCGCCCACGCCGGCTGCGCCGCGCGTGCGCGCGTCACCGCCGCGTTCACTTCATCAGCCGTGGTAATGGGAAAGCGCGCCAGTTCTTCGAGCGTCGCGGGATTGATCGACACGATCTCTGCGGCGCGCGTGGCGATCATGGGGAGTTTTCCGGTCATAAACGATTCCTCTGCCAGTCCTGAGTTTCGGTTTGCCTGATTCGGAGTGCCTATAGAGTAACCAAGCCGGGCGATCATGCGCAAACCGCTGCCGGCGGTCAATCATTTGTATTTAACATCGCTAACAGGTGGTGAGGAGTTTCGAGGGCAAAATCGGGGGCTTGCGCCAGCAAGCGTTCGCGGCTTGCGCCGCCCCACAAAGCAGCAGCAGTGCGCGCCCCGGCGGCGCGGCCCATCAGTATGTCCGCAGGGCTGTCGCCGATCACCAGCGTCGAGCGCGCTTCAACACCCAGCCAGCGCATCGCCCGCAGCACGCCATCGGGGTCGGGCTTGACACGGTCAACGTCATCGCCCCAAACGCTCACCTCGACAAGCGGTCGCAGCCCAGTGATGTCTAGTTCAAGCTCACCGGCGCGGCGCGGCTTCAGCGACACAATGGCGATGCGCGCATCACGGCGGCTTAACTCATTAAGCAATTCGGCGATGCCCGCATAGGCAATCAGGTGGTGATGGTGATTCGTGTAGTAATGCTCTTCAAAGCTCACGAGCATCTCTTCCAGCATCTCTTCGCTGTAGCGGCGCAGCACCTCTGCCGGCGTCATGTTCCAGAAATCGCGGAACTCGGCTTCATCAATCTCAAGCCCCGTGTGCAGGCGTATGGTGTGGCTGAAGGCTTCACGGTAGGCCGGCTCCGAATGCGCCAGCGTACCATCGAAGTCGAAGATGAAACAGTTGAAGGACATCGCGGTCAGAGGCTGGATAGTGAATCCTAAATCGGATTGCAATTGCGTGTACAGGCGGCACGATTTGGAGTGCGGTGACTTGTCACCGCTTTGCATCACTAGCCTTGTACAAAGCGGCGACGGGTCGCCGCACTCCATATTGGCGCTGCGGCTGGCCGCGTCTACGGCAATAGCTTGATCGAACACTTCGCCGTCTCGACCAGCGCGCCCTCGCGCGGCTGCATCTTTTCACCTTTGCGAGTCGGCGGGATGTTGACGACACGGCCTTTCAACGAGCTTTCAGAGACGGCGGAAGCCATGCGGTTTGTGGCAACGTCATACTCAATTCGCGTTGTGCCGTTGCCCGAAGCCATGAGGTTGACTTTGGTTTGCGCGGCGGGAATCTCGACCAGCGAAGCACCTTCCTGGCGCAACGTGGTCGCGCCTTCAACCACTGCCCGGCTGCCATTGAGCGCCGCGAAGGTGTAGGCGGTCTTCGCGGACTTTGGCACGTCGGACAGGGCCGCTGCTGAAATATAGCTGTAACCCGGCAGATCATTGTCAGCAGAGTTTCCCCAGGTTTGCCCGACTTCGAGCGGCGCGGCAGGCGCCCAGCCGAGCATGCTGAACAGCAGGTCGGCTAGCCCCGACTTTGCCGCTTCGACAGGCACAGCACACGTTACGATGTGGCCCGCTGAATCCAGAGCAAAGGCGATTTTTTGTCCGACGATGCTTTTAATATTCGCCGGACTGTCGACTCCATTGACGGTCAGGCGCACATCGAACGCTTCGATGGCGGCTTCGTAATAGATCACGTCTTTACTCGGCCCGCCCGCATCGACCGCATAGCTCTCTTTCGAATACGGCAAAGCCGCGCCCACTACGGTTGTCTCGGCTTTCTGTGAAGTATTCTCACTGGCACTTGGCGGAGCCGGAACGCCGGCGCGCAGCAACAACGTCACGTTCAACTCGCGATGTGCAACACCATTGATGCCATTCACGCCGGTCGTCGTGACCTGCGTATCAACCGAGCCGTTCAGGCTGTAGCGGGCTTCCTGTCCGGGTTTCAATATAGGCTTGAGCGACACGCCGGCGGTCTGCGCCAGGGCGTCGGCTGAAGCCAGCAAGATGACAAACGTAATCGCAATCACTTTCATACGGTTTCTCATTGCGCTCCTTCTGCATGAAGTTATAGATGAATGATCTTACTGTCGCGGTGGCGGCGGCAGTGTCGTGCCGCGCGGGCGATTATAAGGTGAACTGGACAGCCACGCCGGCATCGCGTCTTGATTCGCCACGCGAAGACCTGCCAGCAAGCCGACGACTGACAGTTGTTGCGCGCCTTTCCAGTTCCAATCTTTCTGCACCGTGTCGGTCGCCATGTGATAATCCGTGATCAGCCACTTCTGGGCGCGCGCGCCGAACACTGCCTGATCGCCAGCCGGTGCGCTGAACAAGTAAATACTCGGTACGCCGCGTTTGACGAAGGCATAATGATCCGAGCGATAAAAAGCGCCTTCCTCGGGGAACGGGTCGGCCATGATCTCCGCGTTGGTCGCCGCCGCGATGTCGGCAATCGTCTTACCCAGATCAGAAAGCCCGTAGCCGTAATCGATCAGATAATGCAACTCGCCCCAAACTTCTGTGCCAATGCCGTCGAAGTTGATGTCAGCGGCGACTTTTTCAAGCGGCCACGTCGGATGCTTCACCCAATACTCTGCGCCGAGCAGCCCGTACTCTTCGCCGGTGACTGCGAGAAAGATTACAGAACGTCGCGGCTTCGCCTTGGCTTTCGCAAAGCCTTCAGCGATGGCCACGAGCCTGCCGACGCCCAAGGCGTTATCCGCCGCGCCGGGATAGACCGTGCCGTCCGTATCTATCCCGTATGCATCGTAATGCGCCGAATAAACCACCGCTTCATTCTTGAGCGTCGCGTCCGTGCCTTCGAGGATGCCGGCCACATTGCTGCTCGTCGCCTCTTCGTGCTTGACGCGCACAGAGATTGTCGCCGGCTTGTTCAAATCGCGCGAAACGAATTCGCCGCTCTGCGCCTTCGCCTTCAAGTCGGCGAAGCTGGTTCCCGTTCCGGCAAAGAGCTTTTCCGCCGCCGCATCACTGATCAAAGCGATAGGCGGCAGTTTGATGGGAAAGGCCGGCGCATCGGCCAGCGATACGCGGCGACGCGACAGATAGGCCGCCGCAAGACTGAATGGCTGTGTCGCACGCGCAGGGACGTAGACGATGACGAATCCGGCAGCGCCGGCGCTGATCAAGCGACCGAAGACGGCCTGCTGACCGGCGGCTTTCGCCCAGGCCGCCGCGTCGACGTTGTTCGGCTTGCCGCCGAGTATGACGATGATCTTGCCCTTCACATCGATGCCCGCCAGGTCGTCGCGCTTCACATCAGGCGAGACGACGCCGTAGCCGACGAAGGCCAGCGCGCCGCTCCCGTCCTTGCTTGCGTCTTGCGGCAACGGCGGCGGGATGATGAATTCGTCTTTGTATTTCAAGCTGGCGTCGCCGACTTTGAACGACGAATCGGGCTGCACCTGCTCGACTTTGAACTTGATTGATTGAAGGTAGCCTGGCTTACTTTCCGCTTGATCGCCGAGCGGCTTGAGCCCGAGCTTGGCGAATTGACTGGCGATGTACTGGGCGGCGCGGTCAGCGCCGGGCTGGCCTGTGCCGCGTCCCTGCATCTCTTTCGCCGTCAGCGCCACGGTCACTTCGCGAATGGTTTCGGCTTTGACATGCGAAACGGCTTCGCGCTCTGCCGTAGACAGGGCCGGCGCAGTCTTCGCGGCGGTCTGGGCGAACGACAACGGCGCGCTGAGTTGAATGATAACCAGAGCGGCGAGCAGCGCGCGCCAGAACAGACGAGGGGGAGATAATCGATTCATCAGTATCCTCCGAACGAGGCGTGAAGCAATTTCTGCTACAGAGCGTTTCTGAAAGGGAAGCTCCGTAGGCGCGCAATGTTTATAGCCAGCAGATCAGCGCAAGGATCAAGCTCGGTCAGGAGCGCAATGTTGACATTTCGCCCCTACAGGGCTTGAATTCTCTTCTACGCCATCAACTATAAACATTTCGTCCCTACGGGACTTTTCAGAAACGCTCTATAGAATCTCAGAAAAAGACATCGCTTGTTTAGAGGCGGTCATAGACCGCCGCCATCTCAGTTCACCATTCCAGAATCTCAGGCTTCGACGTGCGATCTCTCGCAAAGCGATCTTCAAAGTCGCCCATCTTGCGAAACTTATCATAGCGCAAGCGGAGGCGCTCTTCGATTGATATATCGCGCACGACGGCGAGTGCTTCGCTCAAGGCTTCATCAAGCGCGGCGCTCATCGCTTCCGGATCGGCGTGCGCGCCGCCCGCCGGTTCGGCGAGGATGCGATCAATCAAGCCGAACTCCAACAAATCCTGCGCCGTCAATCGCAAGGCTTTCGCCGCCGTCTCCGCATAAGAGGCATCGCGCCAGAGAATCGACGCGCAGCCGTCGGGGGTGATCACCGAATAGACCGAATTCTCCAGCATCAAGACCTGATCGCCGACGCCGATGGCGAGCGCGCCGCCTGAGCCGCCTTCGCCGGTCACCGTGACAATCACCGGCACGCGCAGCCGCGCCATCTCGCGCAGGTTGTAGGCGATGGCTTCGGCCTGGCCGCGCTCTTCGGCGTCGATGCCCGGATACGCGCCGGGCGTGTCAATGAACGTGAAGATTGGGCGTTGGAATTTTTCTGCGATTTTCATTACACGCAGCGCCTTGCGATAGCCTTCGGGTTTCGGCATGCCGAAGTTGCGCTGCTGGCGCTGGCGGGTGGTGCGGCCTTTCTGATGGCCGATGACCACGCACGGCGCGCCGTGAAAGCGCGCCAGCCCGGCGATCATCGCCGAATCGTCGCCGTAACGCCGGTCGCCGTGAATCTCCGTGAAGTCTGTAAAGAGGGCTTGGATGTAATCGAGCGTGTAAGGCCGATTCGTATGACGCGCCAGCTTGACGCGATCCCATGCATCGAGCACAATGGCGTCCGCCGTTAGATTTGCCGCTTCGGATTCCTTGATGCGGCGATGAATCTCCTCCATCGTTTCTTCTTCGCCAGGCTGCTTGGTTTCGTCAATCATTGCGGGAGAGGATTCAGGATTCAGGATTCAGGATTCAGGGGAAAGGCGGGAACGCTCACCGCAGATTCTCTCTTTCCTTCTGAATCCTGAATCCTGAATCCTGAATCCTGACTTCTCCTTATCTTGACACTCCTTGTTCGCCGTTGTTACATTGCGACCGCGCACCGAGCGCAATTCTTACGGCTCATCTCTCAGGAGGTCATCATCAAATGGCGACGTTCAATGGTATAGAAGTTCCCGCCGATGGTCAAAAGATAACCGTCGAAGGGGCAAAGCTCAACGTTCCCGATCAACCCATCATTCCCTTCATCGAAGGCGACGGCACGGGCCGCGACATCTGGGGCGCGTCGCGGCGCGTTTTCGATGCGGCGGTCGAGAAAGCTTACGGCGGCAAGCGGCGCGTCGCCTGGTACGAAATCTTCGCGGGCGAGAAAGCCTTCAACCAGTTCGGCGAATGGCTGACGGACGATAGCGTCCGGGCGATTGCCGAATTCGTCGTCGCCATCAAAGGGCCGCTGACGACGCCCGTCGGCGGCGGCATTCGCAGCCTGAACGTGACGCTGCGCCAGGTGCTCGATCTCTACGCCTGCGTAAGGCCCGTGCGCTACTTCGACGGCGTGCCGTCGCCCGTGCGCCACCCGGAAAAGGTCGATGTCGTGATCTTCCGCGAGAACACGGAAGACGTTTATGCCGGCGTCGAGTTCAGTTCAGGAAGCGAGCGCGCCGCAGAGCTCATCTCGCTGTTGAACGGTAAGTACGGCTACAAAGTGCGCGAAGACAGCGGCATCGGCATCAAGCCGATTTCGCCTACGGGAACGAAGCGGCTGGTGCGCCGCGCCATCAAGTACGCGCTCGATTTCAACAAGCCGTCGGTGACCCTGGTTCACAAAGGCAACATCATGAAGTTCACCGAAGGGGCCTTCCGCGACTGGGGCTATGAGCTGGCGAAAGACGAATTCCGCAGCCAGATTGTCACCGAGCGCGAGACCTGGATTTTGGGAAACCGCGAGCAGAACGCGGCGATCACCGACGAAGAGAACGCGCGAATGATCGAGCCGGGATTCGATCAGATGAGCGAGAAGCAGCGGGCTGCGGTGGTTAATGAAATCAAGCAGACGCTCTCGGCGATCTGGGCGACGCACGGCAACGGCGAGTGGCAGAAGAAGCTGCTTGTCAAAGATCGCATCGCCGATTCGATCTTCCAGCAGATACTGATTCGCCCGGACGAGTATGCGATTCTGGCGACGCCGAACCTCAACGGCGATTACCTGTCGGACGCCGCGGCGGCGCAGGTCGGCGGCCTGGGAATGGCTCCGGGAGCCAATATCGGCGACAAGGCGGCGGTCTTTGAAGCGACGCACGGCACCGCGCCGAAGTACGCCGATCTCGACATGGTCAATCCATCGTCAGTGATCCTGTCGGGCGTGATGATGTTCGAATATCTGGGCTGGCGCGAAGTGAGCGACAAGATCGTTGAGGCGCTGACGCAGACGATTCAGCAAAAGCGCGTGACCTATGACCTGCACCGGCAGATGGCAGGCGCTACAAGGCTGAAGACCAGCGAGTTCGCTTCGGCCATCATCGAGAATATGTAAGCGAGAGCGCGGGCATCTTGCCCGCCGGTCTCGCAGCCTTGAGGGACTGCGGGCAAAATGCCCGCGCTCCCAGGCACTAACTTCATGTCATTGCCCTATCGGGTTGAAGAAGGCGGCTCGTGCTATGCGGTATCGCAAGCGCGATCACAGGCTATGGTTGATTGTGCCCTCTACCATATAAATTCATGAAGGCATCGCGGTAAACCATATGGTCGAGCAAGGCAAGCAGAAAATCATCCCAACCGACGCGGACGAATGCCTCAAGTTCGTTGCTGAACATCGAGAGGAGATCGCTCAGGGACTGTATGATCTTCATCTTGAGAAAACCTGGGCCAAAGCATTTGAGGCTGCAGACCTCTTGCTCATCGCCAGGCACTGTCCAGGCGCAAGGCCGGCAGTCGCTTCAGCCACGAAAGCGGCTGACCTGCTCGCGACGCTTGCGACGGACACCGATGGCGCGGTCAGAGAAGCCGTCGCCGATAACCCGAAAGCGCCGGCGCAGAGTTTAGAAAGGTTAGCCGATGATCCGTTATCTTCGGTGCGCATGGCGGTCGCCGGGAACCTCAGCACGCCCGCCGCAATTCTTGAGAAACTCGCCCGCGATACGGTCAATTACGTGCGCTGGGGCGTGGCGAATAACGAACAGTCGCCACCTGCAACGTTGAAAAGCCTGACTCAAGACGCCGACTTTCATGTCCGCAACCAGGCGAAGCAAAATCCCAACACACCGAAGACGGGGTTCTTTGCGCGATTGCTTGGAAGAGGCTGACTGATAAAATGATGAGTGATGAATGATGAATGATGAACGAGGGGGATGGCTAGAGATGCGCTTCGCGCGCGGCGGAAACGGCAAGGGATTATCTATAGACCATCCGTCTTCCTTTTCCTCTTTAGTTCATCATTCATCACTCATCATTCATCATTTCACGTAGTGCTGTATGCTGAAAAACACCTTCTGTCACATTCCGGGCATCAGCCCTGCCGTCGAACAACGTCTCTGGTCTTCGGGCATTGATTGTTGGGATGCGGCTCTGAAAGCGAACTCGGTTACTTTGCCGCGCCGTTCACCCGCCTCATTGTCCGAACACCTGCACGAATCCTTAGCGCACCTTGAAAACAGCAACCCGCAGCACTTTGCCGCTTCGCTGAAAACGAATCAGCACTGGCGTTTATTTCCGGAGTTCCGCCACACCATCGCCTACCTCGACATCGAAACTACAGGCCTGGGTTACGACGATGCGATCACGACGATTGTGATTTACGATGGCCGGCGTATTCGCCACTACGTGCAGGGCGACAACCTCAACGACTTCCAGCGCGATATTCAAGAGTACAGCACGGTCGTCACCTACAACGGCAAGTCATTCGACGTGCCGTTCATCCAGCGCTTCTTTCACATCAAGATGAATCACGCGCACATTGACCTGATGCACATCCTGCGTAGCCTTGGCTACAGAGGCGGCTTGAAGGGCTGCGAGCGGCAACTGGGGCTTGATCGCAAAGAACTGGCCGATGTCGACGGCTTTTTCGCCGTGCTGCTGTGGCACGAGTTCAAACGTAAGAACAATCAGCGGGCGCTCGAAACCTTGTTGGCTTACAATGCCACGGACGTGGTGAATCTCGAAGCCTTGATCGTCAAGGCGTACAACCTGAAGCTGCGTGAAACGCCGTTCTATAACAGCCATCAGATCATTGCGCCCACGCTGCCGGCGATTCCTTTCAAAGCCGACCACGATACGATTCAACGCCTCAAGCGCAATACCACGTTCAGCTACTACGGCTGGCGTTGAGGGAAACCGCTCGGCAAACAAACTAGTCGCTTGCCGAGCAGTAAACAACAATTCCTGGGATGATCTGTTTCAAGCTGATTAAAGAGCGAAGGTGTGTCGAAGGGCGGTGTCCAATGCATGGTGATCAGGATAAGTTCCGATCCGGCGGTCTATTTCAACATCCAGAACCGTTGCCACATTATCTTTCATAATCACGGAATCGGTCAGCAATCCGGTCTGTCGTCCTTCGGCGCTTGCCAGTGATATGCGAATGCGGCTGGGATAGCCTGCGCGCCCCAGATTGCTTGTGATCATGGCGATGATCGTCTGAGGCAAGCTGGTGTGTGAGTTGTCGGCTTGCACGATAAGCGCGGGGCGACGTTTTGCAGTGCGAAGATTTGAATCAGGAAATAACACCAGCACAACGTCGCCCCGGCTATAAGGCATCGTAAGCCTCCATCTCAGGAGATTCCCAGTCTTCAGCGAAGGTGCGCAATCTAGCACGTAGATCGGCGGCTTGCAGCTCATCGATGCCGCGCTCGCGCAAGTCTACTTTACCTGCTGAAAGGAAGGTGATGATCACTCGCGCCTCGTCAATGCCTTCAGGCGTTTCGAGTAGTTCGACTCTGCCATCGCGGTAAATGCCTTCGACAGATTTCAACATCTTTACCACCTCATCAATTGCGACGTTCCGCAATCAGGCGTGTCATTTCGCAGCGAGCATTCGTTCAATGGCGTCATAGCTCGCATCAAGCGCGGCGTCGAGCTTCTCAGGCTCAGAGCCGCCGCCCGTCGCCATGTCGGCTTTGCCGCCGCCTTTGCCGCCGATCAGCGCAGCAATCTCGCGGATGATCTGCCCGGCGTTCAAGCGCTTCGTCAGATCATCTGTGACGCGCGCGACAAGCGCGGCCTTGCCGTTGTTCGCCTGACCTAAAACCACCACGCCGGTCTTGAGCTTTTGCGATAACATATCGGCAAGCTGGCGCAGCGCGTTCGCATCCAGGTCTTTGACGCGTCGCGCCAATACCTTGACGCCGCCGATTTCGCGCGCGGCTTCGACGGCCTGCGCGGCTTCCGATTGCGCGATCTTCAACTTCAGTTGTTCAAGCTCGCGCTCATAACGGCGCACCTGCTCGACCAGCTTATCAACCTGCGCCGGAACCTCTTCGGCTTTTATCTTCAAACGGTCGCTCAACTGCTTGATGATCTGCTCGTCGTTCTGCAAGCGCGCCACCGCCGCATCCGCCGTGATGGCTTCAAGGCGTCGGACGCCCGCCGCGATTGAACTATCGCTCATGATCTTGAATGGGCCAATATCGCCGGTGGCATGAACGTGAGTTCCGCCACAAAGCTCTGTCGAAAAGCCGGGCACGCTGACGACGCGCACCTCTGCGCCGTACTTCTCGCCAAACAACGCCATCGCGCCTGAAGCGACCGCTTCTTCAAACGGCCTGATCTCGGTCTCGACATCGCGATTGTGCAGGACTTCGTTGTTGACCAGCCGTTCGATTTCGGCAATCTCGTCTTCCGTCAACGGCGCGTAGTGCGTGAAGTCGAAGCGCAAGCGATCCGGCGCGACCAGCGAACCAGCCTGCTTGACGTGCGGGCCGAGCACTTCGCGCAAGGCCGCGTGCAACAGGTGCGTGCCGGTGTGATTCGCCTTGATGCGGCGACGACGTTCGGCGTCAACGCGAACCGTCAACATACTGCCGATGCTCAACTCGCCATGCTCGACTTTCGTCTTGTGCAGGTAATAGCCCGCAATGACCGAGTAAGTATCTTCGACGGTCGCCAGCACATAATCGTTTTCAAACACGCCGGTGTCGCCAATCTGGCCGCCGGCTTCCGAGTAAAACGGCGTGCGGTCGAGAATGACTTCGCCGCTCTGGCCTGCCGCAAGCGACGAGGGGCTGCTATCGCCGACAATGATGGCCAGCACTCGCGCGCCGGCGGTTTCAGTTTCCTTATAGCCGGTGAACTCTGTGCGCAGCAGCGCCTCTGTGACGTTCGTGTAAATCTCTTTCGTGCGCCGCATCGCCGATTGATCGGCCATCGAAGCGCCGCTCTGTTGTTGCAGTTCGCCGAGCGCCGCGTCGAATTGCTTGTTGAATTCGTCTTCGTCCATCTCGACGCCGTGCTGGCCCAAGACAACGCGAATCAGATCGCGCGGCACGCCATAGGTGTCATAGGTGCGCACCAGTTCGACCATCGGCGGCGCGGCGGGCGCATAACGCTCGAAAAGTTCCGCGAGTCGCGGCTCGCCGATGGTGAGAATGCGGCTGAAGCGCGTCTCTTCGCCACGCACCGTCTGGTCGATCAGATTGCGCGAGGCGATCAATTCAGGAAAGGCCTCGCCCATGAGGTCGACGACGAAGTTTGTGACTTTATCGAAGAACAGCGGCTTCAATCCCAGACCTCTTGCGCCGTGATAGATCGCCCGCCGCATGATTTTACGCAGCACGTAATTGCGCCCGACGTTGCCGGGCGCGATGCCGTCAGCAATCGAAAACGCCGTCGTGCGCGCGTGGTCGGCGACGACCCGCATGGCAAAGCCGTCTTCCGAATCGTAAACGTAATCCTTGCCACACAGCCCGGCGATGTAGTCGATGATGGGCCAGATCAGGTCTGTGTCGTAATTCGACGTGACTCCTTGAATCACCGCCGTCACGCGCTCAAGTCCCATTCCTGTATCAACCGATGGCGCGGGCAGCGGATCAAGCTTGAACTGATTGTCGCCGATCTTCGAGCGATTGAACTGCATGAAGACGAGGTTCCATATCTCCATCGTCGTGTCGCCGACGCCGTTGACCAGTTCAGGGCGATTATGTTCGGGGTCTTCGGGATGTGGCCCTTGATAGTAGTGTATCTCCGAGCACGGCCCGCACGGCCCGGTCTCGCCCATCTGCCAGAAGTTGTCTTTGCGGCCAAAGCGCAGGATGCGTTCGGGCGGCGCGCCGACCTGTTCCCAGTAGCGCACGGCCTCTTCGTCGGCGGCGACTTCCTCGTCGCCTTCGAAGACTGAAAACCACAGCCGCTGCGGGTCGAGTTGAAATTCGTTGACCAGCAAGTCCCAGGCGAAATAGATGGCTTCTTTCTTGAAGTAATCGCCGAACGAGAAATTGCCGAGCATCTCAAAGAACGTGTGATGCCGCGCCGTGCGCCCCACTTCGTCGAGGTCATTATGCTTGCCGCCGGCGCGCACGCATTTCTGCGACGACGCGGCGCGCTTGTAATCGCGCGGTTCGAGGCCGAGAAACACGTCCTTGAACTGATTCATGCCGGCGTTAGTAAACAACAACGTCGGATCGTTGGCAGGCAGCAGCGGCGAACTGCGCACCACACGGTGGCCGCGCGCCGCAAAGTAATCGAGGAATTTCTGTCTGATCTCGTGTCCAGTCATCATAGTCGTCTTCTTTAATGAAAGTCGAAAACCACATTATAGCAAACGACTGTGGGACTTCCCATTGCCTGTTGAATTCGCGCGCCTGATGAAATCATACGCGCGTCAGCGCAGCCAATCGTAGAGGGAATTATTGCGAGTCGGATAGCGAGGCAAAGGCGGCTTCCTCGTCTTTGACGCGCAGCAGGTCGAGCATCAGGCCCATGTTGCTGCTGGCTTGAATGGTGCGCGGATATTCGGTTTCGGTTTTGTGGAAGGTAAAGCTGCCTTCGGCGACATCGAGAAACTTGATCAGCGCGTCCTGCCCGACCGTCTCGGCCAGTTGAGCGCCGATAATCCGGCCATCGTTGAAGTGAATCTCGCCTTCGGCGACAGACGAAGCAATGACGAGCGCGCCGGTCAGATGATTGTTTTCGATGATCTGAATCACGTCGAATAGACTGACGATGGCGAAGTTGCCGGTCAGCATATACTGTGCGCTGCTGGCGGGCGCGCGCGGCGGCTCGGCGAGCGGCAGAGGCGCAGCCAGCGGCTTGCCGTCAATGAGATGTTCAAGCACGGCCAGGCTCGGATGCGGCATATGAACAAAGCGCACACCCATCCCCATCTGCCGCAGGCTGTAACGCACTTCACATTGCGTTTCGATCAGAATATCTTTGATGCGAAACTTGAGGGTCAGCAGCGTGCCGGGCGCATAGTTCGTCATGGAATCGATGAACGCCCCGGTCGTGCTGAGGTCGGTGATGCGTGTGGCCAGGCGGCTGATTCCCGCGCCTTCGCATTCCACTTCGCAGATGTAACTGATGCGCTTCGCTTCGCGCCGCTCTTTACCTAGATTCATGGAGCACCCACTTTTGAAATGATGAATGATGAATGATGAATGATGAACTGAAGAGGAAAAGGAAGGCGGATCGTCTATAGATAATCCCGCGTCCGTTTCCTCCCCCATTCATCATTCATCATTCATCATTCATCATTTTCCTCAACCTCCGCCTGAAGCTCCTGCAACTTGCGGACGATCAGGTCGTAGCCGAAGCCAAGCCGCATTAGGTGATCGAACAACCGCTTGGCGCTTTGCCTGTCGGTGGGGCGACCGTGCGCCCGCAGGCGCTTGGCAAGGGCGCGGTCAATCAGGGTTTCTTCACTCGTCTCTTCATACGCTTCATCAAGGGCGCGATCAATCGTCTGCCGGGCGACTTTCTTCATTACCAGTTCGCGCGCCAGCCGCTGCCGCCCTACGGCGCGGGTCGCCATGCGGTAATTCACATAACTTTCGGCGAACGTCGCATCGTTGACGTAGTCGAGTTCTTTGAGGCGCGCGATGCACTCGTCAACCAGTGCTGCATCCGCCCATTCCTTCGCCAGCAAGCGCTCGCGCAACTGGGCTTCGCTGCGCGGTCGCGCCGACAGGATGTTCAATGCCCTTTGAAAGATCCGCTCACGGCGTTTTTCAGGGTCAACCACAGGTCGCGGTTTCGCCCCGCTGCCGCGCGCTTCCTCGTCGCGCGCTGCCGCCGAGCTTATCGAGTGACCTGTTCTGTGCCTTCTAAAAGCCAATTGACAAACTGCTTGGTTTCGGGCCGGTTGGCGTCAAGCCCGCCCGTGCCTGTGCGGCGGCGCGTGCGCTCCATCTCTTCGCGCGATTGATCGGAAACCGACCGAATACCGGAAACTCTTAACTTGAACTCGTCGGCGTTGGTGGCGCCGTTGAGCGCCTCTTCATATGTTATCAAGCCGCGTGAATAGAGATCAAACAGCGACTGATCAAAGGTCTGCATGCCGTATTGCGATGTGCCCTGCGCAATGGCGTCGCGGATCAGCGCCGTCTTTTCCGGGTGAATGATGCAATCGCGTATGTAGGGCGTCACCATCATCACTTCGACCGCCGGAACGCGTCCCTGAATCGATTCGGCGGCGCGCACCAGTCGCATGGAAACGACGCCGCGCAGGACGCTCGCCAGTTGCAGGCGAATCGCCCGCTGCTGATGCGGCGGAAAGACCGAGACGACGCGATTGATCGTCTCCGTCGCATCAAGCGTGTGTAATGTAGATAATACCAGATGGCCGGTCTCGGCTGCGGTCAACGCCGTTTCAATCGTCTCGTAATCGCGCATCTCGCCGACCAGAATCACGTCCGGATCTTGCCGCAGCGCGCCGCGCAGGGCTTCGGAAAAGCTGCGCGTATCGACGTCGACTTCGCGCTGGTTGACATAAGATTTCTTGTCGCGGTGCAGAAATTCAATCGGGTCTTCGATGGTGACGATGTGGCCGGCGCGCACGCGGTTGATGTAATCGATGATCGCCGCCAAGGTCGTTGATTTGCCCGATCCCGTCGAGCCTGTGACCAGCACCAGGCCGCGCGGCTCGTCGGCAATCTTTTCGATCACCGGCGGCAGGCGCAACTCTTCTGCCGTGCGCACGGTAGTGGGAATCACGCGCAGCACCATGCCGACGGTGCCGCGCTGCTGAAAGATGTTGCAGCGGAAACGGCCCAGCCCCGATACCCCGTAAGCAATGTCGACTTCGCTCATCTCGCTGAAGCGTTGCTTCTGCCGGTTGTTCATACTCGAGAAGGCCATGTTGAGCGTGTCTTCGGCAGAGAGTCGCTGGGCTTCGACCATCGGCTGCAATTCGCCATTGATGCGCATGAAGGGAAAGCTGCCGGCTTTGATGTGCAGGTCGGAAGCGCCTTTGCTGCACGCAATGGTCAGCAATTGATCTATACTCGGTGACATGGGCTATCGCCTCGTAGAAGCTCGTCCGGTTTTCACAATGAACGCGCGGGGACAGGTAACAGCCGGGCGGAACCGCTCGCAAACGACAGCCGAGCGAATCCGAATTTGCGGATGAATCAGAAGGGGCAGCCGCCGAAGCGGGCCGATGTATGGAAGCGCCCAGCGTTCAGCGACCGTATTATAAGCGCAAGCCTTTAGCCGGGCAACAGTAATGATTGACGCGACGCGGAAGGAGAGACGCGGAGACACGGCGACGCGGAAACGCGGCGAGGGGCGAGAGGGAAAAAGGGAGACACCAGAACGCAACGACAGGATTCGATGTTTTTCTTTCACCGCGTCTCCGCGTCGCCTTTCATTTCCCTTGCTTCGGTTGCTCGACGGTTTGCGGCGCGCTGCTGCGGCT
>JBBWZK010000200.1:0-5419 GCA_039648975.1 Blastocatellia bacterium
ACTCAAGATCGCGCACCACGTTTGGATAGGCGCGGCGCATCTGCTCGGTCGCGCCGCCGCAGTTAGCCGCTTGAAAGAGCAATTCAAAAGGGATGAAATGCGCCGGAAGATCTTCGATGTCCGGGCGGCGCTCGCGCAAACGATGGCGCACGAAATCAAGATCGCGCCGGATGCCGCGATAGGCGATGCGCAACAAAAAGTCGATGCGCCCGTTCTCAATCGTTGTGAAAAGCCGCAGGGCAAGTTCCGCATTCGGATACTCCGAAAGAACTGTAAGGAAATTTACACCCGGCGCTTCGGCGGCTGGCTTGCCGGATTTACTTTTTGCTTTCTTGTGCGGTGGCGCTTTGCCGTCTTCCGGCTGGCCAGCGGCGTCATTGCCTTCGCGCTTGCGGTGCAGGAAAGCGGTGTGGGTTTCAGCCAGCGCGACGAGCGTGTCGGGCGCGTCAATCGAATAGGTTTGAAACTCGATCTGCCCTGCGCCATGTGCGGCGAGAACTTTGAACAGACGGAAGTTTTCGCGCTCGTCCTCGAACTCGGCAACCACCGATGGCAGATAAATCGTCTTGCCGTCGCCGATCTTCGCTTCGTCAGGAACCGCCGAGAGCGACACGATGTTGAGTACGCGGCCCGTCAAGCCCTCAACGTAGAGCCGCAGCGTGTGCGACACGGCATCGAGCGTCAGGCCGCCTTCGATCTTGAACAGCGCTTCCTGGCTGGCTTTCGATTCAAGCGCGTAATAAGCCTGAATGCGCCGCGAATTATCTGTGCTGCGTTCGATGCCGCGCCGCGCCCATTCGCGGAACTGGCCGAGCGAGGCGGCGCTCAAGGCCAGTGGGCTGGACTTGAAGCATTCGACGGCGGCGATGGTGTTGCGGTCGGCGATCTCTTCGACGACTTGCAGTACCGCAGCGATGACTTCGGCGCGGCGATGGCTGCGGGCGCGCGCCGCAAGCTCGGCGATGATCTGCGGGCTTTGCTTCATGAAATGATAGCTGGCGGCGTTGCCCTGCAGCGCCACGCGCTTTGCCAGGTCCGTCCAGCGCTCGAACGAATCAACCCCGGCGATGGTGAGCACGCGGCTGGCGGCTTTGAAGTATTGCAGCGCGACGCCGCCGCTGCGATCAAGATAAGACTCGGTGATGGCAAAGAGCTTTTCGACCGACTGGCGTTCGGCGGTATGGAAAACTGCGGGCAGGTCGCTGAAGAATTCAGCCGCCGTGCCGCCTGAACGATAGGCGAACAACGCCGTCAGCGCCAGGGCGCGGCGCACGAGCGCGTCATCGCCGCTCGCTTTGATCTGCGCCAGCACCTGCGGCGCGGCGATGAAGAGATCGTGACTGTGTTTGACGGAATGGCGCGCCAGCTCAAGCGAGATTGTCAACATCTGTGCCGCCGTTTCGCCATCGCCGATAGCGCGAATGATTTGCGGCGCACCTTTGAAGCTGTCCATCGCGGTGTTCGCCGAGAGCGCCGCCTGTTTATTGACGAGGCGGAGGACGGGCGAGCGCAGGTCTTCGCCAACCGCATCGATGACGGCGGCGCTCGATTGAAAGAAAGTGGCGGCGGCTTCGGCGCTGGTGGCCGATAGGCGCTTGCCGATCTCGCCCCAGATGCGCATATCGCTGGCGTCAATCAAGCGTGAGACTTCGGGCGAGGCTTTCATCATCTCGACCGCGGCGCGCAGATTCAAAGCAGCGAGCGAGATGCCTATGTCTGTGGTCAGCAGCATGCGTTCAGCGGGAAGCACACCGAGGCGCTTGGCGAGCGCCTCAAGGGTGGCGGCGGTGATGCCTTTCAGGTGCTTCTTGAGCTTTCGCGTGATCTCTTTTTCTGTCGACTCCATATCCACTTATCATCATTAACCAGGAGCGCGCCCGCTGGCAAATGGCTGCGCGCCGCGAGCCTTATACACCGGACTATATCAACTGATTTTGCGATGGCATTCGATTTGCCATCAACTAACAGAAGCCGCGTTGCCGTACCAATTCGACACGGCAAACGCGCCTGCTCAAATCATCAGAGGAGGGAAGCGATGAAGAGATACTTGATTGGTCTGGCGCTCACGGGGCTGGGCACGCGATTGACGAAACGCGCCAGCGGCCTGATGCCGCATCGCCGGCGCACGTCTTTGCCCGTACAGACGGCGGGCTTGCTGATCGCCGCAGGCTTTGGCGCGGGGCTGATGCGATTGCTTAACCGGAAGCATGAGCGCTCGTAGCAAGCCTTCAGAAGATCGCTCGCCTGCTGGAATTGACCGCCCTAATCAAATGGCGGATCTATATGCTTTTGCCTATGGTCATGCCACAGGGCACACAGCTTTGCCATAGGGTTGACGCTTGAATGTCCGCGCGGTTGCCCCTTATACTCATCGGCTATGTTTGATGCGGATGTGACGATTCGTGAATGCGTCTCGGTAGAAGACTTTCAGCAATGCATAGAGCTTGAGCGCGCCGTCTGGAGTGACGACGACATCGGCATCATGCCGATTCGTCTCTATCTGATTTCCAAAGCCTGTAAAGCGCCGACGATTGGCGCATTCGATCATACAGGCAAGCTCGTCGGCTTCGTCCACACGATGCTGGCCTTGATGGACAGGCATGTCGTCTATCACTCGCATCTCGCCGCCGTCCTCGAAGGCCTGCGCCACAAAGACATCGGCTACCGCATGAAGCTCAAGCAGCGCGAGTTCGCCATTGAAATGGGCGTGCCGCTGATCATCTGGACCTTCGACCCTTTGCAATCGCGCAATGCGCACTTGAACATCAACAAGCTCGGCGCGATCATTCGCCGCTATGAAGAAAATTATTATGGCGAGGGTCTATCGGCGGTGTTCGGCGCGGACGTGCCTTCTGATCGCATCTTCGCTGAATGGTGGGTGCGCTCGCCGCACGTCGAGGCGGCGCTCGCCTGTAGCAGACCGCAAGTCTCGAATGCCGAATCTGTAATCATCCCTGAGGAGATCAATCAAGTGCGCGCCCAATCCGTTGAAGATCATGTCAGATGGCGGCTGCGTGTTCGTGGCGATTTTCTGGGCGAGCTAAACAAGGGATTGATTGCGCGCGGCTTCGAGCGCGATTCGGCGAGCGGCACGAGCCGCTACCTGTTTGGACACGATGAACGACAGTTCAGCTTTGATGCATACGAAGTGCGTGATGCGTGATGCGTGGTGCGTGTTTGAAAAATAACCAAGGCGCGAAACACCAACACTATTCACGCACCACGCATCACGCACCACTTCCGATGGGGGCGTTATGAAATTGAACCTCGAACGAATTGAGTTGCGCGAGATTGAATTGCCATTGAAGTATCCGTTTGAGACGAGCTTCGGGCGCACGACACGGCGGCGCATTATGATCGTGCGTGCCTTCGATCAATCGGGCGCATACGGTTACGGCGAATGTACCGCGCCCGAAGACCCGTTTTTCAACTACGAGACGATAGACACCGCATGGCTGATCATCGCGCAGTACATCGGGCCGATACTGGCGGCAACGCGTGCCGATAGCGCTGCGGAGGTCAACGATGCGCTCACACGCATACGCGGCAACTGCATGGCCAAAGCCGGCGTTGAAACCGCTATATGGGATCTCGAAGCGCGAATGTTAAATCAATCACTATGGCAGCATCTCGGCGGCACGCAGATGGAAATTGCCAGCGGCGTTTCCATAGGCTTGCAGGAGACCACCGCTGCGCTGCTCGAAAAAGTCGAGCGCGAACTGGCCGCCGGTTATCAACGCATCAAGATCAAAATCAAGCCGGGCCGCGATGTTGAACTGGTCGCCGCCATACGCGAACGCCACGCGAAGATCAAGCTGTCGGTTGACGCCAACTCGGCCTACACGCTCGCCGATATCGATCTGCTCAAGCGTCTGGACGAATACGACCTGATGATGATCGAGCAACCGCTTGCGCCCGGCGATCTGGTGGATCACGCCAAGTTGCAGCGCGAGATCAAGACGCCTATCTGTCTCGATGAATCGATCACCAGAGTTATGGATGCGCGCCAGGCGATTGAGCTGGGCTCTTGCCGTATCATCAACATCAAGCTCGGTCGCGTCGGCGGTCACACAGAAGCGCGGCGCATACAGGATCACTGCCGCAATCGCGGCATCACTGTGTGGTGCGGTGGCATGTTGGAAACGGGCGTGGGCCGCGCGCACAACATCGCTATGTCGACGCTGGTGGGCTTCACGCTGCCGGGCGACGTATCGGCGTCGGCGCGCTACTGGGAAGAAGACATCATTGAGCCGCCGGTGACGGTATCCGCGCGCGGCACGATTACGCCGCCCGCAGGGCCGGGCATCGGTTACGCGGTCAACGAGCCGCGCCTCGAAGCGCTCGTCGTGCGGCGCGAAGAGATCAGGCTGTAAAAGTTATTCTGAAGACCGAGAGATAGAAAAGAGAAACTCCGTTAGGAGCGCAATGTTTATAGTTGAGGATGCAATAAATTCTGCAAGCTCCTTTAGGAGCGCAATGTCAACATTCTGCCCTTACGGGGCTTGTGTTTTTCTCTACGCCTTTAACTATAAACATTGTGTCCCTACGGGACTTTTCAGATGGTCTATATAATTCATTACAACGAAATCGATTGGGGAAAAATTATGTCAGAGTTTCAGGGCAGGGCGGCGATTGTCACGGGCGGCTCGCGCGGCATCGGGCGAGCCATCGTCAAAGAATTGGCGGCACGCGGCGCGGCGGTCGCATTCAGCTATTCTCGCAATCAGGAGATGGCCGATCAGCTAGTCGCCGACGTCGAAGCGGCGGGTGGCCGTGCGCGGGCCTTTCAAGCCGACGCGGTTGATCGACCGGTGGCTGAAGAGATGGTCAAAGCCGTCAAAGCTGAATTCGGCTCGGTCGATTATCTCGTCAACAACGCCGGCATCACGCGCGACAAGCTGCTCATGATGATGAGCGAAGACGATTGGGACGCGGTGATGGATACGAATCTCAAAGGTGTATTCAATGTTACCAAACCGGCGGTCGCCATCATGGTCAGACAGCGGCGCGGCGCGATCTTGAACATCGCATCGATCAGCGGCGTCGTCGGTATGGCAGGGCAGACCAACTATTCGGCCTCGAAGGCCGGGTTAATCGGCTTCACCAAAGCGCTGGCGAAAGAAGTGGCGCGGCGCAACATCACGGTCAACGCGCTGGCGCTCGGCTTGATCGAAACCGATATGACAGGCGGGCTTGCCGAAGAGTACAAACAGAAGATGCTCGAACAGATTCCGCTTGGCCGCTACGGCTCGGCGGCGGAGGTGGCGCGGATTACTGCCTTTCTCTTATCTGAAGACGCGCGCTACATCACAGGCCAGGTGATTCAAGCCGATGGCGGGCTGGCGATTTAAGGGGAAATGATGAATGCAGAATGATGAATGATGAACTAAAGAGGATAAGGCAGTCGGATTATCTATTG
>JBBWZK010000225.1:0-15037 GCA_039648975.1 Blastocatellia bacterium
GGCAAGAAATCCTGATGATCAGGGTGAGAGATTCAGCCTTTCCCGGAGAACGCTGAACTCCATATCAGGTACGCTTTCACGCCTTCCGACGAAGGGCGCAAGTTCGCAGCGAGACCCTTCGTTCAGCTTTGCACTCTTCAGGGAAATCCCGGCGCAACCCTGCCGATTTGGCGAGAGGATTTTATGGCCATAGAAACCGTTCCCGATACCGACCTGACATACTATCTGATCAGTTTTGACGCCGAGGGCAAGGAAAGACAAGACGACCATCAGGGCTTGATGAGTCAACTGACGCTTGCGGCGCTCGATCAAGCAAGCGTGACCGATGTCTTCATCTTAGCTCATGGATGGAAAGGGGATGTTCCGGCTGCCAAAGCGCAGTACGGCGCGTGGATCGGGGCAATGGCGCAATGCCAGGAAGATATACGCCGCTTAAGGGAATCGCGCCCGGACTTTCAACCGCTGCTCATCGGGCTGCACTGGCCCAGTCTGCCGTGGGGAGATGAAAAGCTGAGTTCGGGGGCGACCTCTTTTTCTCCCGAAGCCGCCAGGCCCATCCATATACTGGTCGAAGAATATGCGGAGCGCATCGCCGATACGGCAAGGGCGCGCGAGGCGCTCAAGACGATCTTCGAAGCGGCGCGCACCAACATGAATCCGTTTGAACTGCCTGAAGAGGTCAAACAGGCTTACGAAATTATCAACCAGGAAGCCGCGCTTGGCGCCGAAGGCGTCGGCGGAGCGCCGGGCAGCGACCGCATGGCGTTTGATCCCGAAGGCGCTTACGAAGCCGCCATGGCTGAACAAGAGATCAGCTTCGGGGGAAGGGATCTGGGAGGGCTGCTCTCCCCTTTGCGGCAGATATCGTTCTGGAAGATGAAGGATCGCGCACGGCAATTCGGCGAAACCGGGGCGCATGAATTCTTGAAGCAAGTGCAGGAAAGGACAGCACCGCCACGGCGTGTAAGAATACACTTGATGGGCCACAGCTTCGGCTGCATCGTCGTCTCTGCGATGATCGCCGGCCCCGCAGGCAAGGGACAGCTTCCGCGACCCGTCGATTCGGTTGCGCTGGTTCAGGGCGCGTTTTCACTGTGGTCTTACTGCGCGCAGATTCCCTCCGCCGCGCACGGCACGCCCGGTTACTTCAACTCCATCGTTGCAGAAGGCAAGGTCAAAGGGCCGATCATTACGACGCAATCGAAACGTGACACAGCGGTCGGACGCTTCTACCCGCTGGGCGCGGGCATTCGCGGCGATGTCGACTTCGCATTGGGTAATTACCCGAAATTCGGCGGCGTCGGAGCGTTCGGCGTGCGCGGTCTGGAATCGGGAGTCAGCGACCTGAAGATGCTGGCTGCCGAAGGCGTGTATGGCTTTGAACCGGGAAAGCTCTACAACCTCGAAAGCACAGACTTTATCAATCAAGGCGGCGGCGCTTCCGGCGCGCATAATGACATCGCCAAGCCCGAGGTCGCACATGCGGTCTGGGAGGCCGTACGGGCAGTCGACTAACAACTATTTTGAATTGGCTAAGGACGGGCTTGATGACGCCACTAAACCCTGATTCCCTGCCAGCGGCGGACGATGAGCCGGAAGAGTTTTACCCGAACGGCATATTCGCGGATACCGGGCGACCTTTGCCGTTGAACCCGAAGGCCGCCGTATCCGCCGTCAGGCAAACGCCTGCCGAGAGCGAAGAGTCTCGCCTTGCGAGCAGCAGAGCTCAAGATCTTGTGGCGCACTATGGCGTTGGCGCTGAGGTCGAGGATGCGAATGATCTGGAACAGGCCGGCTGGGGTGTGATCTTCCATTCACAGGCAGCGCCAGCCGTCAAAGCCGCTTTGCAGCCGTTGCTGAAGCGCCGGAGCCGCGAAGCCAGAAAGCGGTACAAAGTTTTCGAGAACAGCGACGGCTATCAGCCCGGTGAAAGCGCCATCCGCTGGCTGGCACGCCACCGCGTCCGTCCCGAAATCGTCGATCCTGATCTCGGCGTCCCTTTCTACCTGATGATCGTCGGCTCGCCTGAAGAGATTCCCTTCGAGTTTCAATATGCTCTCGATGTTTACTGGGCGGTCGGGCGGCTGCACTTCGACGAGGTCGAAGCTTATGCGCGCTACGCGCAAAGTGTGGTCGATTACGAAACCGCAACGAGCGTGCCGAACGCCAGGAAGATCAGCATCTTTTCAACCTCTCATGATTTCGATACGGCGACGCAGATGTTCTCGAATTACGTCGCCCTGCCGCTTGCCAACGGCGACAAGCTGAAAGAACCGCTCGGCCAGCGACTCAACTACAGCCTCGAATCATTCATCGGCAAGGAAGCGACCAAAGAGAATTTGAACCGCATACTCTCTGGCCTTACAGACGGCGGCCCGCCGGCGCTGTTGCTCAGCGGCAGCCACGGCATGGTCTATTCTAAAGATGACCCACGGCTGGCCAACGGCCAGGGAGCTTTGGTGTGTCAGGACTGGTCAGGCTACGGAGATATAACCGAGAGTGATTGCTACGGCGCAGATAACCTGCCGGCGGATGCAAAAGTCCAGGGCTTGATTCATTTCTTCTTTGCCTGCTACAGCGCCGGGTGGCCGATGCTTGATGATTTTCAAGCGCCGCTTGACGGGCAGTCGAAACAGATATCGCCGAAGCCCTTGATGTCACGCCTGCCGCAGAGACTGCTGAGCCATGCGGCGGGCGGCGCGCTGGCGACGCTAGGGCACGTCGACCGAGCCTGGAGCTATTCGTTTCACTCGGCGAGAATCGGCGGCCAGATTCAAGGGTTTCGCGACGTGATGACGCGGATACTAAGAGGCGACCGGGTAGGCTACGCGACCGATCAGTTCGACATACGGCGCGTCGCCGTATCCGACAGGCTGGCCGATAAATTGCGCGACATCGCGCGCGGCGCGCAGGTTTCCGACAACCAGCTTCTGGGTCTGTGGATCGAACGCAATGACGCGCGCAACTACGTCGTGCTGGGTGATCCGGCGGTGCGTTTGCGGGTTGCGGATCTCGCCGTCAGGCCGTGAGGCCGTAGCGCACGCTTCTGTAATCAATTTCACAGATGACCATGGGGTGATAGGGGCCTATGTATGGCTGACTATATTGAATGCGAGTTGACGCTTTCAGATTACAATCAGGCGGTGCTGAAATACGGCGACGACCGCTATGATGGCAGGCCGGCGCTCAACGAGGCGCAGGAGAAATTGCTCGAAGCCGCTTTGGATTCGGTGCGCTATGGCACGCTGTTGTTCGAAGCCTTAATGCCGCCGCAGACCGACCTGGCAACCGGCTACAGAATCGCGCTCGCGCAGGCGATTCGCGAGAGCAAATCTCTGCGGTTTCGCCTTTGCGTCGATGCCAATGCGCCTGAGAAGCTCCACGATCTCGACTGGGAACTGCTCTACGATCCGCAAAAGAAAATCACCCTCAGCCGTTCGGGCGAGATCGCCTTTTCAAGGTATACAGTGGCGCGCGGAAAAGCTGCCGAGCTGATCGTCGGAAAACCCAAATTGCTGGTCGTCGTCTCGAATCCTGTAGACCTGATCGAACAAGGGCTCGAGGAAGTCAGCGCGCAAGCGCTCAAGAACATTCTCGCCTCTTTAACTGAATGGCTGGAGGTCGAGTACCTGGAAGGCCGCGCAACGCCTGGTCGAATCAACCAGCGCGTCAGGGAAGGCGGCTTTCACCTGCTGCACATACAGGCGCACGGCAAGAAGGCCAGAGGCCAGGGACGCGCCAGCATCCTGCTTGAAACCGACGAGGGCAAAGCCAACTTCGTCGACCCCGATCTTTTTTGGGAAACCGTCGAAGGCATACCGCGTCTTTCGCTGCTGACGCTGATCACCTGCTACAGCGGCACGGCTGCTCAGGAAGACCCGTTCGCTGGCATCGGCCCACGGCTGGCGCGTCAGGGCTTGCCGGCAGTCGTGGCCATGCGCAACACGATTTCGTTTACCGGCGCGGAGCGCTTTTGCAGATCCTTCTATAGAGAACTGGTCAACAGCGGACTGGTGGACGTCGCCGCCAACGAAGCGCGCAAGCAAATGTATCTTGCCAGTACGCAGGGGCGCGACTGGGGCCGCCCGGCGGTCTTCATGCGTCTGAAGGACGGCAAGCTTTGGGAGCCGCGCCAGAACACTATCGCCGTCACTTCCACCCCGAACGATGAGTTTGATTGGTCGATGATCTTGCAGCGTCTCAGGAAGAATCAACTCGTGCCGATCCTTGGGCCGGAAATCAATCGCGGCTTGCTGCTGGCGGCGGATGAGATCAGCGAACGATGGGCGAAACAGTTTAAGTATCCGGGCGACGACATCAACGACCTGCCGCGCGTCGCCAAATTCGTGGAGACGACGAAGGCCACCAAGGCGTCGCCGAATTATCACAAAGAACTGCTGATCGACACGCTGAAGAACGATCTGCTGGAACGGCAAAAGGCACAGCATCGCGAGCTGTTGAAAGACCTCTCGCTGACCGAAGTGATCGAGGACGTTTCACAGAGCCTCTTTGGCGATAACGATCCGCACCGCATCCTGGCGGAGTTGCCTATATCGACTTATATCACGGCCAACTACGACAGCTTCACCTATCAAGCGATCAAGTACCTGAAGCGCGACAAAAACCCGCAGCGCGAGCATTGCCAGTGGCGGCAGTTGAGCGGCGATACAGATTATTTCAGGCTGGATTCGCCTTATCAAAAGTTGAAGGGCTCTAAAGACGCGCCTTTGATTTTCCACTTGTATGGGCGGGACGACAATCCGCGCACGCTGGTGCTCACCGAGGACGATTACCTGGATTTTTTGCGCCTCGTCTCAAAGGACAGCGAGCGCATACCGCAGTTTCTCAAATCAACCATGACGGAAGCGATGCTGTTATTTCTCGGCTTCAATATTCGCGATCTCAATTTTCGTGTGCTGTTCAAAGGACTGATCGCGCCGTTGCGAGACGACACGCTGGGTCGCGTCGCGGTTCTGCAAATCGAACCCGATGAGAATTACAGCGAGCACGTCGAAAAAGTCAAAGAGTTGCGCTCCTTCATGGCAAAGGACTGTAGCAATCTGGATATCGCTCCCTATTGGGGCACAGTGGGCGAGTTCCTCGCCGAGTTGCGCAAGAAGAAGGACGGCAATTAGAGCGGTTTTCGATTGGATGTAGCGTAAGCTGTTAGCTTGCGCTACGAATGAAGGGAAGTAAGGTCATGACGCGAACGGCGAACGATACGGCGAACGATACGGCAACTGATCTGTCCAATCCTTATATCGGCCCTGTGCCCTTCGAGACGAGACAGAAAGACCTGTTTTTTGGCCGCGAAGAAGAAGCCGAGATGCTGCTTTCGCTGGTGATTTCCGAACGCATCGTCGTCTTCTATGCGCCGTCGGGCGCGGGCAAAAGCTCGCTGTTGAATGCCCGGCTGATCCCCAGACTTCGGGAAAAGGGCTACACGGTGCTGCGCTCCGTGCGGGTTGGCGGCGACCTGCCGCCAGGCATGTCGGCCATCCAGGTGAAGAATGTTTTTCTCTTTAATGCGGTCTACTCGCTCATTCCTATCCCCAACCCCGGTTCTTTGGCGGACGAAGATCTCCACTCGGTTCTTACTGATTCGGAGTTCCGCTCGATTCTTGAAAGCGAACACCTGAAGGCAAAAGAAGAGTGCCGGCGCGTAGAGCAAGCCTCCGCTCAAGCTACGCCGGGCGATAGCGATTCGCTCGAACCGGAAGAAGCAAGCCGTGGACGTTACATCATCCTGGATCAGTTCGAGGAATTGTTCACCAACCACATCGAGCACTGGGAGAAGCGCGAAGATTTCTTCAAGCAATTGCGCAGCGCCATGGAAGCGGACTCGAAGCTCAACCTGATTTTCGTGCTGCGTGAAGACTATCTCGCGGAGTTGAGCAACTATACGCATTTGCTGCCGGAAAATATGCGCGTGCGTTTTCGCATGGAGCGCTTGAAGTACACGGTGGCGCTTGATGCCATCACCGGCCCCGCCGAAACGCGCGGCTGCGCCTTTGAGACAGGGATTGCCGAAAAGCTCAGGGATGATCTGCGCAAACTCAGGAAAGGCGTGATTGAAACGGTGGCCAGCGAACTGCGCGAGCAGCAGATCGCCGAAACGGCTATCCAGGAGGTGGCGCAAAGGCTGCGGCAGGGGGAGGCGAAAGCGACCATCAAAGAGAAACTGTCGGTTGAACTGCCGAAGATCGGCGTGAAAGCCGAGACCGTCAACAAGCTTCTGCAAGATACAGCGAAGATCACCACCCTGGACGATGTCTTCGGGGAATATGTCGAGCCGGTTTATTTGCAGATCGTTTGCTTCCAATTGTGGGAGGGACTGCAACTGGAAGAGCCCAGGAAGATCACCAGCCATGACCTGGCGCGATGTGGCGATGCGACCAAGGCGCTGACCCGATTTTATGAAGACTGCATCGCACACGTGGTCAAAGAATGCAAAGCCCTGAACAAAGCCGGAGAAATCGAGCAGTGGAAAGACCAGGACAAGGACGAAGAGGCGGAAATCCGGCGCTGGTTCAGCGAGGTGCTGATCACTCCCAGCCGCGTCCGCGCACAGGTAAACAAGGGAGATACGGAGTCGGAAGGACTGCCGGACGTGGCGGTCGAGCGGCTGATCAAGCAGAACCTCATACGCGTCGAGAAGGCGCGCGGCGGCGAGTGGCTGGAATTGGCGCACGACCGCCTGATTATGCCCATCCTCGATGCCAACCGGAAATGGTTCTCTGAAAGGGAATCGCCGCTGGCCGCCGCCGCGCGAATCTGGAACGAGAATCAGCGCGACCGGAGCTTTCTTTATCGCGGCACCCGCCTGACCAACGCACAGACCTATTACGATCAGAACAAGGATTCGATGAACAAGCTGGCCGGCGAATTCATTACCGCATCGGTCGCGCGACAGGCCTATACGTCGCGCGGTCTCAGGGCGGCTGTCGTGCTGCTCCTCATATTTCTGGTCTTAGCGATATGGTTCGCTTTTAAGGCCATAGTACAAGAAAACAGAGCCGAGGCCCAGGCACTGATTGCGTTGCAAGCGCTTGGGGATGCGGGGAAGGCGGCGGAGGAAGAGAGGAAAGCCAAAACAGAAGCCCTTAACAATCTCACTGCGCTGAAACGGGTGCTAAAAGCGTCTAATGTACAATCGGATCTCGCAAACCAAATCGTCAGCGATGACAATAGTAAGGCTCTCGATCTGTTCACCCTCGCAACCAAAGAGCGGCAAAAGCTCTTGGAGTCTACGGATGCGGCGCATCGGGCGCTAATTACCGTACAATATTACGAGAAAGATAATGATCCAGGGGTTATTAAAGCTTCTTTACAAGAACTGGGATTCAAGTATGAAAGTAAAGAAGGAATGATCCCCAAGGCAAGCAATACGATCTGGGCCGGCAATAAGGTGACGGCTGATGAGATCAAACTGATTGCCTTCTCTCTTATCCGCGCCGGCGTCGAGCTAAAGTGCATCGAGCTACGTAGTAAACCAGACTGGGAGTATCGCGTGCAGGTAGGCCATGACCGTAACAATGAGAGCAACTCAAATCTGAAGATTGAAGATGTTCAGAGATTTTCCAATCAGGGCAATTGGGAAAGGTTCTGTGGCAGCGCACCATAAGTTGGCCGATTGAATCGGCGCAGCGCGTAAACGGCGCGCAGCGAAACCTGCGCTTCGCGCCGTTCGTGTCTGGCGTTCCGGCAATTATTCTCTGAGGAATCGCGAAGGCTTCGCGGCGTGGCGCAGGCCGAACTTTTCAATGGCATGTTTCTGTATGTGCGCCATCGCTTCATCAAGCGAATCGGTCACCATCACGAGATTCAAATCCTCTGCGCTGATGGTTGTGGCGCTCACCATGAGCTTCAATAAATCGAGCAGCGGCTGCCAGTATTCGACGCCCATCAGCACAACTGGAAAATCCAATATCTTGCGCGTCTGAATCAAGGTCAGGGCTTCAAACAATTCGTCCATCGTGCCGACGCCGCCCGGCATGACGATGAAGGCATAGGAATACTTGATGAGCATGACTTTGCGCACAAAGAAGTAGCGGAACGTGACGACGTAATCGAGGTAAGGGTTGGCCGCCTGCTCGTGCGGCAACAGAATATTGCAACCGACCGAGATGCCACCGGCTTCCTTAGCACCGCGATTCGCGGCTTCCATAATTCCCGGCCCGCCGCCGGTCATCACCGTGAAGCCGATGCCTGTCAGACGGCTGCCGACTTCACGCGCCATGGCGTAGAACGGATGCTCCTGTTTGAAGCGCGCCGAGCCGAAGACCGTGACGCATGGGCCGACGAAATGCAGCACGCGGAAGCCGCGAATGAATTCCCACAGAATGCGCAGCAAGGTGCGGAATTCCCAACGGCGCGTCTGCGGGCCTTCGAGAAAAACGCGCTCGTCGCGGTGTGCGGCGGGCGCAGCAGGAATGGTTGGCGCGTCATTGCTCATACGGCAATGCTACACCAAAACGCCAGCGCCATCAGTGGCGAATCAGCCTGTCACTGAATGCGCAGGCTGCGTAATCGGCTCCGGCTTGACAAGCTGACTCGGCGGCGGCCCCACACCTGCGGCTGCTCGTTCAGCAAAAAAGGCTGAAGGTCAGAGCGAGCTTCAGCCCTTTTTTATTTGCGCGGCTGACGGTTCAGTCAACTTGCAGGATGAGACATTTGAGGTAGTAAGTCTCAGGCATCGAGATCAGCACAGGGTGATCGCGTGATTGCATGCGCTTCTCCAGCAATCGCACGGCGCGGCCTGCATCCGCTGCGGCATCGGCGATGACGTTCAGGAAAGCGTCTTCGCTCATGTGATACGAGCAGGTCGAGGTGATCAGCGTGCCGCCCTGTCTGAGCAACTTCATCGCCCGCAGGTTGATCTCTTTGTAACCGCGCGTCGCTGCATCAACGGCGGCGCGATTCTTGGCGAACGCCGGCGGGTCGAGGTTGATACAATCGAAGTGCTCGCCGGCAAGCTCCCGTTCGCGCAGATAATCGAAAACATTCGCCTCGACGCATTCAACATTCGTCGCCGTATTCAATGCCGCATTGCGCTGGGCCTGCTGAATCGCCGCGCCGGAAATATCAACTGCCGTGACGTGCTCCGCGCCACGCGCCAGATGCAGCGCGAAGCCGCCTTGAAAGGTGAAGCAGTCGAGGGCGCGGCCTCGCCCGTAGGCGGCAGCGGCGATGCGATTCTCGCGTTGATCGAGAAACGCGCCGGTCTTCTGGCCTGCAAGCAGATTCACGGCAAAGCGCACACCGCTTTCTTCAATGGTGAACTCGCCGGGGTCTGCGCCGTAAAGCACGCCTGCCACACGCGGCAAGCCTTCAAGGTCGCGCACCTTGGCTTCATTGCGCTCGATGACGGCGCGCGGGCCGTAACGTTCAATCAGTAACTCAAGCCACATTGACTTGAGCGCCTCCATGCCTTGTGACAAGCTCTGCACAACGAAGCAATCCGCGAAGCGATCAACGATGAGCGATGGCAGCAGATCGCTTTCGCCATAGACGAGCCGGTAGGCGTCTGTATCGCGGACGATCTGCCGGCGCAAGCGTTCAGCCGCCACGAGCCGCGCCAGCCAGAAGGCTCTGTCGGTTTCCACATCATCGAAGGCGACCATGCGCAGGGTGATTTGCGAGCGCGAGCTGTAGAGCGCCCGCCCCAGTATGCGCCCGCGCGGGTCGGCGACGCGCACGACTTCGCCCGGTTGCGCTTTTGTAGCGTCGCTCACGTCGCTGCGATAAATCCATAGGTGGCGGGCGCGCAGGCGCTCCGCTCCACGTTTGCTGATGGTGACGGTTGTTGTCATAGCGATAGAAGAACTATCATAACTGTCGCGATGACGACCGGCGAAGCCGATTGCGACGAGACTCTGAGGAATCAGCCGACTGAGGCGAGCGCGGCAACTGTGTATCTGGCGCTCGGCACGAATCTAGGCGACCGCGAAGCGAACCTGCGCGAAGCCGCGCGGCGCATCTCACAGCTTGGGCTGACGATCATGCGCCGCTCGTCAATTTATGAAACCGAGCCGGTCGGTTTTGCCGATCAGTTTTGGTTCTTGAATCAGGTCATCGAGGTGCGGCTACCGCGCCAGTTGATGTTTGATTTGAACCAGCAGGAGGCAGCGCGGCTCAAACGTCGTTTTGATGTGGAGACGCAGACTGCATTAACCGAGCAACTGATTTTATTGCTCGACGCGCTGCTCAAAATCGAAGGCGCGATGGGCCGCCGCCGCGTCACCGTGAACGACCCGCGCCTGATCGATATAGACATCTTGCTTTGTGGAGAAGTTAAAGGCGTGTTCGGCAAAATGCCGAAACGCGAAGCGCACGACTTGCAGCAATTCATTCCACGAACGAACGACGCGGCGCTGCCGCAACTGATCCTGCCGCATCCGCGTCTGCACCTGCGCCGCTTCGTGCTCGCGCCGCTTTGCGAGATCGCGCCCAATGTAATCCATCCGACATGGCAAAAGACCTGTAGCGAACTGCTCGCCGCGCTCGACGACCCGGCCATCGTTCGCCTTTTTCGAGAAACCGATTAATCATCGGCGAGGCTTTCGCTCATCATGCGCTTGACGCTGGCTACCTTTCCCACGGAGGGAGTTGGGCTGAGTGGAAGACATCAATAATCTGGATGTGCTGCCTGGTTGCTCGATATACAATTCGATAGGGTGATTCAATCAGTTCTCGAATGCCAGGTCGCTTGTAGCGCTCGACGATTCTGCCTGAGAAGGGAAATGCCGCGAGTTGGTCACCGCGTTGAAGAATCCGATCAATAACTCGGTGCGCGGTCGCGGCTTCCGATTCTGCCGAGACCCGCTCATGAATGGCGGCGAGTGACCGCAGTGCCCGGTTGGACCATATCACCTTCATTTCGGAATTCCGAGTTTTTCCCGAATGTCATCGCTCGTCCAGATCACGCCAGCCTCAAGGTCATTGAGGCCTTCTTCAACACGTTGTCGCTCGATCACCAACCGGGCGAAGTCCGCCCACGAGACATTCTCCGGCAGTTCTTCAACGAGCCTGCGGGCTTCTTCTTTGACATGCATAGCATTTTCCATATCAACGACCTCTTCACCATTCTACCATACAGGTAATTCTGGCTTGCGCCAGCCGGCTCAATCATCAGTCAGGCTCTCGCTCAACATGCGCTTGGCGTCCCAATTGAACGGCTTGCAACTGCCTATTGGTCAGGCCCATTAGACGCTGCTTTCTTACGGTTGTACATCTTTGTCCAACAGCCGTTTCCCATGAATCACTGCGGCAATCGTAACTATCTCGCCCTCGACTCGATAGATTATCCGATAACTATAGGCGAACTGTTCTCGAATGCTCTCTTCGTCAAACTCTGGGACAACTCGCCCAGCAAAAGGGAAATAGCTCAGATTTCGTGTAACATCGAGGACTTTTCTAACTATTGCTGCTGCATAGGCAGGGGAGTCTTGTGAAACGTAGCTGACAATGGCTTCTACATCCTCAGCCGCTTTCGGAGACCATTTTATTTTATAAGCCATCTCCCTAACCGCGCTTCTGCTTCTTCCTGAGAAAGGGTTCCCTGAGAATCGGCTACTTCTAAACCGTGACGAACTTTCTCAATTACATAGAGATGATACTGAATATCTTCCAGTGAGCAGTTATCTGGCAACTTATTTAGTAAGGACTCAACTTCTTCTTTAGCAGTACCCATAATATGCTCCTTAAATGGCTCAAAACCTAAATCACTGCCGTGGTCATTTCACCATGTGACGGGATCAACAGGCAAGCGTCTAACGGCCAGCGTCACCGGGCCGGCGCGAGCCCATTGGATACGTCAATCAAGCTCTGCCGCGCCCGCTGGCTCAATCATCGGCGATGCTCTCGCTCAGCATGCGCTTAGCGTCTTGATAGAATTGCAACTGGTACAGCCGCCAGTAGAAGCCGCGCTCGGCCAGCAAGTCCTGATGTGTGCCGACCTCGCGGATTTCGCCTTTATGCATGACGATGATCTTATCTACCGATTGAATCGTCGACAGGCGGTGCGCGACGACCAGCGAGGTGCGCCCTTCCATCAGTCGCTCGACGGCATCGCGTATGAGGATTTCGGTCTCCGTATCAATCGAGCTGGTCGCTTCATCGAGTATCAAAACGCGCGGGTCAAAGGCCAGCGCCCGCGCAAAGCTGATCAACTGTTTCTGCCCGACCGACAGGCCCGCGCCGCGCTCGCGCAACTCCGCGTGATAGCCTTCGGGCAAACGTTCGATGAAGTCCGCCGCGTGTACTTCGCGCGCCGCGTGTTGCAACTGTTCGTCGCTCACGTTGGGGTTGCCAAGGCGTATGTTCGAGGCGATGTCGCCGGAAAACAAGAAGACGTCTTGCAGCACGATGCTGAAATTGGCGCGCAACTCTTCCAGATCCATCTCGCGGATGTTGACGCCGTCTAAGAGAATCTCGCCGCGCTGAATGTCGTAAAACCGCAGCAGCAGATTGGTGATCGTCGTCTTCCCTGCCCCTGTATGGCCGACGAAAGCGAGGCGCTCGCCGGGCTCGGCGACGAACGACACATCTTTCAAAATCCAGTCTTCGTCTTTATAAGCGAACCAGACGTTGCGGAATTCGATGCGCCCGCGCGCACGGCCCAGGCGCACAGGCTGATCGGGCGATTTGATCGTCACCGGCTCATCCAGCAGCTTGAAGATGCGCTCCGACGACGCCATGGCCGATTGTAAGATATTGTACTTTTCGCTGATGTCAGAGATGGGCTCGTAGAAATTCCTCGCCAGTTGAATGAAGGCGACCAGCGTGCCGATGGTGGCGACGCCGCGCACCACCTGGCCGCCGCCGTACCAGATGATCAAACCGATGCCGAGCGCGCCGATGATTTCAACTGCCGGGTAGAAGACGGCGTAGTAAAAGATGGTGTCGATGTTGGCCTGGCGATGCGCGTTGTTGATCTGGTCGAACTGGCGCATCTCTTTGGCTTCGCGGTTGAACAACTGGACGACAGGCATGCCGGTGATGTGTTCTTGCAGGAAAGCGTTGATGCGGGCGATGCGCACGCGCACGGCGCGGAAAGACGAGCGCGCCCCCAGACGGAACCATGTCGTCAACGCTACAAGCAAAGGCAGGATCGAAAACGACACCAGCGCCAGTTGCCAGTTGACCTCAAACATAAAGATGACGATATAAAAGATCATCGCCACGTCGCCGAAGATCGAGATGACGCCGGCAGTGAACATTTCGTTGAGCGCATCGACATCCGTCGTCAGCCGCGTCATCAGCCGGCCCACAGGGTTGTGGTCGTAATACTGCACAGGCAGGCGCTGCAAGTGCGCGAAGATTTCTTTGCGCAGGTCGTACATGATGTACTGCCCCATGGCCTGCATGACGATGGCCTGTGTGTACTGCACGGCGAAGGCGGCGATGTTGGCGAGCAAAAAGACTATGGCGATGAAGGCAAGGCCCTGATAGTCGCTGCTAAACCCGAAATAGTCAGCCGTGTGCTTGAGGAACTTCGTAAAGCCGCCGATCTTCGCCGGGTCGCGATTCGGGTCCATGAACAGATCAATTGCGGCTTTGATCAGCGGCGGCCCGGCAAGCACCAGCGGCGCGCTCAGGATGGTGAGCATCAGCGCCACCAGCGCGTGCCACTTGTAAGGCCACAGGTATCTGAGCAAGCGCCGCATCAGGCGCGTGTCGTAGGCTTTGCCTAATATTTCTTCTTCGTGATGCGAGTCTGCCATTAGCTTATCTAAGAAGGTAGATCCACAGGTTCAAAAACAAGAATGCCTTTCGGCGCTTTGGCCTTGATCTCCTCGTCTTTCGTCAATAAATGACAAGCTTCATCTTTGCCGCTCCGTCACTACATCTTCAACACTGTTACCGCCAGCCGAAAGCGCGCCAACCTGCGCGATCAACTCCGTGAATGTACGCTGCCACTCATCAGTGTCAATTGCTTTACCCATGCTTACCTCATCAGCCATTGCTTCAGCCGATGCGAGTTCGCTTCGTTTCATATAAAGCTCGCGCTCAATCTGCTTAATCTCGTTTAGCATTTCCAGCTTACGTGTTTCTTCCATAACCTCACCTTCAATAACTGTGGCTCATCAACCTAACATCAACTTGCCGCCAGTTCTTCTTCGAGCAATTGCTTCTCGTACAATTCGGCGTACAAGCCGCCGCGCTCGATCAATTCGTCGTGCGTGCCGTGCTCGGCGATGCGCCCGTCATCTAATACGACGATCAAATCCGCGTCCTTCACCGTCGACACGCGATGCGAGACGATCAGGCTCGTCTGCCCGCGCATGATGCGGCGCAGGTGCGTGAGAATCTGTTCTTCCGTATAGGTGTCGACGGCGGAGAGCGCATCATCGAGAATTAAAATCTTCGGACGGCGAATCAACGCCCGCGCAATCGCCGTGCGCTGCTTCTGGCCGCCCGATAGCGTGATGCCGCGCTCACCGACAAAGGTGTCGAAGCCTTTCGGAAATTCGCGAATCTCGTCGGCGATGCCGGCTTCTATCGCCGCCGCTTCGATCTCTTCGCGCGTCGCGCTCTCAACCCCGAAGGCAATGTTTTCAGCAATCGTTTCGCTGAACAAAAAAGTCTCCTGCGGCACGTAGCCAATCGACGCCCGCAAGACGCCGAGCGGCAGCTCACGAATCGGACGACCATCAATTAAAATCATGCCCGGCTCGGCATCGAGCAGGCGTGTGACGAGGTTCATCAGCGTCGATTTGCCCGAACCGACCGCGCCGACAAACGCCACCGTCATGCCCGGCGCGATGCGCAGATCGATATCCTGCAACGACGGCGAGGCGGCGCGGTCGTAGGTGAACGTCAGATGGCGAAACTCGATTTCGCCGCCGATGTCGCGGATGTCGCGCGTCTCTTCGGTGTCGCGAATCAATGGTTCGGTCGTCAGGATCTCATGCATACGGCCCATCGACGCCATGCCGCGCTGAAAGATGTTGATCACCCAGCCGAGGGCGATCATCGGCCAGATGAGATAACCCAGATACAGGGTGAACTGCACGAACTGGCCTATGGAAATGCC
>JBBWZK010000243.1:0-18654 GCA_039648975.1 Blastocatellia bacterium
CAGGAAGCGGTCGCCGCTTCCAATGACGGCTTGCGCGTCGCCGATGAAGGCAATCGCCTGGCCGAAGAAGGCGTCAGCGGCCTGCGAAAGATCATGGCCGGCGTCGAAGAAACGACGCAACTGGCCGGGCAGATCGCCCGCGCCACCGACGAACAATTGAGCGCCGCGCAAACCGTCGTCACCGCCATCAACATGACGGCGACACAGTCGCGACAGGTTGCCGCCGCCACCGCCGAGCAGGCCAACGTCATCGAGACGGTGGTGCAGTCCTCTGTACAAATGCGCAAGACGGCGCAGCAGGTCTCGCAGGCGATGAACGAGCAGGGACGGGCCGCGCGCGAGTTGATTAAAGCCGCGCAGGTCACCGTCACCACGGCCACACAAGTCCGCAAGGCGACAAGCGAACAGGCGAAGGCCGCCGGCGAAATTTCGCAGGCGGTCGAATCCATGCGGCGCGGCACAGTGACGACGGCGCGGGCGCTGGCCGAGCAGACCACCGCGAGCGAACAAGTCTCGACTGAAGCCAAGCGACTGGTCTCCATGATTTTGACGGTCAGCAAGGCGATGCGCGAGCAGTCCGTTGCGGTAACGCAGATTACCGCCGCCGCCGACGACATGCGAAAGCAAACCGATCAAACCGCAAAAGCGATGGTCGAACAGACGCGCGCCGTCAGAGACATGACCGAGGGGGCGCGCAATATCTCCAAACAGATCGGCTTGATCACGCGCGCCAACCGCGAGCACTCATCGGTGTCAGTCGGCCTGCTGAACGGGCTGACAGACATTCGCCAGGTGACCGAGCGCAATGCGCAGGGGGTCAAAGAAACCTTGCGCAATGCCACAGGCTTGCTTGAACGGGCCGAGTTGCTCAATACCATCATGGATGGCTTGCAGTACGATGGACGCGCTGCAAAAAAATCCAAAAATAAAAAGAAGAGATGATGCGTGATGCGTGATACGTGGTGCGTGACATGGATTGGGCGATCATTTGATTTCACGCATCACGCATCACGCATCACCTTCCCCATACAGCATGACCGTAATCGAGCACAGGGTTGGCGTTTTCACGACCGACGAGCACCTCGTCATACGCTCATGGGACGAATGGCTTGCAAGCGTTACAGGTATCTCTGCGGAAGAAGCGCGCGGCGAGCGACTGGCGGCGCTGTTTCCTGAGATCGAAGCGCGCGGCTTGCTCACACGCTTCGAGCGCGTGCTGGCCGAAGGCGTGGTCGAAGTGTTGGCGACCGCATTCCATCATTACCTGATTGCCTGCGCGCCGCTGACGCCTTCTAAAAGGTTTGAACGGATGCAGCAACGCGTGACCATCGCGCCGTTGCGCGAAGACCGGGCCATCGTCGGCACACTTGTCACCATTGAAGATGTCACGGCGCGGCTCGACCGCGAGCGCGATCTCGACGAACAGCTTGCGAGTGCGGATGAAGCCGTGCGGCTGCGAGCGGCGCAGGCACTCGCGGAAGAAGAGGAGCGCGCCTCGGCGAAGAAATTAATGGGCGCGCTCGGCGACGAGAGCTGGCGCGTGCGGCGCGTTGCCGTCGATGGTCTGGCACAGCAGGTCGAAGCCGGCGAGGTCAGCGACTTGTTGCGCGCCTTGCGTGAGGAACATCACAATCCGGGTGTTCTCAACAGCGCATTGCAGGTGCTGGCCTTGAGCGGCGTCGATGCCATCGCGCCGCTCGCTGAATTCCTCAACGACGCCGACACAGACCTGCGCATCTATGCAACACACGCGCTCGGCGACCAGCACGACCCGCGCGCTATTCCTGCGCTTATCGGCGCGCTCGATGATCAAGATGCCAACGTGCGCTTTCACGCCATCGAAGCGTTGAGCAAATTGCGCGCGACCGATGCCGTCGACACGCTCACGGCCATTGCCGAATCGCGTGACTTCTTCCTGGCCTTTCCGGCGCTCGACGCGCTGGCATCAATTGGCGATACGCGAATCGCCGCGCGGCTGGTGCCGCTGCTTGAAGATGAGGTGCTGCGCTCGCCCGCCGCCGACGCGCTCGGACAACTCGGCGATGGCGAAGTCGTCGCGCCGCTTGCCGCCTTGTTGAACACCGAAGGGGCACCAGTGAGCGTTATCGCCCAATCACTCGCGGCTTTGTTCAAACGTTATCAAAGGGCTTATCAGGAGAGCGCCTACATTGCTGATCTGGCGAGCGGCGCGATCAATGCGACCGGCGTGCAGAATTTGATTGCCGCTATTGATACGGCAGCCGGCGATGAGTTGCGCGATCTCGTGCTGGTTCTCGGATGGCTTGAGGGTGAGCGAATCGAACGCACGCTGGTGCCGCTGATGGGCGAAGCGACGGCGCGCAAGGAAGTGGTGGAGGCGCTCGTGCGTTATGGCGAGCGCGTCACGGATTTGCTGATCGAACAACTCGGTGCGGAAGATGTCGAGACGCGCAAGGCGGCCATCGTCGCGCTTGGGCGAATCGGCGATCCGCGCGCTGTGCCGGCCCTGGTCGAAGCACTGACCAACGATGATGACTTGATCATCCCGGCGGCGGGGGCGCTCGGCAAGATCGGCGACCGGCGGGCGTTCGAGGCCTTGCTTGACTTGATCGGTCACACGGACGCGGCAGTGCGCCAGGCGGCAGTCTCTGCAATTAACTCACTCGGCCATCCTGATATGGCGGCGCGCGCGGTTATCTTGTTAAACGACGCCAATCCCTATGTGCGCGAATCGGCGGTGCGCATCGCCGGCTACTTCGGATATGACGAGTGTGCCGAATTGTTATTGCAGCGCTGCGGCGACGAAGAAGAGAATGTCCGCCGCGCCGCCATCGAGCACATTCCTTACATTGAAGACGAGCGGGCGCTTGCGGTTCTCGGCGATGCTCTCGAAAACGCTACCCCGCGTGTGCGCGCCGCCGCCGCGCATGCCTTCGCGCAAGTCGAGAGCGCCCGCGCTTTGCCATACTTGTTGAAGGCGCTTGATGATGCGGATGCGTGGGTGCGTTATTTTGCGGCGCGGGCCATCGGCCAGCATGGCTATTCGGAAAGTCTCGATGACTTGATGCGGCTGGCGCAGACCGACACGGCCCGCCAGGTGCGGATTGCCGCCGTCGATGCGCTCGGTCAAATCGGCGGCCCGCGCGCCGTCGCCGTGCTGGCTACGCTGGCCGAAGCAATGGAGCCGGACTTGATGAGCGCGGCACTGAAAGCACTCGGTCAGATCGGCCATCCCGATGCGTTGCCGCCGTTGTTGGAAGCCCTGCGCTCGACCGATCAAGCGCGCCGCCTCAAGGCGCTCGCGGCGCTGGGCGAGCGCGGCGGCCAAGGCGTGGCAGAGATGTTGCAATGGGTAGCGGCGGCAGATCAGGATGCGGCGATGGCGCAAGCCGCTATTGATGCGCTTGCACGGCTGGCGACTGCCGAAGCCATCAACGCGCTGATCACGCTGACCGCGGATACGGCGCGGCGCGAAGCGGCAATCGCCGGGCTGGCGCATCTCGGCCAACGACACATTGAAGCCATCGGACACGGCATCAATCATCCACAATCGAGCGTGCGACGCGCCGTCGTCGAGGCGCTCGGACGAATGAAGCAGCCGCTGGCCTCTGAGTTATTGATTCAGGCGCTTGATGATCGCGAGGCGTCTGTGCGACTGGCAACGGTCAGCGCACTGGCGCATCTCGGCAGCCGCAACGTCGAAAAGCGCCTGGTGATGCTGGCACGCACAGACACCGATGCGGCAGTGCGAGGCGCCGCACAGCGGGCATTGCGGAGATAGCTGAAAGCTAGCGAATGCATGCACTCTTACGCTGACACATTAGGGTTATCCGACAGCGCCTTCACGCTCCTGCGCGATTTGATTCACGAGCGCACGGGACTGTTTTACGATAACGGCAAGAGCGATCTGTTGATCGATAAACTCTCGCCGCTGGTGATCGACCGTGGGTTCACCTCGTTTCTGGATTATTATTACCTGCTGAAATATGACGTGGAGGCGGATGAAGAGTGGAAGCGGGTCGCCGATGCCTTGTCGGTGCAGGAGACCTTCTTCTGGCGAGAGGTCGATCAGGTGAAGGCGGTCGTCGAGCAGGTGGTGCCCGACTACTTTTCGGCGGCGCGCGCTCAGCCTTTAAGGATATGGAGCGCCGCCTGCGCCACCGGCGAAGAGCCTTTGAGCATTGCCATGGCGCTTCAAGAAAAGGGCTGGTTCGAGCGCGCGCCGATTGAAATTTATGCGACAGACGCGAGCCGCGCGGCGATTGCCAAGGCGCAGCGCGGCTTGTACCGCGAGCGCTCGTTCAGGAATTTGCCGCCGCACCTGCGAGCGCGCTACTTCCGCGAAGAGCAGGGGGCGTGGCGCATCGCGCCTGAGCTTCATTCGAAGATCAAGTGGGCGACGGTGAATTTGCTGTCGGAAGCCGATGTAGGGCTGATGGCGAGGGTGACGATCATCTTTTGCCGCAACGTGTTCATCTATTTTTCGGAAGCGGCGATTCGCAAAACGGTGCGCTGGTTTAGTCAACGAATGACGACTCCGGGATACCTCTTTGTCGGCGCGGCGGAATCGTTGTTGCGGATGACCAACGAGTTTCAGTTTGAAGAAATTGGCGACGCTTTTGTGTATGTCAAGAAATAAGATGGGGATGAAAGAGTAAATCTGAAGTTGCCGCGTAGCGGCGCGACTGGCAGCATTACTTTTTATCACGATCTTTAAACAGTGGGGAGATAGAGCGGGGAGAACTTCTTCATGGATCGAGTCGTGCGCGTTCTCGTAGTTGATGATTCAGCTTACGTGCGCAAGGTTGTCAAACAGATGCTGTCACGCAGCCCGTTTATCGAGGTGGTCGGCACGGCGCGCGACGGTCGCGAGGGGCTTGAGATGGCCGAGCAACTCAGCCCCGATGTGGTGACTTGCGATTTAATCATGCCGGTGCTGGACGGCGTCGCTTTCGTGCGCGAACAGATGCGGCGGCAGCCTGTGCCGATTGTCATCGTCAGCATTGCCAACGAAGGCAGCGAGATGGCGTTGACGGCGCTCGACGCCGGCGCGGTTGATTTCATACAAAAGCCGACGGCGCTGGCGACCGAAAAGATTTTTGAAGTGAGCGACGAGTTGATCGAAAAGGTCAAAGCCGCCGCCAACGTGCCGATGACCAGACTGCATCCCGCATTGACGGGCGCGCCGGTTTCCAACCTTGCCGCCACGCAGGGGCCACGCGCAGGCTTGATTGACGTGATCGTGCTGGGGGTTTCAACCGGCGGGCCGCAGGCCTTGAAATATCTGATCCCGCAACTGCCGGCTGATTTCCCTGTGCCGCTGGTAATGGTCATGCATATGCCCATCGGGTATACGGAGATGTATGCGCAGCGCTTGAATGAAGTCTCGAAACTTGAAGTCGCCGAAGCACGCGAAGGCGATGAGGCGCGCGCCGGACTGGCGCTGCTGGCGCCGGCGGGCCGGCATTTGACGTTACGCCGCACAGCCGATGGCCGTGTCGTCGTGCATCTCGACGCGCGCCCCTTCGACGCGCCGCATCGCCCGTCCGTCGACGTGTTGTTTCAATCGGCGGCGGAGGTTTTTCGCGAGCGCACGCTCGGCGTCGTCATGACCGGCATGGGGTCGGATGGCAAACAGGGCGCCGCATGGATAAAATCGCAAGGCGGCATGATCTTTACCGAAGCTGAAGCCTCCTGCGTGGTTTACGGCATGCCTTGCGCCGTGGTCGAAGCCGGTTTGAGCGATAGAAGCGCGCCGCTTGAGCAAATGGCACAGACCATTTTTGAGGTGGTATGATGGCGAAGATACTGATTGTTGATGATTCCGGCCTGTCGCGCCGCACCTTGCGCAAAATCCTTGAGTCTGCCGGACACGAGGTCATCGAGGCAACGGAAGGCATCATCGCACTCGAACAATATTTTCTCGACAAGCCCGATCTCGTCTTTCTCGACCTGACCATGACAGGGATGTACGGCATAGACGTCTTGAACAAGCTGCGCGAGATGGACAGCGAAGCCCGCGTCATCATCGGCAGCGCCGACATCCAAAGCTCGACGCGCGAGATGGTCCAGGCGAGCGGCGCGCGCGCCTTCATCAACAAGCCCTTTATGAGTGAGCAGGTGTTGAAGGTCGTCAATCAAGTTCTGCAAGGAGAACAGGCATGGAACTGACCGAGCGCCAGAATGATTCCGTGACCGAGTTAATCAACATCGCCTTCTCGCGGGCGGCGGCCTCGCTCTCGGATTTGACAGGCCATCGCGTGCTGCTGGATGTGCCGCAGGTTTCGCTTTATCTGATCAGCGAATTGCCCATCAAGCTTGCCAAGTTTTTGCCTGCTGAAATCGCCACCGTACACCAGGTCTTCAGCGGCCCGCTGGCCGGCGACGCGCTGTTGCTGCTCAACTATGACGGCGCAGTGATGCTCACCGAATTGCTGACTGACGAACACCCGCAGTCGAAGCGGCTGGACGAATCGGCACGCGAGGTGCTTACAGAAGTCGGCAACATTTTGTTGAACGCCTGCCTCGGCGTGTTCGGCAATCTCTTGCAAGTGCGTGTCTCTTTTTCGGTGCCGCACCTGCACCTTGAGGCGCTCGGCGAGGTGATCAACTCGCTCATTGAAGACAAAAACGAGGTGCGCTATGCGCTGGTCATCTACACCGCTTTTCGCCTGCGCGACAGCGCCGTCAGCGGCTATCTGATCATTGCCTTGAGCGTCGCGAGTCTGGATCGCTTGATCCGCGAAGTCGAGCTATGGGAACAGCGACAGGAGAATGAGTGATGGCGGCATCGGCGTCGAGCCAAAAACGCGACCGGCAATTAATTTTGGAAGTTGCCTATAAAGGCTTGCGGCTTACCGTTGAGGCTTGACGGCTTGTTGGTATGGAGAGTTGAATGCTGCACGACACAGCATCACAGTGGCTGAATGACTTTGCGACGCAGGGCATCCTGGTGACGGATGCGCAACTGGTGATTCGCCAATGGGGTCGCTGGCTGGAGCTTCACAGCGGGCGCAGCGCCATTGAAATGCTTGGTCTCCATCTGTTTGAAGCGTTCCCGCAACTCGTCACGCGCGGGCTGGACCAGTATTACCACGACGCCCTCGAAGGCCAGGTGAGAGTCCTCTCGCAACGCTTTCACCGTTATCTGCTGCCGTTGCCGCCGGTCGAGGGCGATCACACGTTCAAACAGATGCAGCAGAGCGCGCGGATTGCGCCGCTCGTCGAAGACGGCCAGGTGATTGGCACGATCACGATCATTGAAGATGTCACCGAGCGCGTCGCACGCGAAAACCGGCTGATGAAACTGCTGGCGCGCGAGCAGGCGGCGCGTGAGGATGCCGAATCCGCCAACCGCGCCAAAGATGAATTTCTCGCCACCATGTCGCACGAATTGCGCACCCCCATCAACGCGATTTATGGATGGGCGCAGGTGTTGCGCCGGCTGGATCAGGATCCCGAAGCCGTGCGTCGCGGCATAGAAGCCATTGAGCGCAACAGCAAAATGCAATCGCGGCTCATCGAAGACATCCTCGATGTCTCGCGAATTATCACAGGCAAGTTCAGTCTGGATGTCCGCCCTTTAGAGCTTGTCTCACTGATTGAAGCGGCGCTAGAGTCTGTGCGACCGGCGGCTGACGCCAGAAAGATTCAACTGCAAGCGGCGCTCGATCCGCAGGCCGGGCCGGTCTCCGGCGACCCGCATCGCTTACAGCAAGTCGTCTGGAACCTGCTCTCCAACGCCATCAAGTTCACTCCCGCAGGCGGGCGCGTCGAGATCAGGCTTGAACGCAATGACTCGCAAGTTGAGATCAAGGTGACGGACACAGGCCAGGGCATCAACGCAGAGTTTCTGCCCCATGTGTTTGATCGCTTTCGCCAGGCCGACAGCACTAGCTCGCGCCGGCACGGCGGCCTGGGATTGGGGCTGGCCATTGTCCGTCATCTCGTCGAAATGCATGGCGGGACGGCGCAGGCGTTCAGCGATGGCGAAGACCAGGGAGCGACCTTTGTGGTGCAATTGCCGCTGTTGGCGCTTCGCCAATCGTCGCTCAAATCAACCGAGCGTGCCGCAACTTCGGCAACGGCTGCTGCCGACGGCGATGCCAATCAAGGAAGCGCCACCAAGCTCAAGGGCATACGAGTGCTGGTTGTCGATGATGAAACCGATGCCCTCGAGATGCTCAATCTGATGCTCAAGCAGTACGGCGCGGAAGTCAGAGTGGCGGCCTCTACGCGAGAAGCCCTTGAGGTGTTGAAGCAGTGGCAACCGGATGTGCTGGTGTCTGACGTTGGCATGCCGGACGAAGATGGCTATGCCCTGATTGATCAGGTTAGAGCATGGGAAGCGGAAAGGGGCTACAACATCCCTGCGGTGGCGCTCACCGGATATGCCGGAGCGCTGGATCGCTCGCGCCTGCTCGCCGCCGGTTATCAACTCCATTTTCCGAAGCCTGTTGAGATTGCCGAACTGGCCAGCGCCGTCGCCGCGCTTACCGGACAAGCTGAAAAAGAACTGCCCTCGCCTGCCTAGAGCAGTTTTCAATCGGATGTAGCGCAAGCTGTTAGCTTGCGCCTGGACTCACGCAAACTAACAGCTTGCGCTACATGGGCACACTGATTTGAAAACCGCTCTAGAAATCACTGATTGGCTAGACTCAAGCGGGCAGCAGGTGGTTGATTTGATGGATGAGCGATTCATATTCTATCGGTTTGCTTATCGCCTGATTCGCGCCTGCCCGGAGCGCCGTTGACTCTTCTTCACTGCCAAAGGCCGTCATGACAATGATCGGCGTGACGCGGCATTCCGGTATCTGGCGGACTCGCTTGATCATCTCGACGCCGTCCAGGTGCGGCATCGACAGGTCTGTGATGATGAGATGCGGGCAGTCCAGTTGGATGAGCTTCAGCCCTTCACGCCCGTCTTCCGCTGTATAGACCGTGTAGCCCTGCATTCTGAGGTAGAGCGCCAACAGGTCACGGCTATCCGGATGGTCTTCGACTACAAGAATTTTTCTTTCCAAAGGGGGGAGGTCCTGGAATAAGAATCTACCAAGCGTCCTGCTTATTGTTATGGCAAGTCAGCGTCGCGTCAACCTTAATTCGCATGAAGGAGTTGCGCCTACTCTGGCGACGCGGGGATAAGTTCGATTGGCGTGGCCTTCGCCGCGTCGCCGCGTCGCCAGAGCAGGCGCAGCCGCCCGTTCATCTGTGATTTCTTCTTCCTCAAAGCGTAAATGGCCCGCCGACGCCGCCGCCCTCGCCTTCGCCGATTGCCTGGCTCGCTTCATCCTTGCGGGCGCCGCGACAGGCTTTGCAAATCTTCGGTGTCGCCATTCCCTGCCCTTCATACATCTGTTGCTCGCCTGCGGTGAGCGCGAAAGCCTGGCCGCAGTTTTCACAGGTGAAGGCCGCGACGCCGGGCAATTCCTTCGTCTCGTGATCATCGTCAGGAATTTCACACGCCTGATGATCGAATAAAGTGGTGCGCAATTCTTCGTAAGCCTGCTCGGCGGCTTCGCGCTGCTCTGGCGGGCCGCACAGCGCCTGTTCGCGCAGAGTTTCGAGCTTCTCTAAATCAGCTTTAGCCTGGTCGTCCATAGTTCCTTCTTCCTCGCTGGCGCGTCCGCTTCGATTATACCATTGAATTCGCATGCCGGTCTGGAGCGGGGCTGAGAGGCAACAAGACTGTCCCACAAGGACACTCAGTTGGCCGCTTGACAAGCTCCTGCCGCAGCCTGGAAGCCCTTTACATAAGGAATGCCCTTTGCTGTAGCTATAGCTCTCGAAGGACAGGCCGCTACGATAGTTCATTGCCCTGCCTCGGCGGAGGTGCGGTTGTGGGACACAAATTACTGATAGTCGAAGACAACGCCCCGGTGCGCGAAATGTTCGCCCTCGCCCTCAGCGAGGCGGGCTTCAGCGTGATTACGGCGGAAGACGGTTGCGCCGGGCTTGATCGCGCCAGGCGCGAGCGGCCTGATCTGATTCTCACAGACCTTGAGATGCCAAACCTTGACGGGATTCAGATGATTCAATGCCTGCGCCAGGAGCCTGAATTACAAGGCATCCCTGTCTTGGTGCTGTCTGCGGTTCATACGGGTATGTTGATGCAGGCGGTCGCCGCCGGAGCCTGTGAAGTCATGCAAAAGCCCGTACAGCTTATGTCATTGATTGAAATCGTCAGGCAAATTCTGGCAGCGAGGTTGGCTGATAATGACCCCGCGCGCAAGGCCCACCTTAGACATAACCTGATATAGCTTGCAACAGGCTATCAACGGCGACGGGTTTGATCAAATAACCTTGCGCCCCTGAGCTTAAAGCCGCACGGATCGCTGAGTCATCAATTTCGCCTGTATAGAAGAGGATAGGCGTGCTCGAATCGAAGGCGCGAATCTGCCGGCACAGATCAAGTCCTGTGCCATCTTCAAAACTCCAGTCGAGCAGGATGAGATCGAAGCCACCCTGTCGAGCTTTGCTCAGTCCATCGGCCACCGACAGCGCGTGCTGCACCTCATAGCCCGCCTGGCCAAGCAGGACGGTGATCATTTCGCAGGTATCTCGATCATCGTCTACACAAAGAATGCGGCCTGTCATTTCTGCCATCCATCGTATGAAAAAATTGTTATTCAGGGGCAACACATCGTCGCATTAACGAAATATCTGATCCTACACCAGACGATTAAAAGATTAGCAAGCCGCTGGCGGGCAGACAAGTTGCGATTCTGCCGTTGGCCATCTATGTGCGAAGATTGCCCTGTAAGGAAGGCGGGCTTGCCCCCGCCAGTCCAACTCAGGTAGAGCGCGCGGAGGCAAGTCCGTAGAGGCCATATCGCTGACGGCGAGCCGCCGTTACTGAGCGAGGATCGCCACGACTTCGCGTTGCGGTTCGCCGCCGGTGACGCGCGCTTCGTTTTCCGAAACGTAGACATCGATTTCGCTGCGCACGCCGAAGCGGCCTTCGAGATAGATGCCCGGCTCAATCGAAAAGCAGGTTCGCGGAATCAAGACGCGCGAATCCTGTGTTTCAAGGTTATCGATGTTAGCGCCGTTGCCATGCACTTCTGTGTGAATGCTGTGGCCTGTGCGATGGATGAAGTAATCGCCATAGCCCGCCTTCTGGATGACCTCGCGGCAGGCATCATCGACCTGCCAGCCATAAACCGTGCGGCCTTCGCTGAACGCAGACTTGACGAACTCGGTCGCCGCATCGCGGGCGTCGCGCACGATGTTGAAGACCTCGGTCACTTCCTCTGGCACCTGCTCGCCGACAAACGAGGTCCAGGTGATGTCTGCGTAAACCGAATGCGGGCGATCCAGCTTGGCCCACAGATCGATCAGCACGAAGTCGCCTTTGTTGATCGGCGAATGATGCTCGCGGGTGGGCTCGTAGTGCGGCTGTGCGGCATTGCCGTTGACGGCGACAATCGGCGGGTCTTTCGAGAACATGCCGCGCGCCGCAAAGCGTTCGAGAATGTACTGCTGTATGTCGTATTCGGTGGTCGGTGTGCCGCCGTTGATTCGCCGGGCGATTTCCGCGAAGGCTTCTTTGACGGAAGCGTAGAGGCCGCGCGCCGCTTCTTCGTGCATCGCCAGTTGCTCGTCATTCCAGGCCGACTCGAAGGTCTGCACGAGATCCGCCGACGAGACGATGTCGACGCCGAACGAGCGAATCAATTCAATCGTCCCGCCATCAACGCGCGACATATAGGGGATGGCATTGTCCGGCGAATACTGCATGGCGACGCGCGGCGGGCGTTGGTCGTTGAGCGCCAGCAGCGAGGTCTTCAAGTGTTCGTGAAGCTGCTGCCACGGCAGGTAGATGAGCTTGCGTCCGGGCAGGCTGTCGAGCACGCTACGTTCGATGGAATGATTGAGCTTGGTGGGCTCGCCCGACTGCGGCACCAGGTAGAACCAGCGGCGCGTTGCCATGTGGCCTTCGCCGCCGAGGCCGAGGATGTTGGCGGCTATAGGGTCGCTGTCGCGAAAACTGTAGAACAGCCAGCCGTCAAGATCGGCGTCTTTGAGTGCTTGTTGAATTCGTTCGATCAAGATGTCCTCCACAAAAGTGAAATGGAATAGATTTCTAAGATTATCACAACTCTGCGGCGCGGCGACAACGCTCGCATCCGAATACATATAGATTGCCGGCAAGCTGGCGCTTTCAGCGAGCGGCAAGGATGAACGACCAATGACGAAGAATCAGCGACCATGTTAGACTGGCAGCGTCCCGGATGGTTCACCAAGGAGGGCGCACGATGACGCTGCCGCAAACGGAATTGGTTTACACTCCCGAAGAGTATTTAGCATTGGAGCGCGCCGCTTTCGAGCGACACGAATGGCTCGATGGATTGATCTATGCAATGGCTGGCGAGAGTCCGCAGCATAGCCTGATCAGTGCCAACATTATCGGCACCCTTAATACGCAACTGCGCGGCAAACCGTGTGCGGTCTATTCGCCAAATATGAAGGTCTATTCGCGGTTGTCGACCGACGCTGGTTTGAAGGGTCTGTTTTCTTACCCCGATTGCACCATCGTTTGTGGGCCGGCTCAGTTTCACGACAAGCATCGCGACGTGCTCATCAACCCGCGCGTCGTTATCGAAGTTCTCTCGCCGACGACCGAACGCTATGACCGTGGCAAGAAGTTTCACCGCTATCAACAGAATGCATCGCTCACCGATTACGTTCTGGTCGCGCAGGCTTATCCGAGCATTGAACACTACTCCCGGCAAGCTAACGGCACCTGGCTCTACTCGGTGACGACCGAGATGACGGCCAGCGTGACGCTAGCGTCGTTGGATTGCCAGTTGCCGCTCGCAGAGGTTTACGACCGCATCGAATTTCCTGCGCCGCCGGAAGACGATCCTTTCCCGTGAAGCTCGGAAGCGCTGGTGGTTGTCCGCATAGCCGTTTGCAGCATCGCGTCGCTTGAGATGAGATGCGCGCCCTGCGCCTGCATGTCGGCCAATGCTTTCGCGCCATCATCCGGCTGCACGTTGACGGCGCGCACGCCATCCGTGACAACGTAAGTTTCATAACCGCGCCGCAAGGCATCCATCGTTGTCGCGCGCACGCAATAATCAGTCGCCAGCCCTGCCAGGTAAACTCGTCTGACGCCGCGCGACTTCAGGTAGTCATCCAGCGAACGATGGTGATCGTCAACGCCCTCAAATTCGGAATAAGCGTCGCGCTCGGCAGTCGTGGCTTTGCGGAATGTGTTTTGGATAGAGGCGGTGTTCAGCGATGGATGCAGTTCAGCGCCGAAGGTGTTCTGTACGCAGTGCGGCGGCCACGGCCCGCCTTGCTCGCGGAACGAAATGTGGTTCGCCGGATGCCAGTCGAGCGTCGAGACGACGAGCGGGAAATGCGGCATCAGGCGATTGACGACCGGGACGACCGCATCGCCATCGGCAACCGCGAGCGCGCCGCCGGGACAAAAATCGTTTTGAATATCAACGAGAATCAACGCCGCGTCTTTGAAGGTTTCAGACATCTTCCACTCCTTTGACTCTCATTCTAACCAGTCGCGCAGCGCGAAGCCATCGCTTACAAAAGGCGACGCGGCGACACGGAGACGCGGTGACGCGGTGAGGGAGAGACACGGCGATGGGCGACGCGGCGAAGGGGAGACGCAGTGATAAGCATCTCATCTGACTCTTTCCCCGCGTCGCCGCGTCGAAGGAAAACGCGGCGATAGATTGGCTTGGCCTATTCGTCGCCGTGTCGCGACTCGTGCGCAGCACGCAAGTCGCCCTGCTCCTGCTGAAGCCGCGCGCTGACCTGCACGGGATAGCCGGCCTTTGCGTCGTGCGACAATAAGGCATCGGGCAATCGCTCAAGCTCACGAGCGGCGCGCGCCTTCGCTGCATCGAGCCGTCGCTTGCGCGCCGCGCGCCGTTCGCTGATCGACTTTTTGTTGTCAATATCACAATCGGCAAAGCGTTCATCCAGGCAGCGCCCATTCCGCATGACTTCTTCGAGCAAGGGTTGCCACGACGGGCCGGGCGATGATTCGTCCATAGCGGCGATCAGGTCATGGGTATATTTGCCTGCGACAGTTTCGCGCCAGACCTGTTTCGGGCCGGGATAGGTAGCTTTGCCTGTGCTCAGTTTGATGCGCCCGCGAATGTGGCCATCTTCGCCAAGGCCGACGAGCTTATAAACTGCCGAGAGCGCCGGCGCGTCGAATGAGGTCGCCAGCTCTGTGCCGACGCCGAACGCATCAATGCGCGCGCCGCTCGCCAGCAATTCAGCGATGCGGTATTCGTTCAGATCGCTGCTCGCAAAGATTTTCGTCTGCTGCATGCCGGCGCGGTCGAGCAGGTCGCGCACGCGAATACTCAATTCGCAGAGGTCGCCGCTGTCGAGCCGCACGGCTGGAATCACCGGCCCGTAATCGCGCGCCAGTCGCTCGACGGCGGCCAGCGTGTCGTAGGTGTCGACCAGAACCGTCGCCGTTTTCGGGAAGACCTTGAGGAAGGCGCGGAAGGCTTCGTCTTCATCATCGAACGACATGACGAACGAATGCGCCAACGTGCCGTAGGTCGGGATGCCGAACAGATAACCGGCTTCGACGCTTGACGTGCCTATCGCGCCGCCGATGTAGGCGGCGCGCGCCGCGAACAATCCGGCTTCGCTGCCGAGCGCCCGCCGCGTGCCGAATTCGATGACCTCGCGGCCTGCGGCTGCCGCCACGACGCGCGCCGCCTTCGAGGCGATCATCGTTTGCGAAGCGATGCTAGTCAGCAGAAACGTCTCGACGATCTGCGCTTCGATGATCGGCGCAGAAACCCGCAGCATCGGCTCATTGCCGAACGCCGCAGTGCCTTCGGGCATCGCCCAGACATCGCCCGTGAAGCGAAGATCGGCAAGATAGTCGAAGAATTGGCGCGATACGTTGGCGAAGGCCGGATGCGCGCGCAGGTAATCGATCTGCTCGCTCGTCATTCGCAGCGACGCCAGGTAATCAATTGCCTGTTCGAGCCCGGCGGCGATGAGATAAGCGCGATGATCAGGCAAACGGCGGACGAACAACTCAAAGATGGCGCGCGTCGCGATGCGATTATCGAAGTAAGCGGCGGCCATCGTCAGTTCATAAAGATCGGTTGACAGTGCCAGAGCGCGTTCCGACATATTGATATGAACTATAGAAACCGGCCTCCGGCAAGACAACTCGGCTCGCGGCATGGCTTCAGAGTTCGCGGCGCGGTCGCTACAATCGCCGCCGAGAGTAAACGCACCATGACCAGACGACATAAGAACGAAGCCGGCATCAATGATTTGATCAGCGAATCGCGAGTTCGCGTCCGCTATGCCGAAACCGATCAGATGGGGGTTGCCTATTATGCGAACTACCTGGTGTGGTTTGAAGTGGGCCGCAGCCAGTATTGCCATGATTGTGGCTTTTCTTACCGAGACATGGAGCGCGACAGCGGCCTGTTCATGATCGTTGCCGACGTGCGCTGCCGCTACAAGACGCCGGCGCGTTACGAAGACGATCTGACGGTCAAGACGCGTGCGACAGAGGTCACGCGACGGACGCTACGCTTTGGTTATGAGATTCACCGTGCGGACGGCGCGCTGCTGGCAACCGGCGAAACCTTGCATGTGCTGATCAACGCCGAAGGCCGCCCGTCGAGCTTCCCCGACAAGTATCTGGCTTTGCTGAAAGGGGAGAAGCAGTAGGCAGGAAGCAGGAAGCAGGAGGCAGTTCAGGCTGCCCTACATCCGATAAATTTTGAAAGACAGTATTACGAATCGAATCTAATGAACATCATCTCATCTCCTCAATCAATAACTGCCTCCTGCTGCCTGCCGCCTGCCGCCTGACTTATGGATCGCCTGGTTTATCACAACGACCGCATCCTTGATGTGAGCGACGCGAAGATCGCGCCGACCCTCGCCGGTGTGCTCTACGGCTGGGGTTTGTTTACGACGCTGCGGATATACGCGGGCCGGGCGTTTGCCTTCGAGCATCACTGGGAACGTCTGCTCAAGTCTTCGGAAAAAGCGCGCGTGCCGGTCGGCATCGATGTCGCAATGATCAAGCAGGCGCTCGGCGATATTGTGGCCGCGAATGCGGTCGAGCAAGGCCGCGCGCGCATCACGATTCTCAAAGGCGAAGCCGGCTCCTGGCGCGGCGCGTCGGCGCGCGAAGCCGATGTGTTGATCTTCACGGCGAGCGAGGCGGCGCGGCTCCCCTCGTCGATTGCGCTGACCGTATCGCCTTACCGTCTGCTATCGAGCGGGCCGCTCACAGGGATCAAGCGCACGGCGATGATTGAGAACCTGCTGGCTTATGATGAAGCGCGTTCACGCAGTTTCGATGAAGCCGTGTTATTGAATGAACGCGGCGAGATGGTTGGCGCGACGGCGGCGAATCTGTTCTGGGCGCAGGGCGACGAACTCTTCACGCCGTCGCTGGCAACCGGCGCGATAGCCGGCATCACGCGCCGCTTCGTTTGCGACATCGCGGCGCAGGCAAAATTGCATCTTGTCGAAGGCAGCTTTACGACGCAACGCCTGCTCGATGCGCGCGAAGTCTTTCTCACCTCGACGGCGCGCGAGATCGCGCTGGTCGCCAGTTATGATGTGAAGCAATACAACCCCAGAGAAGCCAATATCGCCCGCGTCATCCAGCGCCGTTTCCGCGAACTGACGCGCAATTCTAAGCTGCTCTTGTAGACGCGGACCCGTCTTCGATCTTCCATGTAGCGCAAGCTGTTAGCTTGCGTATTAGTCGGCGCAAGGCGGTTAGCTTGCGCTACTTCAACGGCTCGGCGTGAATCGTGAATGAGACGGTGGTGAGATGATCGCCGCGCTGGAATTGCGTCCAGATGCGGTAATTGCCCTGGCGCGGCAGGAAGGCATTGAAGCTCACGTCGGGGCCGCCGCGCAGTTTCGCTTGATCGGCGTTCGGCGCGACTTCTTCTTCCGGATGCGAATGCACGTAATCGGCCTGGTCTTCACTCAAAATCAAAGTGTGGCCCATCGCGCCCAGGTAAGGCGCGAGGTCGCGCACAGGTTCGCCCGTCCGTGCATCCGTCAGGTGATATTTCAACGCCAGGGGTTGGCCGGCGATCAACTCCTCTGGCTCCAGCTTTAAGTCGATCCGGATGCCGTCAACCGTCTTCACAAATGTAGTGTCGGCCACAAGGCGCGGCGTTGCGCCAACCAGGTCGGGCTGGTAGCCGGCGGTCGCTATGTGCTGTTGCAAAACCTGCGGCGTGCCGTCGCTCGGATAAAAATCCGAATAGATCTTGTAAAGCCCGGCGCGCGGCAACTGGGTTTCTATCGTGAATGAGCCGTCGTCTTGAAAGACCGGATGGATGTGCTGGAACTCGCTCAAGTCCTGGCTGACGACGAAAAGGTGATAGAGCTTATCGTGAATGATCTGAAAATCTTTGACCTGCTGGCCGGTCTTCGGATTGAAGATTGAAAAGCGCAGCTTCAGCGGCTGATTCGGTTTTGGCGCACGCGGCGTCGCTTCCATTCGCAGATCGAAGGCATCTGGATTTTCAGGGGTCACGGCGACCAGGGTCATCTGGCACTTTGGACATTTGCCCGGCTTCGACGTGCGAATCTCCGGATGCATGGCGCAGGTATAACCGTCCGTTGACGGCACGATCTCGCGTGATTGCTGTCTGGTCAAGGCCGGCGGCTCGGCGGCGGGCGGCGTTGCCATTTGTTTTTCCGGCGTGGCTGATTTGGCAACCAGTCGCATCTCGCACTTCGGGCAGCGGCCCGGCTTCGATGATTGCACTTCCGGGTGCATCGGGCAGATATAAACCGTCTTTTGCTGATAGGCGAATGAAGCGGTGCTGCAAACCACAGGGGTGACGAACATCATCAAGATCAAAAGTCCAAGCGTGCGCGCCATATTGCTCCTCAGAGAATAAACCTATATCCGTACCGAATACATGATACATCGACAGCTTTACATTCATCCCTATCTGTATTTCGTCGTCGCGGGCTCGGCAAGGTTAGCGATAGCCGCGATCAGCTCGTCCGGCTCAACCGGCTTCGGCACGAACATATTGAATCCTGCCGACAAGGCGCGCATACGGTCATCCACCCTGTCTACAGCGGTCAATGCCAGAGCCGGAATCGGATGATCGCTTTCCGCCTCTGAGTCTCTCACCCTCCTGATCAGCGAGTAACCATCCTCATCCGGCATCGCCAGATCGGATACCAGCACGTCGGGCCTGCACCATTGCAACGTGTCGATTGCCTCGGCAGCAGAAGCCGCTCCCTGCACAGTAGCCCCGTACTCTGTCAGCACAGCGGTGACCATCTCCAGCGTATCGCGGTCGTCATCAACCACCAGCACCATCACGCCTTCAAGCGAAGGCAGCGGTTGCCGGCGGACATTGTAATTCTCATTGCGAATCAGCCCCTCAGTCTCTTCTTTGCGGCTTTTCGCGCGCCGGCGCTCAATCCTGTGCGGGAGTTCAATCGTGAAGGTCGCGCCGCGCCCTTCTCCGGCGCTGTCAGCGTAGACGGTGCCGCCGTGCAGTTCAATCAGATGCTTGACAATCGCCAGCCCCAGCCCCAGCCCGCCCTGCCGGCGGGTCAGCGAGCCATCGGCTTGCCGGAAGCGGTCAAAGATGTAGGGCAGGAAATTCTCGCTGATGCCTTCGCCGGTGTCGCTGACGACGATCCGCGCGTTTGCGC
>JBBWZK010000265.1:0-10484 GCA_039648975.1 Blastocatellia bacterium
CCATCAACCTGTCGCAGGGCTTTCCCGATTTTGCCGCGCCTGAAGAGATCAAGCTCGCCGCCTGCGACGCCATCATGGCCGACGTGAATCAATATGCGATCACCTGGGGCGCAAAGAATTTCCGCAACGCGATTGCCGAGAAAGCGGCGTGGTATCTCGGCATGGAAGTCGACCCGGAACGCGAAGTCTGCGTCACCTGCGGATCGACGGAAGCGATGATGGCGGCGATGATGGTGATCATCAATCCCGGCGATGAAGTGATCGTCTTCGAGCCGTTTTATGAAAACTACGGCCCCGATGCGATCCTTTCGGGTGCGACGCCGCGTTACGTGACGCTGGTTGCGCCGGACTGGCATTTCGACGAGACGGAACTGGCGGCGGCGTTCAACGAACACACCAAAGCCATCATTATCAACACGCCGAACAACCCGACCGGCAAGGTTTTCAGCCGCGAAGAGATGCAATTCATCGCGGCGCTCTGCCAGAAGTGGAATGTCATTGCCATTACAGACGAAATCTACGAGCACATTCTGTTTAACGGCAAGTCGCACATCGCTATGGCGACGCTCGACGGCATGCGCGACCGCACGATTACGATTAACGGCTTATCAAAAACCTATTCGGTGACCGGCTGGCGAGTCGGCTACACGATTGCTCCGCCCGACATCACCCAGGCGATTCGCAAGGTGCATGACTTTCTAACGGTCGGCGCGGCAGCGCCTTTGCAAGAGGCCGGCGCGCACGCCTTGCGATTGCCGCGCGTCTATTACGACAAGCTGCAAACCAGCTACGATGAGAAACGCCAGCGTATCCTGGCGGTGCTGAAAGAGGTCGGCTTTCGCTGCTACGATCCCGAAGGCGCTTATTACGTGATGACCGACATCAGCGCCTTCGGCTACGACAATGATATTGAGTTTGCGAAGTTCCTGGTGAAAGAGGTCGGCGTCGCGGTCGTGCCCGGCAGCAGCTTTTATCACGAGCCGCACCTGGGCCGCCATCAGGTGCGCTTCACCTTCTGCAAAAAAGAAGAGACGTTGGCGGCGGCTGAAGAACGCTTGCAGAAACTCAAGTCATTAACGCGCTAGCGGCGAGTGATTGCCTTGGCCAATCTAGCTGCGCGGCGTTGTTTCAAGTGGCGGCTCGGTGGTTTCGGCAGGAAAAGAAACGCCCTGATAAATATCGCGCAGGGCCAGTTCGCAATCCAGCGAGGCGGATTTCAAAACCTCTTCCAGCGTATTAAATTCACGATGCAGCCATGAACCATCATCCTGACGAACGAGTTGCGTGACGTGTGGCCGATGCTGCGCTACCAGCCAGTATTCGCGGAAACTCGGAATCGATTGATAGCGTGAGAATTTATCACCGCGATCATAAGCTTCAGTCGAAGGCGAGAGAATCTCGATCAGCAAAGTCGGATTGGTTAAAGCATCAACTCCGCTGATCTCCACAAATTGCGCTTTGCCGCACAAAACTGATAGATCCGCATAACGATATGGCGGTGCGGTCGGCACTTTAATCCGAGCATTAGCCGTAAAGATGCGGCAGTTACGTCCAGCTAATGCTGTTCTGAACATCACAACTAGATTCGCTTCAATTTCAAGATGATTCTCACTGGCACCACTCATCGCAAAGATTTCGCCATCCCAATACTCCAGGCGTTCTTCAGAGGTTCTATCCAGTTCGAGATACTCTGCCAATGTGTAACGCGGTTTGTGTTGGGCTGCCATAGCTGTACCTCCTGGCCATTTGCCAACTGCAAGATTACGCCAGCTTGCCGGCACATTCAATCTTTGAGATTCGCGCGCCATGTTCAATGCGCTCACCGTCCGTCATCTTCGCTGGTAGCCAGCGATTCTTTTAAGCCGAATTGCCGTGATCGCTTCGCTGATTTGCTGCCTTTGCCGCTAGCAACCGATTTGCAGGAGACCATTTAAGTTGAGTTATTTGTCTGTTTAGGTCGTCCGATATAATCCTGAGTATTTTAGTCTGGAAAAACTTGACTTTATCAGTCGGGTATATAAAATAAGGATTGAAGTTTCAGCGAGGCCGGAGATGCAGATTTCCACGAAAGGCAAATATGCGGTGCGCGCGATGCTCGACATTGCGCAGAACTCCAATGGCGGGCCGGTGGCGCTGGCGGCGATCTCGAAGCGTGAAGGAATTTCGCTGCTGTTTCTTGAACAGATATTTCAATCGCTGCGCAAAGGCAACATCGTCAACAGCATTCGCGGGCCGCATGGCGGCTACCTGCTGGCGCGCGACGCCACGGTCATTACTATCGGCGAGATCGTGCGGCTGATCGAGCCGCCGCTGTACACGAGTTCCTGTTTCAGCAATGACGGCTCGGTTGATAATTGCCGCATCAGCGATTCGTGCATTGGCGGCGCAGTCTGGAAGCAACTGGCCGAGCACGTCGACAATTTTTTGGATTCGATCACGCTGGCCGATCTGGCGAACAAGTCGAAGCCGGAAGTAGTTTACGGCTTGAGAATCAAGTCGCAACGCATCCTTGAACACGCCAAAGGCGACGGGCACTCGCCAGAAGCGAAAGCGGCGGAACTGGTGGAAACGGTGGAAGTGGCTTGAGCGAGACTGAGGCAATGATCTGCGAGTAGACGACTGAAACTTCATACGAGTTGAAGGAGAGAATATGGCGCTGAAGCTCCCGATTTACATGGACTATCACGCGACGACGCCGGTTGATCCGCGCGTCTTCGAGACGATGCGTCCGTACTTCACTGAAATTTTCGGCAACGCCGCGAGCCGCAATCACGAATTCGGCTGGCAGGCGGAAGAGGCCGTCGAGAACGCCCGCAAGCAGGTCGCCGATTTGATCGGCGCGACCTCGAAAGAGATCGTCTTCACCAGCGGCGCGACCGAATCCGATAATCTGGCGATCAAAGGCGTCGCCGATATGTACTACGAACGCGGCGATCACATTATCACGGTGGTCACCGAGCACAAAGCCGTGCTCGACACCTGCAAGAAGCTTGAAAAGCGCGGCTTCAAAGTCACCTATCTGCCCGTTGCGAGCGACGGCTTGATTTCGCCCGACGACGTGAAGCGGGCCATCACCGACAAGACGATTTTGGTATCGGTGATGCACGCCAACAATGAGATCGGCGTGTTGCAGCCCATCGCCGAAATCGGCAAGGTCTGCAAAGAGCGCGGCGTGTTGTTCCACACCGATGCGACCCAATCGGTCGGCAAGGTGCCGTTCAACGTCAACGAACTGAACGTCGATCTGGTGTCAGTGAGCGCGCACAAAATGTATGGGCCGAAAGGCGTCGGCGCGCTTTACGTGCGCCGCAGGAATCCGCGCGTGATGCTGGTGCCGATGATCGACGGCGGCGGCCACGAGCGCGGCATGCGCAGCGGCACGTTGAACGTCACGGGCATCGTCGGTCTGGGCAAGGCCGCAGAAATTGCCAGGGCGGATATGGAAACCGACAGCACGCGCATCTACACGCTGCGCGAGAAGCTGCGCCGGGGCCTTATGGACGAGCTTCCTGATGTCTACATCAACGGCAGCTTTGAACATCGCCTGGCGGGCAATCTGAACATCTCGTTTGCCTATGTCGAAGGCGAATCGCTGCTGATGGGCATCAACGACATCGCCGTCTCTTCGGGGTCAGCCTGCACATCGGCGAGCCTTGAGCCGAGCTACGTGCTGAAGGCGCTGGGCGTCGGCGAAGAGTTGGCGCATAGCTCGATTCGTTTCGGGCTTGGCCGCTTCAATACCGAAGAAGAAGTCGATTACACGATTGGCCGCGTCAACGAAGCCGTCAACCGTCTGCGCGAACTATCGCCGCTCTGGGAGATGGTGCAGGAAGGCGTCGACCTCAGCAAAGTGCAGTGGGCAGGCGAGTAGCTTTGAACGCGACGCGAAACCGAAAACAGTTTAAGCATTTGACTCCGAAGCGACTGACAAGAGAGGAAAAGCAAAATGGCTTACAGCGATAAAGTAATTGATCACTACAACAACCCCCGCAACGTCGGCAGCCTCGACAAAAAAGATCCTAGCGTCGGCACCGGATTGGTGGGCGCGCCGGAATGCGGTGATGTGATGAAACTTCAGATCAAGATCAACCCGGAGACGGAACTCATCGAGGACGCCAAGTTCAAGACGTTCGGCTGCGGCTCGGCCATCGCCAGTTCCAGCCTGGCGACCGAGTGGCTCAAAGGCCGCACGGTGAACGAGGCGTTGACGATCAAGAATACAGAGATTGTCAAAGAGTTGAATCTGCCGCCGGTCAAGATTCATTGCTCGGTGCTCGCGGAGGACGCCATCAAAGCGGCCATCCGCGATTACAAAGAGAAACAGGGCAGCGCTGAAAAGCAAAGCGAAGAAGTCAGCGCCGGCGCGTAAGCCGGGCGATGCAATCATCCTTTGGCGCGGCGCAGATGCGGAAAGAGGTGTGTGAACGTGATTCAAGTGACTGCAAACGCAGCGGCGCGGATTCGTGAGATCATGCGCGATAACGGCTTGAGCGAAGGCGGCCTGCGGGTTGGCGTGCAGGGCGGCGGCTGTTCGGGCCTGAGCTACAATCTGGCGCTCGATACTGAACAGCGTCCGGGCGACAAAGTCTTTGAGCAGGACGGCGTCAAGATCTTCGTTGACATGAAGAGTCTGCTCTATTTGGGCGGCGCGACGCTCGACTGGAAAGACGAAGGATTGATGCAGCGCGGCTTCACCTTTATCAACCCGAACTCTTCGGGTGATTGCGGCTGCGGTGAATCGTTCGCCGTTTAGCGGCGCGGCCAGAGTGCCGTTCTGGCCGCCTCGCCTGACAGCGCGAGGCGTGCATGGAAACGATTAGAACGGGGAATCCGTTTCAACAGAGCCTGATGGTTGAGTGCGTCACGACTCAACCATCATTTTTTTGAAGGTGACTATGTCTGCGAATTGTCAATTGGCAACTTATAGAGGATTCCGATTGGAGGTAGCGCAAGGCGGTTAGCTTGCGCTACCTGACGAAACTGAATTGCTATAGGAGGGCCGCTGATTGAGTATGGCCGAAGCGATAACCAATCGAACGACGCCGAGTGCGTGCCCGCATTGCGGCGCTAAGTCTGAGGATGTGCATGTTTGCTCTGCCTGCGGCAAGATTTTGCCCCTTGCCGCCGACGGCGATTACTTTTCTTTCTTCGGCCTGCCGCGCAAGCTTCGCCTTGATGAAAGCGCGCTCGAAACGACCTTCTATGCGCTCAGCCGCCAGCTTCACCCCGATTACTTCATGAACGCCTCGGAGGCGGAGCGTCAGGCCAGCGTCGAGCGCGCCTCGCGTCTCAACGATGCGCACCGCACGCTGCGCGACCGCACGGCGCGGGCCGGGTATCTGCTCGGGCTGGCGGGCTACAAGGAAGCCGAAAAGAAAGCGCCGCCCGATCTGCTCGAAGAAGTCTTCGAGTTGAATATGCAGATCGAAGAACTGAAAGCCGCAAAGCAGATGAGCGACGAAGACGAGGTACAGGAAGCGCGCGCCGCGCTCGAAGAAGCGCTCGACGGATTGAAGGACAAGCTGAAGGATATTGACGCGCGATTGTTCGCGTCGTTCGCGGACTGGGATGCATTGGTTGATCGCGGTGCGGAGGAACGCGAGGGCCAGCCGGTGCTTGACCGCATGAGCGAATTGCTGTCGCATCGCTCATACATTCGCAACCTCGTGCGCGACATCAAGGAGGAATTGTAACGAATGCCACGTATTGAATTAAGCATGAGCGGTCGCCCGAAATCGCGTCGCGGCGTCGGCATCGATCAGGGCACCACCAACAGCCACGTCGCTTATATGAAGGAGAGCGGCCCGCAGGTGATCCGCGACGAGCAGGGCAATGCGCTCGTGCCTTCGATTGTTTATTACGACACGGCTGAACAGCGCTTGCTGGTCGGCGAAGAAGCGGGCGAGCGGTTGATTACCGAGCCGCGCAAAGCCATTTATTCGGTCAAGCGCTTCATGGGCAAAGGCAGCGCCGATGTGCAGGAAGACATCAGGCTGGTTCCCTTTCAAATCGCCGCCGGCAGTGAGCATGTCATTCGCTTTCAAATGGGCGACCGCCAGTTCACGCCGCCGGAAATCTCTGCCTTCGTGCTGCGCGAGTTGAAAGAGCGCGCTTCACAGTTCTTCGGCGAAGAGGTGACGCAGGCAGTCATCACCGTGCCGGCCTACTTCAACGACGCGCAGCGCCAGGCCACCAAAGACGCCGGCCATCTGGCAGGGCTAGACGTGCTGCGCATTGTCAACGAACCGACCGCCGCCTCGTTGGCTTACGGCATAGACCGTCGCGAAGAAGCGCTCATCGCGGTGTATGATCTCGGCGGCGGCACGTTCGACATCTCGCTGCTGCGCTTGCGCGAAGGCATCTTTGAAGTGCTGGCGACGAACGGCGACACGCATCTGGGCGGTGACGACATTGATAATCGTTTGATCGCCCTGGTGCTCGACGAAATCAAAACGCAGAAGGGCCGCGACCTGAGCCGCGACCACAAAGCGTTTCAAGCGATTCGCAAAGCCGTCATCGCCGTCAAGCACGACCTCTCGGAAAGCGAAAGCGCGACCGTGGCGATTAACCTGGCGGAAAGCGGCGTCGCCTATCAACGTGAAATTAGCCGCGACGAGTTCGAGCGCTTGATTGCCGATTTAATCGAGCAGACGCTCGGCCCCTGCAAACAGGCGCTTAAAGATGCCGATCTCGATGCCGCGCAGGTTGACGAAGTGGTGATGGTCGGCGGCTCGACGCGCATCCCGCTGGTGCGCCGCCGCGTTGAACAGTTGTTCAAGCGCCAGCCGCACACGGAACTCAATCCCGATGAAGTGGTGGCGCTCGGCGCAGCGATTCAGGCAGACATTCTCGCCGGTGGTCGCCGCGATCTATTGTTGCTGGATGTCACACCGCTCTCGCTCGGCATCGAAACCATGGGCGGCGTGGTGGCGAAGATCATCAATCGCAACTCGACGATCCCTGCGTCGGCTTCAGAGATGTTCACGACCTGGGTGGACAAGCAGACAGGCATTGACGTTCACGTGCTGCAAGGCGAGCGCGAGATGGCCGACGATTGCCGCAGCCTGGCGCGCTTCACCTTGAAAGGCATTCCGCCGCAGCCCGCCGGATTGCCGCGCATCGAAGTGAAGTTCTTGATTGACGCCAACGGTATCCTCACCGTCAGCGCCAGAGACGTGCGCAGCGGTCAGCAGCAATCCATCGAGGTCAAGCCGTCTTATGGACTCAGCGACGAGCAGATCGAAAAAATGCTGATGGATTCGATGGAGTTCGCTGAAGAAGACCTGCGCAAGCGCCAACTGGTCGAAGCACGCACCGAGGCTGACACCGTGTTGCGCGCTTCGGAGCGTGCGCTCGCGGAACGCGGCGAACTGGTGAGCGCCGAAGAACGCGAGCGAATTCGCCAGGCGATTGCTGAATTGCAGACGGCCATCGGCGGCGAAGATCATCGCTTGATTCGCGCACGCATCAAACAACTCGATGAGGTGGCGCATCATCTGGCCGAGTTGATCATGGACAGCGCAGTGCTTGGGGCATTGAAAGACCGCAAAGCATCGGAAGTGGCAGAAGGTTGAATTATGGACGCGAAAGAAGCGACGGGCAGCGCCGTGATGGATGAACAGCCGGAGACGGCGCAAAAAGTGTACAAAATTACATTTCTTCGTAAAGGCGAAGAGCCGGTGACGGTCGATTACCAGCCGGGCGCGACGCCTTATCACGAGCACGGCAAGGAAGGCTCGCTGCTGGACATCGCGCTCAACTACGGCATCGAGCTTGAGCATTCGTGCGGCGGCAACTGCGCTTGCACGACCTGTCACATCATCGTCAAGCAGGGCGAAGCGAACCTTACGGAGATGGACGAGGACGAAGAAGACCGCATCTACATGGCCGATAGCGTCACGTTGCATTCGCGGCTCGGTTGTCAGGCGGTCGTCAAGGGCGACGTGACCGTCGAGATTGCCGATTGAAATCATCTTCAAAGGCAGCGAAAGCGAGGAATGCCAATGAACGAAACCCCACCGTCGTCTCAGGAATGGCAAGCGCTCTATGAAGCAGCCGGCCAGTTTTACAAGCTGCGCCCGTGGGAATGGATGGATGACTCCGAGCTTTTCGGTGTGCTCAATCCTGAGACAGGCGAAGTTGGCTATTGCTGTGTCATGGGCAATCTCGGCGAGTTGCTGGCGCTGGGCGTTTATCTCGGCACCGATGGCCTGGATACGTATCTGATGATGCAGTCGGGCGAACTGGAAGAGGACGACGAAGACATGTTGTTCTTGCAGCGCTGCCTGATGGCGTCGTTTGAAGATCGCGGCGGTCTCGAAAAGACCGATTTGCAGACGATCAAAGCGCTCGGCTTGAAATTCCGTGGCCGGCAAGCGTGGCCGGTCTTTCGCAGCTATCGGCCCGGCTATATGCCTTGGCAGGTGACCGCCGAAGAAGCGCGCTTTCTGACGCTGGCCTTGCAACAGGCCGTCGATGTCACCGAGCGTTTGCGCGCCAATCCCGACCTGCTCGAAGCGCCCGAAGAAGACCTTTATCTGGTGCGCGTCCCGGAGCCGCATAACGGCCAGCCGGTGTGGAAAGAACGCTGGCTGACGCCTGCGCCGCTGAAAGAGGAAGAGCCCCTTGACGTGCCGCCGCCCGATGCATTGCGACTGGCGCAGATTAAGCAATCAAGCGTCTTCTATCCAGGAACCTGGGAAGTCGATTTCTTTCATGCGCCGTTCCCGATTACCGGCGAAGGCGACCGGCCCTACTTCCCTTTGATGTTCATCTGCGTAGATCGTGATTCGCATTTCATCCTCGGCTTTGACCTGGCCAAGCCTGAAGGCTACCTGCCGGAGTTTCAGAACAAGTTTCTCAGTTTCATCGAAGAGGGCAAGCGATTGCCGAAGCACATCAACGTCGCCGAAGAAGAGTTGTTCGATATGCTGTTGCCGACGGCCACGCATCTGGGCATACGGCTGCGACTGGTCGAGGAACTCGAAACGATTGACGATGTTCGCGAGGGCCTGACCGGATTTATGGGCGGCGGCCCGATGGATGAGGAGTTCAATTGAGACAAAGCCAGGGGCGGTCGCATGGCGCGCTGCCGAAGTTGGAGGGACGATGGCAGAAGTGAACTGGACGGATGTTGAAGAGATCGGCATACGGCTGCTGGAAGCGCACCCGGAGGTTGATCCGCTGACGGTGCGCTTCACCGATCTCTATCACTGGGTGCTCGAACTCGACGGTTTCACCGGCGACCCGAAAGAGTCGAACGAAAAAAAACTCGAAGCCATACAGATGGCCTGGTACGACGAGTGGCAGGAAGAGCACGGATAATAGTCTGGAGAGTCTGGAGAGTTTGGAGAGGGTATCTGAGAAGTCAGCTCCGTAGGAGCGCAATGTTTATAGTAAGCAGTTCAGACCAAGGATCAAGCTCCGTTAGGAGCGCAATGTCGACATTTCGCCCCTACGGGGCTGGGATTCTTTTTAACACCTACAACTATAAACATTGCGTCCCTAACGGGACTTTTCTCAAACGCTCCCCAGACTCTCAATACTCTCAATACTCTCTGGACTCTCTGGACTGATGAGAATCTATTTAGACAACAGCGCGACGACCGCCATATTGCCCGAAGTCATCGAGGCGATGTTGCCTTGCTTCGCCGAGACGTATGGCAATGCGCAATCCGTGCACGGGTTTGGCCAGCAGGCCAAATCGTTGGTCGAGCGCGCGCGCCGCGAAGTTGCTGCGCTCATCAATGCCGCGCCGAGCGAAATCGTCTTTGTCGCCGGCGGCACCGAAGCCGATAATCTCGCTCTTCGCGGCATCGCCACAGTCCACGGCGAGTGCGAGCCTCATCTCATCACCACGAAGATTGAACATCCGGCGGTGCTTGCTACCTGTGAGGCGCTCGAACAGGCCGGCGCGCGCGTGACTTATCTTCCAGTGCAAAAGAATGGCATGGTCAGTCTGGACGAGGTGCGCGCGGCCATCAACGACCATACGGTGCTGATCTCCGTGATGCATGCCAATAACGAGACTGGTGTAATTCAGCCTCTAGAGGGTATTGCTGAAATCGTCCGCGAACGTCGCACGCGCGGGCAGCAGGCTTTGCACCTGCACACCGATGCGGTGCAGTCGGTCGGCAAAGTCGCGGTTGATGTGAAACGTCTCGGCGTCGACTTGTTGTCGCTCTCAGGCCACAAACTGCATGGGCCGAAAGGCGTCGGCGCGTTGTTCATCAGGAAAGGCGTGCGCCTCGCGAAGCAGATGACCGGCGGGCATCACGAGCGCGACCGCCGCGCCGGGACTGAGAACGTGCCGGGCGTTGTCGGGCTTGGCCGCGCCGCCGGGCTGGCCCGCCTGCATTTAGCTGAACGCACCGATCGGATGCGCGAGCTAAGAGATTATTTCGAGCAACAGGTGATGAGACGCATTGCCAACGTCCTTTTGAACGGCGAGATCGATCGGCGCGTGCCGATCATTGCGATTCTGA
>JBBWZK010000266.1:0-7136 GCA_039648975.1 Blastocatellia bacterium
CCCCCGGCCTGAGCGAGCAGACGCCGCGCACCAGCAGATCGATCTGCACGCCGGCCTGTGATGCTTCATACAATTTGCGGATCACTTTGGTGTCCGTCAGGCTGTTGATCTTGGCGATGATGCGTGCCGGGCGACCGTCCTTCTCGTGGTCGATTTCGCGGTCAATCAGCGCATTGACACGCTCGCGCATGTTAACGGGCGCAACCAGCAGGCGGCGATATTCGGTCTGCCGCGAGTAGCCTGTCAGGAAGTTGAACAGGTCTGTCGCATCTGCGCCGATCTGTTCGTCTGCGGTGAACAGGCCGAGGTCTGTGTAGATGCGCGCCGTCGTGGCGTTGTAATTGCCCGTGCCGATGTGGACGTAGCGGTGCAGGGAATCGCCTTCGCGCCGCACCACCAGCGCCAGCTTGCAATGCGTCTTCAAGCCAAGCAAGCCATAAACGACATGCACGCCCGCCTGCTCCAGTCGCCGCGCCCAGCCGATGTTGCTCTCTTCATCAAAGCGCGCTTTCAGTTCGACCAGCACGGCGACTTGCTTGCCGCGTTCGCTGGCGGCCATCAAGGCGCGGATGATGGGCGAATCCTGCCCTGTGCGATAAAGCGTCATCTTGATGGCGAGCACGTCCGGGTCGGTCGCGGCGCTGTTGATGAAATCAACCACCGTCGCAAACGAGTTGTACGGATGATGCACGAGAATGTCCTGGCGTTTGATGACCTCGAAGATCGACTCATTCGAGCGCAGCGATAAAGGAATCGACGCGACGAACGGCTTGTCTTTCAGTTCGGGCCGGTCGAGCTTGTAAAGCCCCATCAAATCCGGCACGTTCAGCGGGCCGTCAATCGCGTACACGTCATCGCTCGTCAGGTCGAGCGAGTTGGTAAGATAAGCCACCATATCCGGCGGCATGGTGGCAGAGACTTCCAGGCGCACGGCGCTGCCGAAACGCCGCCGCCGGCGCAGTTCCTGCTCAAGCACGCGCAGCAGGTCGTTGGCTTCGTCATCGCGGATTTCGATGTCGGCGTCGCGCGTCACGCGGAAGGGATGGAACTCGCCAATCTTCATGCCGGGAAACAGGCTGTGAATGTTGGCGGCAATCACTTCTTCGAGCAGCGTGAACTCGGTTCCCGAATCGCCGACAGGGACCAGACGCGGCACGATGGGCGGCACTTTGACGCGCGCAAATCGCGGCCCGCTCATCAGCACGGAATCGTCCACGCCGTCCGACGGCTCGATCATGACGCCGAGATTCAAGCTCAGATTCGAGATGTAAGGGAACGGGTGGCTCGGATCGACTGCCTGCGGCGTCAGCACAGGGAAAACGTTTTGCACGAAGTAATCGTTGAGCGCGCGGCGCTCGCGATCCGAGAGCGCGCGATAGGGCGTCAGCGTGATGCCCTGCGAAGCCAGTTCAGGCAGAAGGTCTTCTTTCAGGCAGCGTATCTGCTCGGCGAGCATCGGATGCAGGCGGTCGGCGATGACTTTCAATTGTGCTGTCGGCGTCAACCCGTCATAAGACAATTCGGTGATGCCTTCCTCGATCTGCTGCTTCAATCCCGACACGCGGATCATGAAAAACTCGTCGAGATTCGTCGAGAAGATCGCCAGGAACTTCAAGCGCTCAAGCAGCGGATGCGATTTGTCGAACGCCTCTTCGAGCACGCGTGCGTTGAAGTTGACCCAACTGAGTTCGCGGTTGAACAGCAACTGGCGATTGAGGAAGAGCGTCGACGGCAGCGCCACTTTGGCGACTTCCTCAAGCTGGTGTTTTTCTTTACGTTTGGCGGAATCTGCCATAAATCAATTCTCCGAATCAGCCTGGGTGATCTCGATACGATTGCCGCCGGGGTCGCGCAGGAAGAAGCGCTGTGTGCCGGCGAGAGGGCGCTCGTCATCGAGAATCTCAATGCCGGCATCGCGGAAATGGCGTTCAGCAGCGGCGACATCGCGCACCTGATAACAGACGTGCCGGCGGCTGGGCGGCTGCGCGTCTTCGATTGATAAGTGCAATTGCACCGCGCCGAGTTGATACCACGCGCCACGCGAGCGCGAAGCGTCGGGCTTGTCAATCTCTTCAAAACCGAGAATCTGCCTGTAGAAATGCTTCGCCGCCGCTTCAGCGTCGCCCGGCACGGTGACGTTGACGTGATGCAGTGCAACTTGATCGAGCGCCATTAATCTCTCCTATCGATGCGATACGCGGTAAAACAAGTATAGCAAGCGCCGCAAGCCTTGCTCTAGTTAATTGATTGTGAAACATAGACGCGCTCGGCGGCTTCGACGCCTGAAGGACAGCCGTAGCCTTCGGCGGCGAGCGCGTGTTGCAAGGCGTCGAGCACCAGCCTGACGTTATCGCGCGTGCTGCCCGAACCCATCAAGCCGATGCGCCAGATCTTGCCCTTCAACGGCCCAAGCCCGCCGCCGATTTCAATGTTATGGTCGTTCAACAAGCGCGCGCGAATTCGTCCATCATCTACTCCATCGGGCACGCGCACGGCGTTCAAGCTCCACAGACGGCTTTCAGGCGCGACGTTCATTGCCAGTCCCATCGCTTCGATGCCGGCAACCAGCGCGCGATGATTAAGCTGGTGCCGCGCCCAGCGCGCTTCCAGTCCTTCTTCATAAACAATGCGCAGGGCTTCGCGCAGCGCGTAGTTCATCGAGATCGGCGCGGTGTGATGATAGGTGCGCTCGCCGCCCCAGTACTTCTCGACCATAGAGATGTCCAGATACCAGCTCTGCACTTTCGATTGACGATGACGGATGATGTCAAGGGCGCGCTCCGAGAAGGTCACAGGCGCAAGGCCCGGCGGCGCTCCCAGACATTTCTGCGTGCCCGAATAACAAACGTCAATGCCGTTACGATCAATGCCGACCGGATGGCCGCCGAGCGAAGTCACCGCATCAACGATGAGCAGCGCGCCGTGAGCCTGCGCCAGATCGCTCAAGCCCGCGAGGTCTTGCAGCACGCCTGTAGAGGTTTCGGCGTGAACGATGGCGACCGCCTTCGGCTTACTGCAAGAGACAAGTGCGCTGCGAATTTGTTCCGGGTCAATCGCCGTGCCCCACTCGGCGCGCACGGCAATGGGGCGACCGCCGGCGCGTCCGACGATGTCAAACATGCGCTCGCCGAAGACGCCGTGAATGCAGACCACCACGTCGTCGCCCGGCTCGATTGTATTGACCAGCGCCGCTTCCATGCCGGCGCTGCCGGTTGCCGACACAGGGACGGTGACGCGATTCGTCGTCTCGAATAAAAAACGCAGCAACTCCTGTATGTCGTCCATGCAGCGCAGGAAGACAGGGTCGAGATGGCCCAGCAGCGGCGCGGCCATCGCTTGAAGACTACGATCTTCGACAGGGCTGGGGCCTGGGCCGAGCAGCACGCGGCGCGGCGGGTTAAACGGTTCGTAGGTTTTGCGTTCTGTGGCCGGTTGCATTTCACTGGTCATGATGAGTCCTTTCGGTCAGCGCGTTGCGGGCGCTGAGGTTTGCCGTATTGCGTATCAATTCGAGCGCGGCGTTGATGGGCGTCACCAGCGCGATGTCCTGCGCGCTGGTGACGTATGCCGTCAGAATGCCGATGACTTCGCCTTTGCGATTGAGCACAGGCCCGCCGCTGTTGCCATGATAAGCGCGCAGGTTCAGTTGAATGAAGTCCTGGCCGATGCGGCTGACGATGCCCGTAGAAAGCGATGGCTCGATGGCCTCATCGTGCGTCTGCTTCAACAGGTCAAGGCCGAATGGATAGCCGATCACCGCCACGTCTTCGCCCTGACTGACACGGCTCAAGTCGGGCTCGATGCCGCGCACGAAGCGCAACTGCGCCAGCTTGATGCGCAGGATCGCCACGTCAGGTTCGTTACTGTCTTTGACGCGATAGATTTCAGCGGGCGTCGCGTCTTCGCGGCGCTGGCCTGGCTGGATGATTTCGAGCTTCGTGATGCGGCCCGTCCACTCCTGCGGCGGCTTGTTGTATTCCCAGTCGCGTATGAGATGGCGATTGGTGACGATCAAGCCGCTCGCAGAGACGATGAAACCGGAGCCTGTACGTGCGTCAGTCAATTTCACATCGCCGTTTTCATCCACGAGTTCGAACTCAGCGCGAATGAAGACCACCGCCGGGCGGTTCTGCTCGGCGACTTCGGCAAAACTCATCTCCTCGTTGTTCGAGCGCACAGGCAGCCGCACAGACAAGAGGATGCCGCCGACCGCGCCCATCAGCATGGCAGCAACGATAGCGATAAGCAGCGGGCCGTTGTGCTTGCGCGGCGCGGCCTGCGGCAAGCGCTCGGTGGTGCGCCGTGGCGTTAGCGCAGGGGAATCGCCGGCGAGTTGCGCCGCACTGGCTTGTTCGCCTTCATCGAGTTCGACAACAAAGCGCAGCAGCGGCCCGCCCGCGCCGAATTCGATCATGTCGTCGTGATTCAACTCGCTGGTGATGACGCGGCGACCGTTGATCATGGTGCCGTTGGTCGAGCCGAGATCGTGCAGCAGGAAGCCTTCGCCGCGCCGGTTGATTTCGGCATGGTGCGACGAAACGCGCCGCTGGCCGTCGTTGAAGTGCAGATCGTTGTCGGGCGCGCGACCAATCGAGACGCGCTCTTTGTCAAATCGCTCGCGCTTGCCTTTGTCGCTGCCAACCAGATGAGTGAGGACAACTCGCATTATCAATCATCCACAGTGTGTCGATCAGCGTTCAATTATATCTATCGCGGCACAGCTTACAAGCAGGCGCGATTCACGATGTCAGCCTGACGATCTTTTCCTCAATTCCAGCCGGAAGTGTTTGTGCGTGGTCTGTCTTCTGCAAATGTATCAAGAATTCGCGATTGCCTTCGGCTCCCAAAATCGGCGATGCCATCACATCAATTGGCAACAGGTTCAATGATGCCGCCGCACGGGCAATCTCGATCAGCACACGTCGATGTTTGAGCGGGTCGGTGACGATGCCGCCACGGCCTACTTCACCACGGCCCACTTCAAACTGCGGCTTGACGAGCGCGATGATCGCCGCGCCATCAGGCAGGCAAACGGCGAGCGCCGGAAAGATTTTCGTCAGCGAGATGAACGACACGTCCATCGTCGCTATGTCGAAGAGAGCGGGGAACTGCTTGGGGTCGAGGTCGCGGGCGTTCTGTCCTTCGATGACGACGACGCGCGCGTCCTGGCGCAGTTTCCATACCAGTTGATTGTGGCCGACATCGATGGCCCAGACTCGCGCCGCGCCGTGTTGCAGCAGGCAATCGGTGAAGCCGCCGGTTGATGCGCCAACATCTATGCACGTCTTATTCGTTGGATCGATATGAAATTCGCGCAGCGCCGCTTCGAGTTTCAAGCCGCCGCGACTGGCGTAGCGCGGCGCTTCGCCTTTGATGCGAATCTCCAGAGACGTATCGATCATCTGGCCGGGCTTGTCGGCGCGTTGTTCGGCAACCAGCACCTGGCCGGCGAGAATCAATGCCTGCGCCCGCGTCCGGCTCTCGGCGAGTCCGCGTTCAACGATCAACTTGTCGAGTCGTTCTTTGGGCATAGCGTGTTGGAAATGATGAATGATGAATGATGAATTGGGGGATGGCTAGAGATGCGCTTGGCGCGCGGCGGAAACGGCTGTGGGATTGTCCATAGATAATCCGCCTTCCTTTTCCTCTTCAGTTCATCATTCATCATTCATCATTCATCATTTTCTTCAGTGTCTACCTTTGCGCACCCGCGCGGCTGCGGCGCGAGGCTTATTGCCGCTGCGAGCGACGTGCGCCGGCTTCGATGCTTTTTTTGCTTTGCTGTTGGCTGCAGGTTTTGCGCTGCTTTGATTGATGGCGCTGGCAATCAACTTTTCATCGGGCCGCGCGCCGTCGGCGAAGGCGAAGACGTGTATGTGGTCGCGGTTCTCGCGCAAGGCTTCGACGCGGCCCGCCATCTTCAGCGCGGCGATCACACCCATTAAGTAATCCTGCTCTGCCGCCGTCATGTAAAAGTTGTATACGTCAAATGCCAGTCCTGTGGCGTGCGGCGGCGTCGCAATCCGCGTCGCATTCGGGTTCTTTTCGCTCAGTCGCATTTGATACTGCTCCGGGCGAATCAACGACGTGACCGGCAGCCGACGATTGAACTTCGCCTTATAATCGTGGGCGATCTCAAGCAAGACCTCGCGCGCCGGCGGGCGCAGAAAACTGAGCAGGCGCACCTTGAACGCGCGCCGCTCCGCCGCATCGTCCAGATTGTACGTTTTGCCACTAAAGTCTGCGGCGAGCGCGGTGAGCGTTTGATAATCACTGGCCAACTCGCGGCGCTTGTCACGGTTCAGATAAAACGATTCGAGCAACTTTTTGTGCGTGGTGATCTCTTCGACGGCGCGGCGGCTTTCGGTGATTTGATTGGTCAACGCCTGGCGGCGGACGCGGTCGCGCTTCGCTGTGCGCTGCAACTGGCGCTCGAAGTCGGCGAGCCGCGCCTGTGGCTCTTTCAATGAATCGTTGAGCCGCGCATCTTCGCGTTTGAATTCGTCGTCGCTTGCAAACAGCGGGATGTTCTGGCCGCTGGCGGAATCGTAATGCAGGAAAGGCTCGTCGCTGGCATTTCCGCCGACGCCATAGAGAATATAATCGTCGCCGAGCGGCGACATCTCGACCAGTTCGCCTTTGCGGATGAGTGCCGCAAGGTCTGCGTAGTCTTGCGGCAGACCGTAGCGCTGCTCATGTGTTTCGGCGACCTGCACGGCGAGAAAGCGCCGCCGGTCGCTGTAGTGCTGCAACTCGACTGGGGTATTGATCGAGGCTTTGCGGCCTGTCGGCTCGCCGCGTTCTTCTTCGACCTTGTGCGCCGCTTCTTTCCAGGGGTCGACGAGCGGCGCTTCGACGGTTGGCGGCGGCGGTTGCAACGAGCGCGGTGCGCGGCGACAGCCTGCCATGCTGAATGCCAGAAGCAGACAAAGCGCGACCAGCAAATCATCATTCAATCTTTTCAGCTCTCGCTTTGCCATCGCCGCCAGACCTCGAAGATAGCTTAACCGACTTGTAAACCCTCACGCTATACCCGGTAAGGCGACACGGGGACACGGCGACGCGGCGACGCGGCGAGGGAGAGAAGAACGAGAGTATGGGACAGCAAGAGACAATAGACAAAGTAGACCTACAGG
>JBBWZK010000477.1:0-7891 GCA_039648975.1 Blastocatellia bacterium
CACCAAAGCGCCGACCAGTCGGCGCACTCCAAAATGGCCGCCCCTCGCTCTCACTCTTAACTTCATGCCATTGACCTGAAAGAGGCAAATTCAACACGCCGTGCGATCTTCGTGTCTGCGGTCTTCACTGACTGACCATCTCAGGCTCGCCTTCGAGCAGCACGCCCTTTTCGAGATGCTGTTCATGCATGGCATAGCTGGCGGCGTGCGGGTCGTGCGTCACCATCACAATCGTCTTGCCGAGTTCGCGGTTGAGCGTCGCCAGAATGTTCAACACCTCTTCGCCCGAACGCGCGTCGAGATTGCCTGTCGGTTCGTCGGCCAGCAACAGATCAGGGTCCATGACCAGCGCCCGCGCGATGGCGACGCGCTGCTCCTGACCGCCCGATAGCTGTTTCGGGCGATGCCCCATGCGATCCGTGAGGGCGACCAGTTCAAGCGCCGTCTCGACGTTGCGGCGGCGCTCGTGCTTCGAGAGGTTCGTCAACAGCAATGGCAACTCGACGTTCTCGTAAGCCGTCAGCACCGGAATCAGATTAAAGGTTTGAAAGATGTAGCCGACGTGCGTGTTGCGCCACATGGCGAGCTGGCTTTCATTGAGCCGCGCCAGGTCTGTGCCGAGCACATCGACTTCGCCTTCGGTCGAGCGGTCAATGCCGGCGATCAAATTCAGCAGCGTCGATTTGCCGGAGCCTGAAGGCCCCATCAGCGCGACAAAATCACCACGCTCGATGTCGAGGCTGACGTTATCAAGCGCGACGACTTCAAATCCTTCTCGCGCATATTTCTTGCTCACCTTGCGGATGCGCACAATCGGCTCTGGCATAGTTTCTCCTGTTCGTGGTGCGTGGTGCGTGATATGAGAATAAGCGTCTGTGCCGGCCTCACTCATTGCATTCCGATCACGCGCCACGCATCACGCACCACGCATCATTTTTCTTTTATCCGGCTGCCGTCGCGCAGTTGGTCTGCGCCGTCTGTGACGACCATCTCGCCGCCGCTCAAGCCTTCGAGCACGTAATATAAATCGCCTATCTCGTCGCCGCGACGGATGACGCGCTGCTCGACTTTGCTGCCTTTGACGACGAAGACGAAATCGGCGCCGTCTTTGTTTACGATGGCGGCCTTCGGCACGAGCACGCGGTTGATTGCTGCCGGCGCGTCACTGGGCTTTGCGTCGGCCAGGAAGTTCACGCGCGCGTTCATCTCGGGGCGCAACTGCTCGTCGGGATTTTCGACTTTGACTTTGACCTGCACGGTCGCTTTAGCGCGATTCGCTTCCGGCGCGATCTCGGCGATGAATCCCTGATAGCGCAGATTCGGATAGGCTTCGGGGATGATCTCTGCACGCTGATTTAACTTCAAGCGCGCGAAATCGGTCTGGCTGATATCCAGTTCAATCTGCAAATCGTTCAAGTCGGCAAGCGCGACGACAGAGGTACGCGCCCCTGCGTCGCCAAACGACGATGGCGACACCATCTCGCCGCGCTCGACGATGCGTTGCAGAACCGTGCCGGTCACAGGCGCTTTGATCTCTGTACTGGCAAGCTGAGTTTCCGCATAATCAAGCGCCGCTTTCATCTGCTGGACTTGCGCCTGGGCGGCGCGAATCTCTTCTTCGCGCGGGCCGATGTCGGTCATCTGCGAACTCTGCCTGGCTGATTCGAGCAGGGCGGCGGCGCTGTCGCGCTGCATGGTCGCGCGATCTAAATCGGACTTCGAGGCGACGCCCGATTGATGGAGTTTATTAATACGCTCGAACTCGGCCTGCGCGTTGCGCCAATTGGCTTCGGCTTGAATGACGCCGGCGCGGTCTTTCAATTTCTCTTGCGGGCGCGAGCCGGCGCGCAGTTGATCCAAGCGCGCCTGCGCCGCTGCGAGGTTGGCTTTGGCCTGGCCTGCCTGCGCGCGGAACTCCTGATCTTCGAGGCGCACGAGGGTCTGACCTTGCTCAACGTGGTCGCCTTTCTCGACGCCGATCCAGGCGACGCGGCCCATGACTTTTGCGCCGACGGCGATCTTGTGATGCGCGACGACGTAGCCCGAAACCGTCAGCGCCGTAGCGCCTGCCGCCGTGCCGCTTTCGGTCTTCACTTCGGCAACCGTCACGGATTTGGGCGAAGCCGAGAAGTAAGCGTAAGCGACGGCGATCAGCGCAATGAGGGCTGACAGCGCCAGCAATAACTTCTTCGGCGTGCGGTTCGGCGCACCCAGCGCAGGCCGCGTCGAGCGGTCTATGCGCAGGCTCTTCAATTTATCGTTGAGCTCCGAGTTTCCCGGAGCGCTTTTCAATCCTGTAGTCATTCTTACCTTTGATTCGATGGGTGCAGTTGCCAACTCCGCTGCACAATCTGCCGATGATCATTTACGACGAGCGCAGCGCATCGACGATCTGAAAACGCGAGGCGCGAATCGACGGCAATAGCGAGCCGATCAAGCCGATGCCCGCGCCGAAGAGCAGCGCCGAAATCATCAAGTCCGGCGTGACGCGAAAATTGAAAGCGATCTCCGCAAAATTCGCGAAATTAGAAGTGCCGGTCGACACCAGATTCAGCGGCAAGGCCAGCACAATGCCGATGGCTGCACCGACGACGGCAATGGCGATGGATTCCAGTATGAAGGCCGCGAGGATGCTGCGGCGATTGAATCCCAGAACGCGCAAAGTGCCGATCTCTTTGGTGCGCCGCGCCACCGCCGCGTACATCGTATTCATTCCGGCAAAGCCCGCGCCGACCGCCATGATGAAAGCCACGAACACGCCCAGTCCTTTCAGAATGCCCGAGGCCGCGCCCTGCTGGTCTTCATAAAACTTGCGCTCCGAGACGGCCTTGAGCTGCAAGCGTTGATCGTCAGAGATGCGCTTGGCCAGTTCATCGAGCGTCGCACGGTCTTTGACGCGCAGGAGCACGGATGAATAAGACTCGCGCTTCATGGTGCTGCCCAGCGAATTCACGTCAACCCATATCTCCGACTCGAAGGCTTTACCGCCGGCATCGAACAGGCCGACGATGGTGTAATCGGTCGCTTGAATGCGAAACTTGTCGCCGACATCCATGCCCTGAAAGCGTTCGGCGATGCGCTTGGAGACCACGGCTTCGGTCAGGCCGGTTTGAAACATGCGCCCGCTGGCGAGCTTGAATCCCGAATGTAGTTTGGTTGACATTGGCCCGATGCCGCGAATCGTGATGTTCGATCCCTGACTCATGCCTTTGCGTGCGCGATAGATCAGCGTGATGGCTTCGGCAGAGACCAGCGGCTGCTCGCCTTCGCGAACGATGCCGTCGAGATACATCAGGTTGTTGAGGTTTTCGCGGGTCACGGCGCTGTTGAGTTCCGCCGTGCTGCCGTTGCGCAGGACGATCAGATTCAGCGGTTCGCCGCTGCTCGCCAACGTCAAATCGATGCCGCGCGCCAGCGCCATCACCATCAGGTAAACCGCGACCGTCAGGCCGATGGTGAACGCCGTGGCCAGCGTCGTGCTCTTGCGCACCGTCAGATTGCGTAGGTTGTATTTGAGAGGCAGCGCCATTATTCCGTGCTCCGCAAGGCATCCGCGATGGTCAGTCCCGATACGCGATAGGCTGAAATGACGACGCTCGACGCGCCGATCAAGATGGCGATCAGGAACGCCGTAATCAAAGTCGTCGGCGTCGGCGTGAACGATTGAAAGTTGGGCAGGTAGTGGCTCAAGTCAACTGCTTTGAAGATCATTGTCGCAAGCACGATGCCGAGCGTCGCGCCGAAGATGGCAATCAACAGCGACTCGCCGACGAACAGCCAGGCGATGGTGCCGCGCTGAAAGCCCAGCGCCTTGAGCATGCCGACTTCGCGCGTGCGTTCGCGGACGCTCATGGCCATGGTGTTGGCCATGACCAGCAGCAGCGAAAAGGTGATCGCCCCCATGATGCCGTACATGAACTGCTTGACGCTGCCCATCATGGTTTGAAAGCTGAGAGCGAACTCGCGCTCGCTTTCGGTCTTGGTCGGCGCATCGGTGTTGATGAACATGGAATCAATTGCCTGCGCGACGCGCGGCACGTCGGCTGCGCTATTGGCAAGGATGCTGAACGTGCCGACCTTATCTTTTGCCCAGGCCGGCAGCGATTCGTTCATGTAATCGCTATGAAAGTAGAGCGTCTTTTCATCGCCGCCCGTGCAGACGCCGCGCACGATGAACTCCATGCTGGCATTGTAGATGGGACTCTTGAGCGTGATGCGCTGGCCGGGCGTGAAGCCATACAACTGCACAAGCTTTTTGCCGACCACCGCGCCCTGGCGGTCGCCGACGAACGCCTGCCACTCGGCGTCTGACATTTTCAATTCGGTCAGGATGGCGTGCAGCTTTTCGGCATCGCAGGCGAAGTTGGCGAAGAAGTTTTTCTCATCTTTGTAGATGCCGCCGAACCAACTGAACTTCATCACGTCTTTGACGCCGGGAATCTGCGCCATGCGCTGCTGATAGGCGGCAGGCAAGGGAAAGGCGAGCGATACAGAATGGCGCGTGACCAGTCGCAAAGGATTAGTCTCTTCGGTGCCGCGCGAAAACTCTGTGAGACTTGTCGCCAGCGTGATGATCAGAAACAGCGAGACGATGAGACTGGAGATGGTCAACAGTGAACGCCGCTTGTTGCGCAGGATATTCTTAAGAATCAGCTTGCTGAATTTCATTCCGCCTCTTTCCCTCGGTTCAGACTGCTGAATGTGATCGGGTGATTAGCTGTACGCCTGCCGCGCCTGAAAAGTTGATCAATAAAACTCATCACATCATAAAAATTCTGCGATGCGTTGCACAGCCAATGAACCGACGCAGCGTTGCACTGATGTTATAGCAAGCGGCGGCCTATATGGCGAACTCGCGCGGCGTTTCGTTGGGATTATGCCGACATTGAGGAAAGCCATTGAATGCCACACCTGCCGCCTGATGGTGGTTGGATCATCAATCGTCCAACGTGAACCTGCGGAGCAGGCGGCAGCATGTAGCCCCGTGCTCACGCACGGGGCTACATGCGCGCAACAAGAGGCGAGCCCGTGGAACGGGCGACAGCGCGTTAAACTCTGTCGCCCGGTCCACGGGCTCGAAACATCATCTCGGCATGGTTTCCCAGCGTTGCGCTTCGCTCCACACTGGGCTACATGCTGTCGCCCACTTCGTGGGCTGTGGTTGGGCGCTTATTTTCAAGGAGCATCAGGCAGCATTCCCAACGATTGCCTTGCGGTCACGGCTTCGCGTTTTTCAGTTGCTCTTCAAGAATCTCTAAATTCTCTTGCACCGTCCTCGTAGATGGATGATCGACGCCCAGGAATTTTCTCAAGATTTGCAACGACCGCTCGTAGAGGGCTTTCGCGCCGCTCAGGTCGCCTTGATCTTTCAGCACCCCGCCGAGATTGTTGAGCCGAATCGCCACGGTGGGATGATTGGGGCCGAGCGCTGCTTCACTGATGGCGAGGGCGCGCTCGAAGAGGGCTTTCGCGCCGCTCAGGTCGCCTTGCGCTCTCAGCACCCCGCCGAGATTGTTGGCGTAAAGTGCGACTTGAGGGTGGTTTAATCCGAAGGCTGTTTCGCCAATGGCGATGGCGCGCTCGTAGAGAGCCTTCGCGCCGCTCAGGTCGCCTTGCGCTCTCAGCACATTGCCGAGATTGTTGATGTCAATGGCAACATCAGGATGATTAGGGCTGAGCACCGCTTCATCAATGGCGACGGCGCGCTCGTAGAGAGCCTTCGCGCCGGTCAGGTCGCCTTGATCTTGCAGCACATTGCCGAGATTGTTGAGCCGAATCGCCACGGTGGGATGATTGGGGCCGAGGGCCGCTTCCCCAATGGCGATGGCGCGCTCGAAGAGGGCTTTCGCGCCGCTCAGGTCGCCTTGCGCTCTCAGCACCCCGCCGAGATTGTTGAGCCGAATTGCCACGTCAGGATGATTGGGGCCGAGCGTCGCTTCACCAATGGCAATGGCGCGCTCATACATTCTCTTAGCCTCTGCGTATTCCGCACGGTTTTTCAGGTAAAGACCAACTTGATTAAACAATCGCGCGGTTTTATTTGAGGCAAACTGAATCGCTTCGGCGTGCGCCAATGCGGTTGAAGCGTGCGGCAGCAGCGGTGCGCAAATCGGCCACGTCCGCACATCATCACTATCCACTGGAAATGAAGCATTCACGACATGCACGGCATCGCCTGCCCATTGCTTGAAAGCTGCTTCATCCATCGTGTAGCGGATGACCGCCTGCACCAGACGGTGAATCGTCAGCGTTTCGTTATCTACTTCAACCAGCGAATACTTGCGCAAGGCCATCAGCGCTTCATCGAGCAGCAGGTCATCAGCGGCGGTTGCCGTTAGCGATTCGGGCAATTCCTTTGCGCCTTTGGTTAGCATCTTCAGCGGAATGTCATCCGGCGCGAAGAAGGCACACAGCCGCAGCAACTCGGCGGCTGCCGGATTCTCGTGTTCGACATTCTGAAACGACAGGCTCCACGTCGTCGCTACGGTGTCGGGATACTCGGTTGACGGCTTGCCACGCTGCAACATCTCGCGCTGGCGCTTCTCGAACAGTTCCAGATAATGGGCCATCGTGCAGCCGCTCACTTCGATGTACGCACCTGCCTGTTCTAACGCCAGCGGCAAACATCCCAACGCTTCAGCCAATCTCTTTGCGGTCGCTTCATCCTGCTGGCGCGTGCGTTTGAGTAGGAACTCAACTGCTTCTGCCTCAGGCAGCGTTTCGACCGAGAGCGGCCTGGCTATGCCCACCCAATTCGGACTGCGCGACGTGATGATGACACTACCCGCCTTACCTGATGGGATGTAACCGCGCACCGATGTCGCGTCCTCGGCGTTGTCGAAGATCAGCAGCCAGTCACGGTGCGACCACAGCCAGTTTTTCACCGCTTCTATAACGACACGCTGTTCGGGCGCGTCTTTCTCTGGCAGATTGAGTCTTGTCGCAAGACCAGCGTAATCGCTCGCCAGCGTCGCCGGGTCTTCCGAGCGTATCCACCACACGACATCGTAGTCCGCGCCGTTGCGGTAAGCATATTCGGTAGCGAGTTGCGTCTTGCCGACGCCGCCGAGCCCGGTAATGGCTCGCGTTTGCACGAGCGCCGCCGTCTTACCCGCAAACAGCGAGTCGCGTAACACTTTCAAATCCTCTTCACGTCCAGTGAAGTTCGGGTTGCGTGGGTGCGGAACGTTCCAGACGTGTGTGAACATCAACTCAGGTTGAGCATCCACTGCCTCTTTGCTTATTGACGCTGACCTGAAGGACATGGCGGTTGCTTTGATCTCTGCGATGGTCGCTTTGATGCCTTCGACGACGTTCAGGAAGGCTCGATCCAAAAATCGCCATTCTGTCACGGGTCGCCCGTCTTGAGGCAAGGCTTGCAGCTTGCTGAACGGCGCGTCTTGCCAATCACAAGAACGTAAGATGATGGGAATGACGCGGGCTTCGCCGCGTTCGTGTCGCTCCATAGCGCGCGGCATTTCGACAGCGTAGCAGTAATGCGACGCTATGAACTTCGCGGTGATGAGCAGCAGAATGATGTCGGCGGCGTTGAGGCGGGCGTCGATCTCACCGTTCCATTCGCTGCTCGGCGGAATCTGGCGGTCGTGCCATCTCTCGATGGCCCCCTGACGCTCCAGGTGGGCGAGATGGTCGGCCATCTGGTCGCGCAGCCGCTCATCCTTATGAGCGTAAGAGAAGAAGATTTTGATGGGCTCATCGGCCATTGCGGCAACTCCTCCGAGAGCGACGATCACTGGTTGAATCGAACGGGACGAATCAACGAAAACAATCCTTAGATCGGTTTTCAGATCGATGTACGGCATAGGAGAAGCGGCCTGTTTTGGAGTGCGGCGACTGCTCGCCGCTTTTAGCCTTTGCCAAGACGCAAAGC
>JBBWZK010000425.1:0-66048 GCA_039648975.1 Blastocatellia bacterium
CATATTCCTTGCGGTGCGTATAGCTCGCTTTATCCCACGCCGCCTGCGCCGTTCGGTTAGCCCGCAAGGCGCGTGCGAAGTCCGCCGGCACTTCAACCGTGCGCGGCTCGTCGTCGCGCTCCATAACGACGTTGACCATGTCGCCGTGATGCGCGGTTACTGCTTCGCTTGATATTTAGCCGTCAATTCGCCAATCGCTTTGTCGATGCGGCGGGCGCGGGTTTCAGGTCGCTTGGCTGCTTCAATGGCCTGCACGTATTCCTTGCGATGCGTGTAGCTCGCTTTGTCCCACGCCGCCTGCGCCGTCTTGTCGGCTTTTAAGGCGCGGGCGAAGTCCGTCGGCGTCTCGACCGTGCGCGGCTCGTCGTCGCGTTCCATGACGACACTGACCATGTCACCCGCTTTGGCTTTTGCGCCTTCGCGTATCTGCTTGTTGACGACCATCCAGTGCTTGCCGCCCATCGGCATGATCGAGCTGCGATAGGGAAAGCCGTTGATCGTGCCGCGCACAGGCACACGCGCCCGTGTGCCATAGACTTTCTGCACGTCAAAGGGAATCTCGATAGCCGTCGCCGCGCTGCCTTCATCCTTGATCAACTCAACGCGAAATCGTTTTGCCATGCTAATCAATCCTCCGTCGTTATGGCTAAGAACAAGTTTGGCAATGAGTGCCGTAGGCACGCAATGTTTATAGAACATCCATCACATAACTGACTCAAGCTCCGTAGGCGCGCAATGTCGACATTTCGCCCCTACAGGGCTTGTCGTCAATCATTCACCATTATCTATAAACATTGTGCGCCTACGGAGATGGGAATTTCAAAAGACACTCCAAGAGACGCCAGGGCCGACCGGGTTAGCGAAGCCTGCCCAACAGCCATGACTTCAGAATGCCCGGATTGGCATCGTCGGTTGCGAAGTATTCCTGAATCAGTTTCTCATACAGTTCGGCGCGCTCGGAGACTTTGAGTTGGTTGCCAAAGGGCATCTGGCCGCCTTTGATGTAAGAACTGATCACCACCTGATCCATAGGCCAGTTGAGCGCCCCAAGGCTCTCATGTTGATGGCAACTGGTACAGGTCATGGCGCGTCCCACAACGGTTCCGCCAAAGCCTTCCCCGAAGCGTCGCGTGCGCGCCTCCAGGCTTGCTGAACTGAGCCCTGGGCCAAACTTACGCTCATCCAGATACTTGTCAAAGCGTGGTGATCCATAAGTCATGAATCGCTGGTTGACTGCCAAAACCGTGGGCTGCTCGCTCAGGCTGACGCTGTCTGCTTCAGGAAAAATGGGCAGGATGCCGCTCTTGTGGCAGCGCGCGCAGTTGTCATCGCCATATCCCAGTTCCCAACGCCCCTTGATGCTGATCGAGCCATCGCGGTGATACGTCCTGTAAAAATCTTTGAAGTAAGTATTGAAAGTCCCGTCAGAACCGACCATCGCCGAGATGACTGAGAGGTTGCGAATACGAGTGCGCGCCTGCGGATCAGAGACGCCGAATTGCACCCATTTTTCTGGAATCCCGTTCGCCGCGTTGCCTGGAACGACGATCAACAGCCGCCGATAACTGTCGTCGTTATCCGGCGTCCCCAGGTGCCGCGACTGGTAGCTGAAGAAGAGGAGTTGATCATCAGGCGCTCGGGTTGAGTTGAGCCGCCGCAGAAATGCCTTTGCCTGATCGAGCGTCTCATAGCGGCTTACCGCGCGCAGGAAGCTTTGCTCCATCAGGAACTCAGGGATTTGCACATACCGGCGCGTCTCTGCGAAGTACTGCTGATCGGGCACGATAAAGCCAAGCTCATGATCGGGCTGTAGATCAAGCGAGGCGGCTTGAAGGTACTCAACAAATTCCTTATAGCGGCTGGCATAGTCTTCGTTCTCGGAAAGCTTGCGCTGTCGCATGGCCGCCGCTATCGAATTAAGCACTCTCTTATAAGCCGGAATCGCTTCGTCGTTTTCGTAGGCCGCGTGCGCCGCGCGGACGAGCGCATCGACCTTTGCTTTGACCCATGCGTCTGCGGAGGGCTTCAATCGCGCGCCGGGCGCAGCGCAAGGGGTATTGCCAACCAGCAGGAGACCAATTGCGATCATGCCCAAACGCAACCTCATGAATACCCCTCTTCTCGCCAAACCGGATGTGGACGGCGCGGCCATGCGGCAAGTTTGCCATGGCGGATTTTATCGGTGAATTCAACTTCTCACAATGAATTTAAGCCACCTGTTTGCGCCGAGAGATTTTCTTTGTACAGTAAGGCTATGAGCCATCGCGCGCCGCAAGATTCAATCGAAGTCGCCGCCGGAGAATTTATCACGGCGCTGCCATCCGCGTTATCAGAATATGGCATTGATGAATTGAGTGACGCGCAGCGGGCGCAACTCGCCAAACATTACGCGATGCTGCGGGCCTGGAACCGGCGCATCAATCTGACGCGCATCATCGATCCGGAGGAAGCGGCGCGGCTGCATTACGCCGACTCGCTTGCCGGCGGGCGCTTCCTTGGCGCGGCACAGACGATGGTTGATATCGGCAGCGGCGCGGGCTTTCCGGCGATTCCGCTGGCCGTGCTGCGCGCCGATCTGCAAGTCACCGCGCTTGAGGCGAATCAAAAAAAATCGCTCTTCCTCGCAGAAGCCGGAGACGCGCTCAGACTTGCGAATTTCAAGGTGGCGACAGCGCGCCTGGAGAGCTTCGACCTGTCGGCCTTCGATTTGCTGACCAGCCGCGCGCTCGACCGCGCTGAAGCGGTCTTGCCTGCGGTCATGGCGCGGATGACCGAGCGGCAACGCTTTCTGCTCTATGGCGCGACGGAACTGCTCGGCAAGCTCAGCGCGCGACTGGCCGCGGATTTCACGATTCAAACGCACGCCATTCCAGCAAGCGCGGCGCGGCTGGTGGCGATCTTCAGCAGGCGATGATGACCTGTGGTGCAGTCGCCCTTATCAATCGGTCAAAAGCACAGAAAAGCGCGGAGAGGCGTGATGCAAGAAGGTCAAACTGAATGCGCCGGATGAGTTGCACAACTTGAATCTGGGCATAAATGGCTTGAATGATTGGCGGCCCTGCAAGCGAGCCGCTCTGGCACGGCCATTGCTATTAGATCAACCGGAAGCTTGAGACGCCTGATGGTGCTCTCTTTTTGGGCCATCACACGCGATGCCGAATTGGTCTTGCGCAAGCGTCGGGCGGGCGATGATCTGGGATTTGCGCCGAGAACCTCACCTCTCTGGCGCGCGATGATCGCGCTGCCGCGTTTGCGCCCGAAAACCGAGTCAGAACCCTCTCTACGGCTTCGGCGTTGTGTGTGATGGCCCGCTTTCTTTCATCGCGGCGCTTCGATCCGCTCAAGCCCATCAACATAAGGACGCAAGGCTTCGGGAATCACGACGCTGCCGTCTGCCTGCTGATAATTGTCAAGTAATGCAAGCCACAAACGACCGATAGCCAGGCCCGAACCGTTGAGCGTGTGCAAGAATTCAACTTTCGCCCTGGCTTCGCGGCGAAACCGTATCTGCGCGCGCCGCGCCTGAAAATCCGTGCAGTTCGAACACGAAGAAATCTCGCGATAGGTGTTTGGTGATGGCAGCCACACTTCGAGGTCATAGGTCTTGGCCGCCGCAAATCCCATGTCGCCCGTCGACAGCGCGATGCGCCGATAGGCGAGGCCCAACATCTCAAGCACCGTCTCGGCATCGTGCGTCAATTTCTCCAGCTCGTCAAACGAATCTTCGGGGCGCGTCAGCTTCACGAGTTCGACTTTGTCGAACTGGTGCTGGCGTATCAGGCCGCGCGTGTCTTTGCCATAGCTACCGGCTTCCGAGCGAAAACACGGCGTGTAAGCCGTCATATAGATCGGCAGCCGCGCGCCGTCCAGTATCTCTTCGGCATAAATGCTGGTCAGCGGCACTTCGGCGGTCGGGATGAGATAAAGGCCGCGTTCGTCCGTCAGCTTGAACAGGTCGCCCTCGAACTTCGGCAACTGGCCTGTGCCGAACAACGTCTGCGCGTTGACGATGATCGGCGGCAGCACTTCGCTGTAGCCGTGCCGCTTGGTGTGCAGGTCTAAGCAAAAGTTGATCAGCGCGCGTTCGAGCCGCGCCCCCATGCCGGTCAGTATGGCAAAGCGCGCTCCCGATATTTTCGCGGCGCGTTCAAGGTCGAGCAGCCCCAGGTGTGTGGCCAAATCAACGTGATCACGCGGCGTAAAATCAAACGCCGGCGGCGTCCCCCATCGCTTGATCTCCTGATTGGCCGACTCATCGCGGCCCACAGGGACCGACTCATCGGGCAGATTCGGAATCGTCACCAGCAGGTTATTCAATTCGCTTTCGACCGCGCCGAGTTCGGTTTCAGCGGCGGCAATCTGATCGCCTATGTCACGCACAGCGGCGCGGCGCGATTCGGCTTCATCTTTCTGACCCGCCTTCATGAGCTTGCCGATCTCCTGGCTCTCGCGGTTGCGCAGCGCGTTGAGCTCGTCGCGCTGGCGCACCAACTGGCGGCGGCGCTCGTCGAGTTTTGTGAAGCGATCCAGCGCCTCAAGCGAAAAGCCGCGCTGTTCGAGCTTCTGTCTCACCAGATCGAGATTGGCGCGGATAAAATTCACATCAAGCATGGTCTGTCACCTTTCCATCCCAAACGATAAAACCATAGCCTAGAGCAATTTTCAAATGCGTTTGCCATGTAGCGCAAGCTGTTAGCTTGCGCTACATTCAATTGAAAACCGCTCTAAGCTGCGGGCCGCGAGAGTGTCAACTTGTCGAACTTGCGCGAGCAAGGCGATTGCCAAGTCGAAGGGAAGCATGTAGGGGAGGCCCTCTGTGGCCTCCCCTGTGTGGGCTGTAATCGTTTTTGAAGCGAGCGATGGCTCCCAGTCTGGGGCGACCACAGAGGGTCGCCCCTACATGATTTTCTTGTCAACCGACTTTGCAACCGCCCTGCTCGCGCCTATCGCCCGGCTTGCTCTGCTCGGTCGTCTCTCGTTAGCATGGCTGACTATGAACCAGGAATTTGCCGACGAGACGAAGCCGGGGGCGCTGGAAGAAGAGGCGTTTGATGAAACAGCGGAGAACGCTTTTACTTTGCGCGAGCGCGACGTTGAGACGCCCGATGGCGTGGCGCGCATCGCTTATGTCGTTTGCGAGCCGCTTGCAGAAGCGGGTTTCACCAATGCCTTCAGCACGCGACTGGGCGGCACCAGTCCCTTGCCCGAAGCGGCGCTGAACCTGACGAACTTCAAAGGCGACACGCCGGACAATGTCGCCGAAAATCGCCGCCGCTTTCTCAACGCCATCGGCGCGGCAGACGCGACCATCGTCACCGCGCGGCAGACGCATTCAACCGACCGCTGCTTGATTCAGTCCATCGAACAGGCGCGCGGCTTCCGTAACGAATGCGACGCGCTGATCACACGCTTGACGGGTGTGCTGCTCGGCATTCAAACCGCCGACTGCCTGCCTATTCTGATTGCCGATACCGAATCGAAGGTGATGGCAGCGATTCACGCCGGCTGGCGCGGCACGGCCAGTCGCATCACCGAGCGCGCGGTTGCCGATCTGATGCTGCAACATGGCCTCAGCCCGCGCCATTGCATCGCGGCGCTCGGCCCGACAGCATGTGAGCAATGTTACGAAATCGGCGGAGACGTGATCGAGCGATTTAAGACGGAGTTCCGCTACTGGCCGAGCCTGCTGGTCAATTTCAAGGAAGGCGGCAAGGCGCATCTCGACATACGTGCTGCCAACCGCCAGCAATTATTGTTTTGCGGCTTCACGGAAGACAGCATTTATGTCGCAGACTATTGCACGATGCATCAGAACGATCTGTTCTTTTCGCATCGCTCGGAAGGCCGTAAGTCGGCTAGCGGCGCGGGCCGCTTGCTTTCCGTCATCGGTAGAATCGCGCAGGATTAGCGGCCTTGCGGGAATCATTCGACCTCGCCGGCTTCTCTGAGCGCTCGAACGGTATCCTCATGACTGTTTTGCAGAGCCAGCATCAAAGCGGTCTTGCTATCCAGGTTTCTGACTTTCATATCTGCGCCGGCAGCCAGCAAAGCGCGCACCACGTCATCGTGGCCATTGCGCGCCGCTTCCAGCAAGGGCGTGTTGCCATGCTCATCTTTGACGTTGACATTGGCGCCCGCCGCGAGCATATCTTTTACGGTGCCGGCGTGCCCTGTGCGCGCCGCCGCCAGTAATCCCGCATCTTCCGATTTCATCGGTTTTTCACAGCCGGACAGGACAACCCACAGTAGCAGAACGAGGGCGATTCTTGCAGATGACATAATTCTCCTCTTTGGCAAGCGACCACCTGATAACCAGCGAGCAAAGTGTACCATGATGCATGTGCCGGCGGTCACTGTCTCGCGTGACCGCCGTCATCGCTCGACAGAAAGAGAGTGACTATAGTTAGACCGTCAAGCTAGAATGGACGGCGAGATGATGCGACCGAAGGCAATGAAATCGATGAGCACGTTGAGGCTCAAAACGAGTCGGGTTATCGATTCATCTCGCTTGTCTGAGCATGCGCGGCGGGTGAGCGCAACGGCGATCATCCTGTTCGCGCTGTGGAGCGGCGGGTTCGGTTGTTTGTGGTGTTGCGTAAGCAACCTGCCGGAAGGGTGCTGCGACAAGCGCAGCGCCGCCAGGATTCACAACCAGGAGCAAGCGTGTTCAGCGCATCGCCCATGCTGTGAATCAACGGAGAGCAATCAGCGCGCAGCTATCAAAGACGCTTCGCAAACGGCTGCGGCGCATTGCTGCCCAACCGGCGCGCATTCAAGCGGGCCTGCCGTTTTTCCTGCATCTCAGCAGCGACAGGCGCTGGCCTTAACGATCAGCCATGCGCCCACGCCTGTGGCCTTCACTCTCGCCGCGCCGCCGCTCGTCTCGCATGCGCCGCCGGCCAACAAAGGCAGCACCTATCTGCGCTGCTGCGTCCTCCTGATTTAGAAGCTCGCCCGTCGTGTTCGCCAATCGACAACGCCGGCCATCATCGCCGGCAGGCTAGAGGTTTCTCACTTCATAGGAGACGCAAAAATGAAAACGATCAAGACACTGGTACTGACTTTCGCCTTGCTGCTGACCGGCTACGCTTATGCGACTGCCGAGGCGCAGGCGACGAACGATCAAGCGAAGGCGACGGCTGCCTGCTGCGCCGATCAATCGATGTGCAGCAAAGCCGACAAGAGTTGCTGTGCAGAAGGCGCAGCCTGTTGCAAAGACGGAGCCGCCTGCTGCAAAGCGGAGGCTGGCAAAACAGCCAAAATTGCTGACTGCTGCAAATTCGGCTCGGCCTGCTGCAAGAACGGCGCGACTTGCTGCGCCGCGAAGCGCGCGGCGCAGCAAGCCGTGGCGAAGGCGCATAAGTCGGACGGCAAATCGGCAAAGGGCGGTTGCTGCGGCGCAGACGGCTGCAAGACGAAAACGGCGAGCAAGTAATCTCGCCTCATGCTGCACAAACGAAAGCGCGGTTGAGTCAAGACTCAACCGCGCTTGGCTTTTTCAAAAGAGGAATGCGCCCGTTTAGCTGGCTTTAGCGCCGGGCGCGAAGTAGCCGCGCCGATGGCGCACGTTCAAGTCTTTCTGATTCTTGACGCGCAATTGAATCGTGCGGAACGAGCCGTCTTTCGCGCCGTTGGCCGGCGTATAGGCCAGCACATACTGTGAGCGCAAATCCTCGTCAATCTGCGCGAAGGCTTTATCCAAATCGGCCTCGCTGCGCGGGAAGAAAGCGCGCCCGCCGGTCTCCTGTGTAATCTTCTTGAGCACGCCACTGTTGACGCCATAAGCCGGATCGCCGATGCCTATGGCATAGACAATGACTTCATTGCGCCACGTCCGTTCGATGGCATCGCGCAACTTGACCGCGCTTGATGTATCTTCGCCGTCGGTGATCAGAATGATGACGCGGCGGCCCGCTTCGCGTTTGAGCAGATCATTGGATACTGAATAGACCGCGTCCCAGATGGCCGTCGAGCCGGCCCGCGAGCCGCCATTGATGGGCGGCGTGCCGCCAGCCCCCACGGACGCGCTCGTCACGGGAATGCGAACCTCGTCAAGCGCCCGTTGCAGCTTGGCCGAGTCGGACGTGAGGTTCTGCACCAGCTCGGCTTCGCCCTCGAAAGTAACGACCGCGCCGAGGTCTTTGCGCGGACGCAGGACACGCTGGAAGAAGCGCGCGCCGGCGGCTTTCTCCATCGGCAGCGTGTATTCTTCGCTGCCCGAAATGTCGATCAGCATGGCAATCGTGATGGCCAGATCGGTCTGCCGCTCGAATGAAAAGATACTCTGCGGCTTGTTGTCTTCAAGCACTTCGAGGTCTTCTTTCTTGAGATCGTTGACGTAACGGTTCGTCTTATCGGTGATGTTAAAGGGCACGGTGACGAGTTGCGTGCCGATCTTGATGGTTTCGTCATCCTGTGCGCCTTCGTCTGCCGACTGCGGATCTTTCTTCTGCGGCTCGCTGGCCTTCGGCTTCTGCTGTTGAGCCAGGCCGAACGAAGGGACAAACAGTGCGGCGACAAGCGCCAGGACAAGGGTAATGGGAACAGCTTTGTATTTCATTTTTTTACTTCTTCCGTAGCCGCGTAATAACCGCGACGATGAATGACGCGCACGTCTGGCCGTCCGGCCAGCCGCACTTCGATACGACGAAAGCGCCCGTCTTTAGCGCCATTCGACGGCGAATAGGCGACCAGATACTGGCTGCGCAATTCGCTTTCGACCTGGCGAAAATTATCGAGCAATTCGTCCGGCCCATGTGGAAAGTAAGCCCGCCCGCCGGTCTCTTCACTCATGCGGCGCAGGATGTCTTCGCGCACGCCCTCAAAGCGAAAGCGGTCGCCGATGCCAATCGCGTAGATCACCACGCCGGCACGCCACGCCCGATCAATGGCTTCATCAAGCTTGCGGCTGCTGGCGTTGTCGACGCCGTCTGTAAGCAAAATCACCGCGCGCCGTGTGATGTTATCGTCGGCGGCGCTGCGCCCGGCGTCGCGCGACAGCACTTCGTCTGCCGTGATGTAGATGGCGTCATAGAGCGCCGTCGCCTGCCGCCGCGTCGAGGCGGCGCTGAAGCGGCGGGCATATTGAATTTCGTCGAAGGCGCGGTTGAGCGTATCGACGCGCGAGGTCAGCCCCTGAACCAGATCGACATCGTCTTGAAAGGTCAGAATCGCCGCCGAGTCTTTGCCCGGTCTGAGGATCGAGCGCAGGAACTCGCCCGCCGCAGACTTTTCCTGCGGAAAGGTATATTCCTGGCTGCCCGACAGATCCATCAGGATGGCGATGTTGATGGGCAGCGTGGTTTCGCGCTTGAAGGTGAATAGCTGTTGCGGTCGCCCGTCTTCGAGAACCGTCACTTCTTCCTGGTTGATGTTGCCGATGACGCGGTTGTTGCGATCAATGGCGCTGAAGGTCAGGTTGACGAGATCTGTGCCGAGCTTCACCGTGTCATCGCTGGTCGGAATATCGTCATCTTTCGGCTGCTGCGGTCTGGCTTCCGGCTTTGGCTTTGGCTCGCTTGTGGCGCGCGGTGGCGCAGGCTTTGGCTTCTGCGCCGCAACCGTTACGGCAAGCAAGGCGACGATAGCGATCAACGCGACAACGATTCGTGTGGATGACATGGCTCTCCAAGTGATGCGTGAAACGTGATGCGTGATGCGTGACCGAAGATTTGCGCTTTACGCGGACTCTTACGATACATGATAAATCACGCATCACGCTAATATGTATACGCCTGTTTGTGCGACAGGTGGCCGTCAGCGCCGACGAGTTTGACTTTGATTTCGCGGCGCTTGCCGGTCTTCTCCTGGGTGGTCGGCCTGTAATAAATGACGTATTCCTGTCGCAGGTCCTGCGCCACCTGCGTGAAGGCTCTGAATAGCTCGATTTTTTCCGCCGGCAGAAAAATCTGCCCGCCGGTCTCTTCGCACAAGCGGCGCAACTCCTTATCATCGGCGTTTTCAGTCAGGCCGGAACTCGTGCCCTTGAAGTTCTTCGTGCTGATGCCAAAGATGGTGACATCGTAACGCTGCGCCATCTCGATGGCTTCTTTGAGCGAGTGTTCGCTGGCGGTATCTTCGCCGTCCGACAAGACAACGATGATGCGCCGCGCATCGCTGCCGGTGAGGGTCGCCATCTTCTCTTCGATGACCCGATAGACGGCATCGTAGAGCCGCGTGTAGCCGCCGGCCTTGACTTTGCGAATTGCCCTGATGAGCAGTTCCTGGCTGTCTGTGAAATCCTGATGCAGCGCCACCTCGGAATCGAAGGTGATGAACGACACCTGATCTTTGCGGCGATAAGTGGTGACGGTGGCGACGAAATCTTCGGCGGCGTCCTTTTCAAACGGCAGCTTGAGCTTGACGCTGTTGCTGGTGTCCATCAGCACGGCAATATCGAGCGGCAGTTTGCTCGGCGCGATAAAGAGCTCGATGGTTTGGCGCTTGCCGTCTTCGTAAATCTCGAAGTTGTTCTTCGTCAGGCTGGGCACGAATTTGCCCCTCTCCTTGACGGCGACCGGCAGGCGGACTTCAAAGACACCGACTTTGGTGGTCTGATCATCCTGCTGAACCGGCTGCGGTTTCTTCTGCTGCGGCTTGTCGGATGGCTTTTGCGCAAACGCCAACGCGCTCAAAAATAGAGCGATAAGCAGAGAACAAGCGATAAATGCAGATGCACGTCTCATCACGAAAGGGGAACCTCCGACAACGGGTCTGATGCACGGGATGCAAAATCACGATGCCTTGCTGAAAGGAAATTATAGAGGCCGTGTGGAACGAGTGTCAATTAACTGCTCAAAACCGTTGCTTGCAAATCAAGCTTAGGGAAAGCGGCGGCAAGCTATACTTCCCAGTCTTCGATCTTCAGGCGATTGATGCGGCTGAATTCCTTGACGTTATGCGTGACCAGCGTAACATCATTGGCAATCGCAATCGCAGCGATCTGCATATCGTATGGCCCTATAGGCATGCCTTTGCTGAAAAGCTCGGCGCGGATGCCACCAAAGACTTGCGCCGCTTGATCATCAAAAGGGAGCGAAGAAACTCTCCAGCGTCATGAGCGTGGTTTGCTGCTGCTGACTTTTATAGCCACCGTAATAAAGCTCTGCTTTGACGACCGCACAAAGCAATTTGTCTTGCGCGGCAATCGCCGCAAACTTTGTTGATAGCTTTGGCTCTCTGCCGCTTAAGAACTTTATGCAAACGTTCGTATCAAGCAGATACTTCATAGCAACTCTTCCCGAATTTCATATTCGCCCTGTGCCTCTCTTTCGGGAAAATCAGGCAGGCTGCCGAAGAATTGCGTGATTAGAGGATCAGCGATTTCAGATTCGGCTTGACCGTTCGCCGCATTTGATTCTGGCACATCGGCATCAGCTACCTCGTCCAGCGGCAGAATGATGACCTCAGCGCGACGGCTGCGCAGTTCTGGCGGAACGCTGATGGTGTCCGGCATACGCTCATAAATCCTGCGAACGGTTTTCATGCCACCTCTCCTCTCCAAATCATTGACTAACAGTTTACAACCGACAACCTCATAGTTTACTCAAGTCGTGTGTAATTGCCATTCGCTTTCACGTACCAACCGCTCTGCCGATTATCCAAGCAGCGCGAGAAAATGCCTTAGCTCATGCGGAATCGGCGATGAAAATTCCAGGCGCTCGCCGCTGCGCGGATGCACGAAAGCCAGTTGCGCCGAATGCAGAAATTGCCGGCCCAGGGCGCGAATCTCTCGCTTCATCAACGCATCGCGCACCGTGTTGTCGCGCCCGCCGCCGTAGGCTGCATCGCCGACGACCGGATGGCCGATGTGCGCCATGTGAACGCGTATCTGATGTGTGCGGCCCGTTTTGATCTGCACTTTCAATAGCGTGAACTCGGTGTAGCGTTCGGCGACTTCAAAGATCGTATGCGCCGCGCGGCCCGCGCCGCCGCGCAGCACAGCCATGCGCGTGCGATGGTGCGGGCTGCGGCCCAGTCGCGCTTCAATCTCGCCCTGCCGCTCGGACATTCGACCGTAGACCAGCGTTACGTAGAGCTTGAAGACTTCACGGTTGCGGAACTGCTCGGACAATTTTTCATGCGTCACATCGTTTTTAGCGACGACCAGCAAGCCCGATGTCTCTTTATCGATGCGATGCACGATACCTGGGCGTATGCGCCCGGCGGTTCTCGATAGCTCATTGAAGTGATAGACCAGCGCATTTGCCAGCGTGCCCGCCTCCTGCCCCGCGCCGGGATGAATCACCAGCCCTGCGGGTTTATCCACGACAATCAAATCATCATCTTCATAAACGATGTTGAGCGGAATCGCCTCTGGCACGAGTTCGACGGGCGGCGGTTCAGGCAGGTCAATTTCGATGCGGTCGCCGGCGCGCACGCGATAACTCGATTTCGCCGTATGCTCATTGACCAGCACATCGCCGTCTTCAATCGCGCGTTGAATGCGCGTGCGACTGATGTCGCTGAGCCCACCGGCAACAAACGCATCGAGCCGCGCTCCCGCCGCATCAGAACTGACCGTGAGCAGTTGAAGTTCGTTAGACATTCAGACGTGACAAGTGACAAGTGACAAGTGACAAGAAAGATGGCAACCCATCTTGTCACTTGTCACTTGTCACTTGTCACGATCTTAAGAAACTTGAGCGGCGACATCCTGACGCTGCGCCGCGTCTTTGCTGGCGTTGCGTTTGCGCGCAATCAGCGTCATCACCAATCCGAAGACGAACATTAGAATGGCGATGAACTGCGAAGTCGACAGGCCAAGCAGCGAGCCGCGCGGGTCGTCGCGCCAGAACTCTATCGTGAAGCGCACGACCGAATAAATCATCATATAGGCATAGATGATCTGGCCTGCGAACTTGCGCCGCTTGGTCAGCCACAACAGGAAGAGGAAGATCAACAGGTTCGCAAAGGCTTCGATCAACTGCGTCGGCACGAGCGCCGCATCAATCGGCACGCCGGTCAACTCGCTCGCCTTTTCGGTGAAATGCACGCCGATCCAAGAAGTCGTCGGCTTGCCCCAGCAACAACCGGCGGAAAAACAGCCCAATCGCCCGATGGCATGGCCGAGCGCGATGCCCGGCGCAAACGCATCCGAGGTTTTCGGCCAGGGCAGATGCCACAGGCGCATCAGGATGACGCTGGCCAGCACCGCCGCCAGCAAGCCGCCGTAAAAGACGCCGCCCGAACGCAAAAAATCGACCGACAACATGCGCCGCCAGTCGCCGCCATAATCGCGCCACTCGGTGATCACCATCAGCGCCTTCGAGCCGACCAGCGATGCCGCCAGCACATACAATCCGAGATCGTAAATGCGCTGCTTCGGCAAGCCGTCGCGCGCTGCCAGCCGCGCCGTCAGCCACAGCGCGAGAATGAAACCGATAGCCAGCAACACGCCATAGGTGGCCAGCGGAATGCCCAGTCCGGGAATTTTGAATAGCTCTGGAAACATGCGAACTGCCTTTAGAAGTCAGGAGTCAGGAGCCAGAAATCAGAATGAAAAGAAGCGAGGCCCGGGTAATTCTAAAAGGCCGATGCAGGATCGTGCCTTCCGACATCCTTCATTGAAGTATGATCATTCGGCATTCCCAAGATTCGGGCTCCTGACTTCTGACTCCTGACTTCTAACTTCCGACTTCTCTACATCCCCTATCAAAGCTTCAGCCGCCGCCGCATCGGTGGCGCGCTCGGCCTGCGGAGTGATGAATAACTCAATGGCCATCAACGCCGCGCCGATGCTGATGGCGGTATCGGCGACGTTGAAGACGGGAAACTGATTGTCTTTGTAGTGCAACAGGAAAAAATCGATGACCCGGCCAATACGCACGCGGTCAATCAGGTTGCCGCAGATGCCTGCCGCCAGCAGCGACAGCGACCACAGCAGCAGGCGATTGGCTGCACTGGTGCGCATCATGTAGACCAGCACGACGAGCACGGCAATCACCGAGATGGCGACAAATAGCCAGCGCAGCGCGCCGCTGTTGAGCATGCCGAAGGCGATGCCGGGATTCTGCGTGTAACTGATGGCGAAGAAGTTGCGGATCACATCAATCTCGTCGCCAATCTGCATGCGCGTCGAGACGATATACTTGGTGAATTGATCGAGCGCCATCACGAATGCCGTGATGATAAGATATTTGAGTTTCCCCGCGCTCGCGCTGCCAGCTTCTGAACTCATCAACCTTCCTCTTCTCTAAAGATGCGCATTCGGGTCGTCCACCGCAAGCCCTTCAGCCATCGCCGCCGCATTCAACACGGCATCTGCTGAAATTAAAGTGATGGCAGACAATCCGACAGCAGCACGATCAGCATTGATTTCCAGTGCGGCGGCCAGTTGTACCGCATCATAAGCACGCAGCCCATGAGTCTGGACTAGGGATGCGGCTCGGCTCGTCAGAACAGGCAAGATTTCAACAATGCGATACTGGTGCATGAAGTCGTAGCGAAAGTTTGTCATTCCCACTCTTGCATCGGACGAGCTCAAGCTGCCTGCGCGCAGTCGCCGAGTGATAGCAGAAGCGACTTCTACTTCTGTGATGCGAGCGATATAAATGAAATGGCTCAATGCCGGATCGGTAATCTGTTGCACCCAGGGCGAGCCGGTTTCATTCGCATAACGCTTCACCACTGCGCTCGTATCAAAGAAGTAAGCCGCCAATCAACGTCGCTCCTCAATCACCGTTTCAGAAAGCGGCTTGCCTTTCACTTCCATCAGTTTGCGATTCTCGAATGCCGTCAAGTCAGTAATCGGCGGTGGAATCTCGCTGATAATGCCTTTAGTAAGTAAGTGCTGCTCGAACTCTTCTTCGCTCATCTGCGGCGTGGGCGGCGCAAGCAAATCGTCGAGCAATTCGCGCAGCTTGCGCTGATCATCGGGCGATAGCGCCCTCACTTCTTCGATCAGTTGATCCAGATTCGACGTTGTCATTTTATAACCAGCCTTCTTCGAGTTGGCGCACGCAGCGCGCGTCAATCGTCGGGAAGCGCGCGTCCGCGCCGACCGTGTTGCTCCAGTGCCAGCAGCGTTCGCACTTCGCGCCCTCGGCATGTTCAACTTTAACCGTTATGCCTGGCGCTACCGTCTCAATCAACCTGACATGCGAGACGATAAAAATTGCCGGCAAATGTTCCTCATACTTTTTCAGCAGGCTAAATGTACTTTCGGGAACCTCCAACGTGATCTTCGCCTCCAATGAAGCGCCGATCACTTTCTCATTGCGCATTCTTTCCAGTTCTTGTTGGACTAGCCCCCGCACATACAATAAGCCGCCTTCTCGCACGTCCCACTCTTTCAATAACCGCGCATCGCCCGCGTGTGCTTCGGCGTTGGCAAACTCCGCCAGGTGTACCGAAGGCTCGCGCTTGCCCGGCAAGCTCTCCCAGATTTCATCCGCCGTGAAGGCCAGCACCGGCGCAAGCAGCCGCGCGAATGTATCGACAATCTGAGCGAGCGCCGTCTGCGCGCTGCGCCGCCCTGCGGACTTCGGCGCGAACGTGTAGAGGCGATCTTTCAGTATGTCGATGTAGACCGCCGACAACGTCACCGTCGCGTAATTGTAAAGCGTGTGATAGACGGTTGTGTACTCGAATCGCTTATAGGCGTCGATCACTTTGCGCGCCATGTCGCGCGTCGCCGCCAGCGCCCAGCGGTCAATCTCCCACATCTCGCTTTCGGCAACCGCATCGACTTGCGTGTCGAAGTCGCTGATGTTGCCGAGCGCATAGCGCGCCGTGTTGCGTAACTTTCGATACGCATCGACCAGCCGCTTGAGAATCTCTTCCGACAACCGCACGTCTTCCTGATAATCGCTTGATGCGACCCAGAGACGCAGAATCTCGGCGCCCGATTTATCCGTGACTTCGTTCGGCGAGATGGCGTTGCCCGACGACTTGTGCATGGCCTTGCCTTCGCCGTCCACCGTCCAGCCGTGCGTGATGACCGTCTTGTAGGGCGCGCGGTTGTGCGCCGCCAGCGCCACCATCAGCGACGAGTTGAACCAGCCGCGATATTGATCTGGGCCTTCGAGTTAAACATCCGCCGGCCATGGCAGACGCCGTTCGATCTCAAGCACCGCCAGCGACGACGAACCGCTATCGAACCAGACGTCGAGAATGTCCGTCTCTTTCTTGAAATCCGCGCCGCCGCACTCCGGACACTTGAACCCCTCGGGCAGCAGATCTTTCGCCTCGCGCGCATACCAGGCATCGGCAGTGTCTTTGTCGAAGATGTCAGCGACGTGATCGATCACTTTGGCGTCGGCAATTATTTCTTGGCAGTCGTTACAATAGAAAGCCGGGATCGGCACGCCCCATACCCTCTGGCGCGATACACACCAATCGGGCCGTCCTGAAAACATATTGCGCATGCGCTCCTCGCCCCACCCCGGAAGCCAGCGGACATCTTCAACTTCGCGCAGCGCGCCCTCGCGCAACGAGTGGCCGTCGGCGTCTTGCTTATCCATAGAGATGAACCACTGCGGCGTGGCGCGAAAGATCACCGGCTGATGGCAACGCCAGCAATGCGGGTAGCGGTGCGCATAATCTTCCGTGAAAACCAGCGCTCCCGATTCGCGCAGGAAATCGACGATGGCGCGATTCGCTTCAAAGACCTGGCGACCGGCGAAGTGTTCGACTTCGGGCGTGAAGCGACCGGCGTTATCGACCGGGCAATAGACTTCGGTTTCAGCCACATTGAGCTTCTCATAGATCGGCGCGAGTTGCTGGCGATACTGCTGGCCGATGACGAAGTCGTCGTGGCCGTGACCGGGCGCAGTGTGGACAGCACCTGTGCCGGATTTGCCCGTGCCTTTCTTCTGCGCGTCCGCGACATCGAGTTCGGTTTCGGCGTCGGCTTCGCCGCCGAGCGTGACGTGTTCGCCGACCATCAGAATCGAAGGCCGGTCGAGCCACGCGTGCCGCGCTTCGAGCTTGTCGAGCAGCGCGCCGGAAAACTCGGCGACCACCGTCGGTGTGGCAAGCGCGCACTTTTCGGCGACCGCCGCGACCAGCTCGCTGGCGACGATGTAAATTTCATTACCTACGTCAATCGCCGCATAATCGAAGTTCGGGTTGACACTGATGCCGACGTTCGCAGGCAGCGTCCACGGCGTCGTCGTCCAGATCAGCACAAAGACCGGCTTCCCGGTTGTAGATAAAGGATGATACCTATCTCTCAAAATCCTTTCGGTAACGTTATGTACTTGTTTTGCTTCTTCGCTGCTGTCTTCGTCCGATAGGGGCAACCCTTTCTCTGCCGCCAACCTCCGTTCCAATTCGCGTACCTGATCTTCAAGCAGCGGAAACTTGACGTAGATCGACGGCGAGGTGTGCTCATGGTATTCGACTTCGGCTTCGGCAAGCGCCGTCTGGTCATTGATGCACCAGTAGACGGGCCGCCCGCCTTTGTAAACATATCCGCGCTCGACGAAACGCCCGAAGAGCCGCGCGGTTTGGGCTTCGTAAGCGTTCGACATCGTCAGATAGGGATCGCCCCATTCGCCGAGGATGCCAAGTCGCTCGAAGTCGCGCGTCTGTCGCTTCAAGGCTTCGGCAGCGTGCTCGCGGCAGATGCGGCGGATGGTCAACGGGCTCATCTGCGATTTCTTCGCGCCGAGCTTCTTGTCAACGTACATCTCAATCGGCAAGCCGTGACAGTCATAGCCCGGCACGTAAGGCGCATCGTAGCCGAGCATCGAATGCGACTTGACCACCATGTCTTTGAGAATCTTGTTCATCGCCGTGCCGATGTGAATATCGGAGTTGGCATAAGGCGGGCCGTCGTGCAGCACGAATATGGGCCGGCCCTGTCGCGCCCGGCAAATCTCGTGATAGAGATCCATCTTCTGCCAGCGCGCCAATCGTTCAGGCTCGCGCTGCGTGAGGTTGGCTTTCTGCGCGAAGTCGGTCTTCGGCAAGTTCACGGTGGCTTTCAAATCCAAGGGTGTTTCGGTTGACATAACGCTCTCGATTTTGGATTTTAGATTTTGGATTATAAAGCTCCGCTTCGCAATCAGGTCGGACAATCAGGAAATGGCATTCCCTGAATCCAAATTCGCGCCGCGCGAAGCGCATCATGCGCCAAGAAAATCCAAAATCCAAAATTGCAAAAGCACCTGACTCCTGCGATGAGGAACCCAGGTGCCGCTTGAATTGAGTCACCAGTCCATTTGAGACGACGCACAGTCGGCTGGCAAAGCCACCTTCACGTCGCGCCGGCAACTCGTTGGTTATCCAATAAACATCTCTTCGTCCTGATAGGCTCGGTCAATCGGTTTGCGGTTGCGCCCGAACAACATCTCAATCGTCCGCCGCAGGCCGACGAGCAGGGCCGACAACTCGCGCATTGGTTGCAACACGCCGGTCTGCACTTCGATAGTCGTGCCTTCAATGCGATCCTGCGTGCGCGTCAGCAAGCCGTCAACTTCGATGATCTGTTTTTGCAGCGTCGTCGTTGCCAGTTCGACGGTCGCGCTGATCTGCTCGGCTTGATGTTGCGCCAACTGAGCAATCTCTCTTGACGACGTAGAGACGGCGGCGGCGATGGCGCGCGTCTCAAGGGTGACTTTCTCGAACGTCTCGGTCGCCTGCGCCGTGATCTTATCGACCGCGCCGCGCACGTTCGTAATCGTGCCTTGCACTTGATCGACCAGCGGCTCGACTTTGATGAGGATGGGTTCGGCCCTGGCAATGATCGGCTCGACCTTCTTCTGTATTCCTTCGGCGACGGCTGTCAATTTCTTCACTGCACGAGCAATGCCGATCATCATCGCCATCTGTATGATGAAGCTCAAGGTGATGACGACGGTGGCCACCGTGACGACGATGTAGAAGGTTCGCTGATCCACAAGCCCTCCTTGCTCGAAAGCAAGTTGCTCAAGACAAATTGTTCAACCAGGGAAAGGCGCGGCTTGTGAAAGCCCGCGCCCACGCCACGAAATCATCCTGCACATATCATTGCGGCTGAAAGATCCTGCGCAATGAAGCGAAACGAAAACGCGCGGCAATCAGAAACGGCCAGAGAGGCCCAGAGAGGCCCAGAGAGACATAGATGCCGGCACGTCGGCGAACTTTGTGCGTTAGGCTTCGGGTTCGGCGGCGGCGCTGCTGAACTCGCCGGCCTTGCGCTTCTCTTCCCGGTAAGCCTGCTTGCCCGCTTCGATGGCCGCCTGAATCTGATCTTTTTGACGCGAAGCAACGTCGGCGACGGCTTCCGCGCCCTGCGCCACGCGCTCGCGAGCCGTGCCGTAAACGCCCTGCGCGCGCTCGCGGGCCGTGCCATAAGCACCCTGTACGCGCTCGCTGGCCGTATCGTAAACTTCCGAGGCACGCGCCCCGATTTGCCGCGCCCCCTCACCCGCCGCGTCGACGCCGCGCCGCGTATAATCGGCGATGTCGCCGCGCAACTCGCGTCCAGACTTGGGCGCAAACAATAACGCCAGCGTCGCCCCTATGCCCGCGCCAATTAACAGAAACGTCAATTTCTCCGATGATGAGCCTTCGTTTTCGGCCATGGTTGCCTCCTGACAAATGGTGTAATCCTACATCCCTGTGCAGCTTGATGAAGACACGCTCACTATAGCACTTTGGTTTGACTGTCTTCAAGACAGCGACCGCAAAGACGCGCACGTTTCGTTCCCACCGCAAACACCTACACTTTTACGCGGTTGCAGCGCCTGATGGAACGCTAGATTTCGCTTCAATACGTTCCTCTACGGGATAACCCGGTCAAGAAAATGTCACAGTGAAGTTTACTGAGATGGCGAAGGCGAAGATCATTACACTGCGGCGAGATGAAGCGCGAGGCTATGAAGCGTTGCGCCAGTAGGCCGCGCGTGATGACGCGGCGCGCTTCGTGCTGGCCGTGCTCGCCTCGCGCCCGGTGATCATCGGCGACCCGGAGCCGCAAAAGTGGTTTGTGCCGTCGACGTCGCGCGCCGGCGAGTTCCACATCGTTGATATTGAATTGCGCGTTTGTGATTGCGCCGGCTGGAGTTTCAAGCATCACTGTTCGCATCTGGCCATCGCAGATCGCGCGGCGCGGCTGCGCTATGAACTGACGACTTCGCCGGCCTTGCCGGTTGACGATTTCGGCCCGCATCCGTCGCGTGATTAGTTGCGCACGTTGAAGGGTGATCGCATCAGAGCCTGATGCATGGGCTTGCCGGGCGATTCTGAAAAATGAATCGCTCGCTTTTTTCATTATGGGACGATTGCCCGCCGTGTTATAGTAACTTCACAGCCGAGCGGCAGACTCGGCAGGTTCCAAAGGCTCAAACAATCGCAACTACAATTAAGGCTCATCACCACCCTTCGCAACTACCGTGCGCGCACGATTCGGTTTTACAAGTGTGGCCTCTGCTACACACCGGAGGATAAGCTATGGCTTATTGCGAATTAACCGGCTCGCCGGTCGGCTATGATGGGCAGACCGTGCAGCCCGGCATTGTAATTACTTGCTACAAGGTTTTGAGCAATGCCGGCAGCATCATGCCGACGCAGATAAAAACCTTCACTTCCATGCTCGATGGGACATGGAAGCCGCCGCTACGCTTCGAGCGTGGAAGCGTCGCTTATCTGTACATGAAAGCGCCCGGATTCGACCGCGATAAAGATCACGGCTCGCCTTTGCAAATCCCTGATGAGGCCACCGCCGAACTGAAAGCCATCTCTGCCGCCGTCAGTCTGCCGCAGCAGGTTCCGGTGGCAATCCCGCCGTCGATTGTGGGCGATTTCATCAAGCTCGAATAAGCGAAGACTCTATAAAGGGAATTACAATCATGTCAAAAGACAAAGAACCCGAACCGACGAGCAAACCAGACGACCTTGAACCAGAGGCCGGAAAACCCGACAGCGAAGCGCCGCCTTGCGATGACGAAAAGACACTGCAAGAGGCTACGGGCTTGGTGACTGAGTAAGCATTCGCGGCCTTTAATTCAAACTGGAGATGTGTCATGAAAAAGCAACTGACCATTTTGGCAAGCATTCTCGTTGTTCTCTTAGCCGTTTGCGGCCTCGCACTGGCGCAAAGTCAATCTGTCAATCAACTGCCGGTCACTACTACCCCGGCGGCCACTGACAAGCTCTACATCGTCACCAGCCCGGCCAGCTCGCCCGCCTCGCGCGCCGTCACGGTCGCAACCCTGCTCGGCAACAATGGCATTCAGGCAGTCAATGTTAAAGCGTTCGGCGCGAAGGGTGATGGCTTTGTCGTGACCGACGGCGCGATGAACAGCGTCACCAACACGTCGACGCTGACCTGTTCGACCTCGCACCCGTTCACGGCGGCAATGGTCGGCATGAGGATTGACGTGAATCAAGCCGGGGCGCTGGCAAGTTCTTATTACAACAATTTGACCGGCACGATTGTTTCTTATATCAGTGCATCTCAAGTAACCGTCTCGTTTACTTGCCTGCACACAGTAAGCGGCGCGCAAGTGGTTGTCACCTCAGACGACACAACGGCGATCAGCAATGCGAAGACTGCGGCGGGCGCACACGGCACGGTTTATTTTCCGCGCGGCATCTACGGCATCTCTGCGCAACTCTCGCCGCTCTCAGAACAGACATGGGCCGGCGAGGGCATCGGCGTCTCTGTGCTCTATCAGATGGGCGTCGTGAGGCCGACGAGCGGCAGCGCCTACAACGGCATCAACATCGCCGACGGTGTACAGGATGTCACGCTACGCGATTTCAGCCTCAGAGGGACGAACCTCCAAGGGGCAAGCATCGCCGGCGCGGTCGCCTTCGGCATCAAGGTCGGCACCGGCGCGGGCGGCGCAATTTCCAATGTCACCATTCAAAACGTCGAGGTCGGATTCATCTATGGCCTTGGCCTTTGCTCTGACGGCGATGCAGGCGACCAGGCCGGCGCGGCGGCTACCGTCATCAATACCCGCATCCTGGCTTGTAATATCCACCACTGTAGCGATAACGGGGTCAACGTCAACACCGGCGGCGGCCTGGAGATCGGGGGGTCGTTCCTCACTGATAACGGCGCGGCGGGCATCGAGTTCTCCGGCTCGCTCGCTAATTTTCATGACAATTTCATTCTCAGGAATCGCGGCGGCGTATCACTCGGCGGCCTCGGCAATCCGAGTTTGGGCAGGGATAATCTACTGACGCGCAACTTCATCGCGCGCAACGGCAGCGGCGGCAGCGGCGCAGGCGTGCAGATCGGCGGCAACGTAGTCCACGCGCTCGTCAGTTGGAATTTCATCAAGGAGAATGAGTATCAAGGGGTAGGGATCACAGACGGCAATCCTGACTTCGCTTCACTCTCAAGAGATATTACTGTCGCACAAAATCAGATCATCTCGAACGGCACGAGCTTCCCCGGCAGAGGCATCGTCGTCGGCATGGATGATGTCGTGATCAGTGAAAATGACATTTTCGATGACGGCGTGCCGGGATACTCTCAAAGTTTCGGCCTGGTGATCGGCAATGATAATGTGAAGCTGTTGCACAACCGGGCGCGCAATAATCCGGGCTATGATTATGTGTTCGGCTCCTGCACCAATGCGCGGCTGGTACGCGATGATACAATCAGCACTATTCAGCAGTATGAGCCGAATGGCTGGCAAGGTACGCTCGACACGAGTTCGACAACCGCGACGTGGAAAAGCGGCAACCTGTTTAACTCAAAATGGGTCGGTGTGCCGCTCAAGATCGGCTCGGTTTATTACGCCATCTCAGCCGTCGCCGCTGCGCCAACAGGCAACTTCACGGCGAGCGGCCTGACCATCACGCGCACATCGGGAACAAGCTTTGATACTGCATGGGCCGGCAAGTATATCAGGCTCGGCGCGTCGCTTTACTTCCCGATTGCATCTGTAGCAGACGGCGACCATCTGACGATCAGCAACGGCATCGGCAACACCGTTCCGGCCTCTGGCGCGTGGACGCTGAACGGCTCAGTGAGCCTTACGCTTGCGGCATCTGCCGGCACGCAGACCGGCGCGGCATGGGTGATCCCGCCGCACGTCACATACTCGCCTGAGAACGCGGTTTTGCAGATCGTTCCCTTTTCGGCGACGCCGGTCTTCGATGCGAGCCAGGGCAACACGATGCGAATTGATCTGACGGCCAACGTGACATCGAGCCAGATCATAAACGGGGTTGACGGGCAGATCATCACATTCATCATCGTGCAAGATTCTGGAGGTAGCCATACGTTTTCATGGCCAACGAATGTATTGTCACCTACAACCATCGGCTCGACGGCGAGCAAGTTTAACGTGCAGAGTTTTCGCCGGCTCATCGGGTTCTGGTTCCCGATTGCCGACGGCAAGACGAATCTTGGATAAGGCGCAAGGCGGCTATACTGATGCGCGAGCAGGATTGAAACGATGGATATAGCAAATCGTTTGAGCCGAATAGAGCAGGCCGTCAACACGCGGCTGTCGGCACTGATGCGGCCCGATGATCAGTTAGAGCTTGACTATGATTACTTGCGGCGCGTCGCTGAATATGCGGGCTTTCCGGTGCCATCGAAAGATCAGATGGTTAGCCAGTGGCGAGATCATGACCGGCAGTGCGCGCGGCTTATGCTGGCCACAGACTGCGGGGTTGAAGAATCCGCCGTGCAGACGCTGCTCGACGATCCCCAACATCAAGGAACCAAAGAAGAGGCATGGCGGGCGCTTGATGAGATGTCCCGGCTTCGCGAGGCTGTCAGGCTCGACATGGAATCTGGAAAGCCCGGCGATCAGTCAGAAGCAGGCAATCGGCTGCGCGTCCTGCTGATGCAATGAAATGAGAGATAATGAGAGACAAACGGCGGATTTGCTAACCGCGAAGCAGACGCGGGCGATGCTGGCGATGCTCGAGCATCCGACGATCAGAGAGGCGGCGGCGGCGGTCAAGGTCAACGAATCAACCTTGTATCGATGGTTACAGGAGCCGCGATTCAAAGCGGCTTATATGGAGGCCCGGCGCGAAGCCGTGTCACAATCCATCGCTCATTTACAGAGCGTGACCGGTGAGGCCGTCACCTGTTTGCGCGACGTGATGAAAAGCTCATCGGCGAGCGATGCCGCGAAAGTGTCAGCCGCCCGTGCCGTGCTGGAGTTGGCGTTGAAGGCGGTTGAAGTCGAAGACTTGGCCGAACGGGTGAAGCATCTTGAAACCTTGCTGGAGCAAAAGAAATGACGCTGAGATCAAGAGTTGAAAGAATCGAATCGGGCATTGACATCGCCGCGCTTACGCCTGCACAGGTGGTGCGGCTTGATGTAACGATGCTCACAAAAGCGCAACTCCAAGCCTCGAACATATCGCACCTGACGGAAGATCAATTATGCATGCTCAATGTCCGTGATTTGAGCGACGCGCAGATCGACGCGATTCATGAGGCGTCGCCGCCTGAAGTGAGGGCATGGCTTGAGAGTCTAACTGATGACGAATTGCGGGCGATCATCAATGGAGAGATGCCCATACCAGGCGCTTTGCTGTGTGCGGAAGCGTGACGGAGTTGATGAAGTGACGATTAAAAACCGAGTCGAGAAACTTGAACAGCACGCCCGCGACATCGAACTGGACAATCGCGTTGAGTTGGTGTTGCCCTGGCCGGGACAGGAGCCAATCAGAATGATGGTTCCGCCGCGAACAATCGAGATGATCAATAAAGCCTATGGGCCGGAGGCGCAACGTCTGCGGCATGAGAGCTCCAGGCGGGAATAAAAAGGCATGGCAAAGATCGTCACAGCGGAAGTTGAAGACAAACGGCGCGAGTTGCTCGCCGCGCTGCGCGACGCAATGCAGGCGTCAGGCGCGACGCGCGACCAGGCCGAAGCGCAGCTATCGAGCTTCTTTGGTCGTCTGTGGAATAAGTCTGAAGCGTTCGCCCGGCAACTGCCGGCGTGCTTTGACAGTTGCGCCAGATCAAATGCGCGAAGTTGATACTCTGCACGATGTTAAAAGACGGGATTGATGGTGTACACTGGAATCTTGCAGGCCCCAGCTCCGCCGCGTCACCTTGCGGGACAAGATAAGGCGAAGGTCATCTGTCCCACCTCTGCATGGGCCTCCTGTCCTTGTTATAAGCTCAAGCAAAATAATCGTTTAATAATCAGCTTCGTAAAGGTTCCACGCGGGACATTGCGGGACAAGCAGAGGGGGGAGAGACTATCCTACTCATGCGGGCGGGCGATGCTGAACCGACGCATAGCGACGCACCAAAATAGCCCGCCGTCGCGTTTACTTGACCTGTAAGCATTCCGGGGTCGTGGCCCGTTCGGCAAAGCAATCGCCTCAGACAGCTAAGGCAACTCGCACGGCGATGGGCTGTAGAGATGTTCCTAGCGTGGGTTATTTGTCCCCAAGCGCCCCATTCAGCGACATTGAATAGAATTTTGCCAGCCGGCAACATAGCCCTAAGTGGGACAAGTAAATGACCAATTTCCTGCTTCCAGGAGCGGGCTGATGGAATACTCCTTGCAGTTGTGTGGGGGCCCTCGTCGTGTAGATACCCTTGCAGAAATTTCTGGGGCAGCCGAAGCCTGGCCAACTCAGGGAGCAAACAGTCCAATGAAATCAATAAAATCAAGTGGTGGAGAAATGACTGCGGTGAAGAAAGCGTTTTTGCCTAAGTGGCACTATATCTATTACCTGCTGGCGGCTTTCGATGTGCTCATCGTCTTGATGAGCCTGTTTCTCACTCATCATATCGTTGGCAGTTACACAAAATCGCTCTCCGTCAATCAGGGATGGTCTGAACGAGTTCACAGGTTTGCAGAACTCGATCCGCTGGCTAGTGCGGTAGACCGACCAGGCAACGACATCTTTGAATCGCAGGACGTAGAGGCTGAATTTGCGAAGACGCGTAGCGCGGTGGAGGCTTTCAACGAGCGCATCGATGATCTAAGTACGGAGGTCAGACGTGACATAGCCCAGGAGCAGGCAGGTATATTGATAGAAAACTTGCATGCGGCCAAGGCCAAAGTAGCCGAGATGGCTGACGAGGCGGGCTTGATCTTTGCCTATTTCAAACTGAATCAGCGCGACATGGCTGCCAAGCAGATGGTGGCGCTTGATCACAAGTACGACGAGTTCAGCCAGGTATCGGACCGCTTACGCGAAGACGTCGCGGCAATTCAGAAGGAACTCTTCTCCAAACAAGAACTATCAGCCGCTTCTCAGCAGAAGTTCGAGTACATCATTGCCGTATGTGTTCTCCTGATGGTTAGCGCAGCGACCCTCTATGGCCACAAAATCGCCAAGCAGATGCAGGCAGATGCGCAGGAAAAAGAGCGGCACATTGAAAGTTTGCGAGATGCAAAAGAGGCACTGCGTGGGGCGCACGACGGCTTAGAGAAACGCGCCGCAGAGTTGGCAAACGTCAATGATGCATTGCAGCTTGAAATCACCGAGCGTGAGCATGTGGAAAAGGCACTCAGGCAAAGCGAAGAGCGCTACAGATCGATCATTGAAAATATGCACGACGGCTACTTCGAAATGGACATCAGAGGCAATTTAACCTTCTTCAACGATGCTCTATGCAAAGTACACAAACGGTCGAGGGAGGAGTTGCTCGGCAGGAATAATCGAGACTACATGGACGCGGAGACCGCCAAAAGGTTTTATGCCATCTTCAAGCAAGTCTATGATACCGGTGAAACCGTTAGGGATCTTGTCTGGAAGCGCACACGGCCAGATGATGGCGAGCGCTGGTTTGAATATTCCGTCTCCCTGATGAAAGATATCGAAAGTAAGGCCATCGGCTACCGGGGAATCTCGCGCGACATTACCCAGCGCATCCTGTACGAGGAAGCCCTGCAGAAGTCCAAAGAATCAGCCGAAAGTGCCAGCCGCGCCAAGAGCGAGTTTCTCGCCAATATGAGCCACGAGATTCGCACCCCCATGAATGGCATCATCGGCATGACGGAGCTTGCGCTAGATACTGACCTTACAGCCGAGCAACGCGACTACCTCGGTATGGTTAAGGCTTCAGCCAATTCTCTAATGACCGTGATCAACGATATTCTCGACTTTTCCAAAATTGAAGCCGGCAAGCTTGATCTTGACGCCACTGACTTCAGCCTGCGCCAGAGCCTCGGTGAAACCTTGAAGACACTAGCAATCAGGGCGCATGAGAAAGGCCTTGAGTTGGCCTTCCAGATTTCTCCTGATGTGCCGGACCTGTTGGTGGGCGACGCGGGCCGCCTGCGGCAGATCATTGTTAACCTGGTCGGCAATGCTATCAAATTCACTGATGAAGGCGAGGTCATCGTCCGCGCCGAAACCCAATGGCGGAACGATGACGAGATCGGCCTGCATTTGGCGGTCGCAGACACCGGCATTGGCATCCCGGCTGAAAAACAGAGGCTGATCTTCGATGCCTTCACTCAGGCGGACGGCTCGACTACACGCCAGTATGGCGGCACCGGGCTGGGGCTGGCGATCTCCTCCCAACTGGTTCAATTGATGGGCGGTCAGATTTTGGTCGAAAGCAAACCCGGGCGCGGCAGTAACTTTCACTTCACACTGCCTCTCGCGCTTGGTAAGGGAGTGGCCAAAATACCGGTTCCGGCTGAACCAGTCGAGCTGCGCAACTTGCGTGTCCTGGTGGTTGATGACAATGCCACCAATCGGCGCATTCTCGAAGAGATGCTGATCAACTGGCATATGCGAGCGACGGCAGTTGATGGGGGAAGGGCCGCGATTGACACTCTGAAGCAGGCTCAGGCTGCCGGAGAGCCGTTTACCCTCGTGCTGCTCGATGCTCAGATGCCGGAGGTGGATGGCTTTATGGTGGCTGAACAGATCAAGCAAAGCAGTGAACTCGCCAGGACGACTATCATGATGCTGACCTCCAATAATCAGCGCGGCGATGCGGCCCGCTGCCGGGAGTTGGGCGTCGCTTTATACATTACTAAGCCCATTATGCAGGCAAACCTTATTGACGCCATAATGACTGTTCTAGGCACGGCATCACCTGTCGAGGTGTTGTCGGCTGGAACCCTCCAGCGCTCGCCCTGCGAAAGCCGAGGCCACGTTCTTCTAGCGGAGGATAACGCGATTAACCAAAGGTTAGCGGTTCATCTGCTGGAGAAGCAGGGTTACACGGTCGTGGTCGCGGTAAATGGCAAGCAGGCGCTTGCCGCCCTGGAAAAAGAGCGCTTCGATCTTGTCCTGATGGATGTTCAAATGCCTGAGATGAATGGCTTCGACGCCACCGCTTTGATCCGCCAGAGGGAGCGAACAACCGGCGCGCACGTCCCGGTTATCGCCATGACTGCCCATGCTATGAAGGGAGACCGCGAGCGCTGTCTCGAAGCTGGAATGGATGAGTATATATCGAAACCCTTACAGGTTAATGAACTCTTGCGGGTGATCCAAGGTCTGCTCCCTGTATCTACCACGCCCGACCAGGTGCCAGTTGAGAAGGCGTTCAACGCTGAGGCAGTTGTCGCCCAAGTTGATGGCGATATGGATCTGCTGCAACACCTCATTAAATTGTTTCTCGCAGAACTGCCAAGTTATCTGTCGGAAATGCGGGAAGCTGCCGCACGCGGCGATAGCGAAAGGTTAGAGCGTACCGCCCACACCCTGAAAGGTTCGGTCAGCATTTTCCACGCCAGCTCTGTTGTCGAAGCGGCCCATCGGCTGGAAATGGTGGGACGTCAAGACAACTTGGCCACCGCAGAGGAGGCATTAGCCGCGTTGGAACACGAACTCGCCTGGCTTAAGCCGGCGCTGATCACATTTGAAATGGAGTATGCACAGTGAGCGGCCTTATTGCCGTGGACGACGCGCGCTATCACACTGTTTGCTTGAGGCCAAGCTGAGACATTGGGCCGTGGCAAAGCTTACGATAGCTTCTGCCGGCGCCTAATGCTACAGATCACCGGATCGCCGCGCAGCATATTCCCACTCACCTCACTTTGCAAGCAAGCGGTTGCTCGCATTACGGCCCGGCTGTGGAGGTAGCCGCCGCCATGGTGCGCCAAGTTTGAGATATGAGCGTTCAGAGGCTCTATGCCTCACCTGGCCAGAACCTCGCCTCAGATGGCCTAAGCAGCGCACACAAGAATAGCCTCTAAGCCGATACTTCAACGAACGCTCGCTGGATCCTCCGTTCTGTTGTAGGACAAAGCTCGACAGGTGGGGCTCAAAACGTCTTACCCAATAATAGGGTTCATCCTGATACCCATCTATGACTCGGTTTTTTATACTCTGGGGAAGAAGTGCGGCAACATTACTGCCGGGCTTTTTTCGATGATCGACGTGCCCTCTCCTTGCTAGTTGGAACTACCGATTGAACAGCACATGAGGCGGATTGGTTACAACCTCCTCTGCGGCTATAAAAAACATTGTGCTGTAACTTACAAAAGGACTATCATCGCGACGCGGGCGATTAATCGCGCCGCTCGTATCTGATGCAACGGGCATCGAAAGCACTGCGCGACAGCCGGCTACCATCGCCATACTATTGGAGTAACTAAGATGCGGTATCTCTCACGCCCCAGGGTTCTGCGCTATAGTGTTGCCTTATTGACGGTCGCCCTGGCGCTGTTCGTCACACTGCACGTCGAGCTACTCGCAAGCCGGACGCCCTTCGCCCTCTTTTTCGCTGCCGTCATGATCAGTTCCTGGTATGGCGGCTGGCAGCCCGGCCTGTTGGCTATCGCTTTGTCCGCCCTGACCAGTGAGTACTTCATCATCCCGCCGCTTTATTCGCTGATGAAGGAATGGAGCGGCATGGTGCAGGTGAGCACCTTCGTCCTGGTGGCGCTGCTCATCAACTGGCTCACGGCAGCACGGCAGCAGGGCGAAAAGTCGTTGCGTGAGAGCGAAGCCCGGTTGCAAACGATTGTCGAGAATCTCGCCGAGGGCTTGGCCGTTTCCGACCTCAATGGTCAGTTGCTGCATTTTAACCGCGCCGCGCTGGGGATGCATGGCTTTGCCAACCTCGATGAAATCCGCCGCCACCTGACCGAGTTCGCTGAGATATTTGAACTATCGGCCCTGGACGGGGCGGTCTGGCCTGTGGCGCAATGGCCGCTGGCCCGCATTATGCGCGGCGAGACCCTGCGCGATCTGGAGGTACTCATCCGCCGCAGGCAATCCGACTGGCAACGAGTTTTCAGTTACGGCGGCAGCCTCGTCTACGATGCCGCCGGTCAGCCGATGATGGCAATCGTCACCATGATCGATATCACCGAACGCAAGCACGCCGAGGACAAAGTCCAGCAACTCAATGAAAGACTTGAACAGCGTGTGCTTGAGCGAACGGCGCAACTCGAAGTCGCGAACCGTGAGCTTGACGCTTTCTCTTATTCGGTCTCGCACGACCTGCGCGCACCACTGCGGCATCTTGACGGATTCAGTCAGGCGCTACTTGAGGATTACGCCGACAAGCTGGACGCCGAAGGCCAGGGCTATCTCCAACAGGTGCGCGGCGCCAGCCAGGAGATGGCGCAATTGATTGACGACCTGTTGCAGTTGGCGCGCGTGACGCGCAGTGAGATGCGCCGCGAGGCGGTCAACCTGAGCGAGATCGCGCGCGCGGCTGTGAATGCACTGCAAAAAACCAATACCGGGCGGCGCGTCGCCGTCCATATCGCCGAAGGGCTGGTGACCTACGGCGATAAGCGCCTGTTACAAGTCGTGCTCAACAACCTGCTGGGCAACGCATGGAAGTTTACCTCCGAGCGACAACCGGCAGAGATCACCTTCGGTCAAGAACCGCTGGATGGCGAGGCGGTTTATTTCGTCCGCGACAATGGCGCGGGATTCGATATGGCTTACGCCAATAAGCTATTCGGTGCCTTTCAGCGACTTCATACGGCTAACGAGTTCGAGGGCACCGGCATCGGGCTGGCGACCGTGCAGCGCATCGTTCATCGTCATGGTGGCCGCGTCTGGGCGGAAAGCAAGGTGAACCAGGGGGCCACCTTCTACTTCACGCTGGGCTCGACTGAGATCCAGGCTCTTCCATAGGAAGGCTATGACGATAGGTGGACGCGCAGGATTGACCTATTAAGGGCGCTTCTCCCTCGCCGGCTACACGATCCCTCACAACGAAATCGCCTTAGACGGGCAAAGCAGCGCGCACGGGGATGGTATGCAAGTGAGATTTCAACTCTGGCAGCGCCCGCTCCTTATAATAGCCTTACCTATTTGACATGCATATTACTTTTGCATAGAACTATCCGGGGAGCCACACGCGGCGAGATTACAGCTTGCCCAAGGGTTGAATGACACCAACTCAGATTGACCAAAAACGTTTACGAAATAAACTATCCCGCGCCGCCCTTTGGCCATGGGTTTGGCGTTACGGGCTTGGACTGCTGGCATTTGCCCTGCTCCTATTACTAGCCATCGCCTTTCGCTATTTTTCAATCCAATTTGATTTCACCCTTCTGGTCATCGCCATGCTACTGGGGGTCGCCTGGTATGGCGGTACAGGCCCAGGATTACTGCTGGCTATCTTGCTTGAGATCGCCACCCTAGCCTTGTCCAACCCGCAGCCAATCTCCTGGCCGAAGTTTATATTCGCTGAGTTCAACCGAACGGTTCTGCTGATGTTCCTGGTTCTGCTCGTCAGTTCCCGCAAAAAGGCAGAGCATCGCTTGCGCGAGCAGCATGAGCATTTGCAAGCCTCCGAAGAGCGATTCTCCAAAGCCTTCAACGCCAGCCCGGTGCCCATGAGTATCGTTACCTACAAAGAGGGGCGCTACCTTGAGGTGAATGAGAGCTTCTTGCGCAACAGCGGTTATACACGCGCAGAGCTCATCGGTCGCACAACTACCGAGATTGGCATTTATGCAGAACCGGGAGAGCGTGACCGGCTCAGGCAGATTCTTCAGCAGCAAGGAAACATCAACAACGTGGAAGTCCGTCGCCGTGTCAAGAGCGGTGAAGTGCGCGCCGCCCTTACCTCATCAGAGTTGATCACCCTCGACGGCGAGCAATGCATCCTCACGACGACCAATGACATCACCGAACGCAAGCAACTCGAAGAACAGCTCATTCAAGCACAAAAGATGGAAGCCGTAGGCAGGCTCGCCGGCGGCATCGCCCATGATTTCAATAACCTGCTTACTGCCATTATCGGCTACAGCCAGATCGTCATGAGCAGGCTTAATGAGGGCGACCCGATGCGGCGGCAAATCGAAGAGATTGAGAAGGCCGGCAACCGTGCTGCGGCCCTCACCCACCAGCTTCTGGCCTTCAGCCGCAAACAGGTGCTGCAACCCAGGATACTGAATCTCAATGCGGTGATCGCCGACATCGGCAAGATGCTACAGCGGCTGATCGGCGAAGACATCGAACTCAGAACCAATTTAAATTTGCTGATCGGCTCCGTGCAGGCCGACCCCGGACAGATCGAGCAGGTGATCATGAACCTGGCGGTCAACGCCCGCGACGCCATGCCGGCGGGCGGCAAGCTCACTATTGAGACGCAAGACGTCTTTTTGGATGAATCCTACACCAGACTGCATGCGGAGGTTCAGCCGGGCGCATACGTGATGCTGGCGATGAGTGATACAGGGACGGGGATGGACAAGCAGACGCAAGCGCGCATCTTCGAGCCTTTCTTTACGACCAAAGAGAAGGAGAGAGGGACAGGTCTGGGGTTATCCACGGTCTACGGAATCGTCAAACAGAGCGGCGGTCACGTCTGGGTTTACAGCGAGCCGGGCAAAGGCACGACATTCAAAATCTATCTGCCGCAGATTGAGGAACCGCCTGACGCACAGGAGATTCGCCCGCAAGTTCCTGAGTTGCTGGCGGGGACGGAAACCATCCTGCTGGTGGAAGACGAGGAGGTGGTGCGGAACTTAACCCGTCAGGTTCTTGAAATGAATGGCTATACCGTCCTGGAATCCGGCAATCCCGACGAAGCCCTACGAATCGCCGAACGGTGTCGAGAGACAATCCACCTGATGATCACCGACGTGGTGATGCCGGGCATGAGCGGGCGGATGCTGGCGCTGCGCCTGGCGTCATCACGCCCGGCAACCAAAGTGTTATACATATCCGGGTACACGGACGACGCCATCGTGCACCATGGGATATTGGATTCGGACATCCCTTTTCTGCAAAAACCGTTTACGCCTGACGGCTTATTGCGCAAGGTGCGTGAACTGCTGGGTGCTTGATGGGTAGGGCAATTGTCCGACGCTGGAACCTCGCTCATAGCGCCTACCTTCAGCCGTTGAAACTGATGCCGATCTCGAAGCCGTCTGGTGCCGCTCCCGCCCATTTAACCTCGGCGGCGGAACTTCCACGTTGACCTTCTATATCTAGGGTTACGTTGATGCGCTTTCCTACAGGCGGTTTACGGTTGGTCAACAGGCTTGCGCCGCTGTTGCTGATGGAAGTGGTAAATGTTGCTTCGGTAATTTCCTTGCCGTCCTCACTGAGCCAGTGCAGCAGGGCCGAGAAGCGGACGTTGACTCTTGGCTCCTTGCGCCTTTCCCATATATTGGAAGCCATTAGTTCCCTCTACCGATTGAATGTTCATCCTGCACAAGAACGCTGTCTCTAATAAGGGGGGTATCGACAACGTGAGCTTGCTGAAACCTAATGGTAACAAACCTCTGCATTGCTGCGCCACAAGCGCCTGACAGCCACGGGCGTGAGGTGCAAAACTGACCGATAAGCGCGTTTCTCCAGCGCCGGCCTTGCCGTGAAGCGTCCGGCAGCAAGATCGCTGCGCCTTGCCCGCTTTCCTGCGCGCAGGGATAGCCCGCAATCGAGAATCCGCCCGTCAATTCGCAGTCAGGCGGCCAGTCTCACCGCTGCCTTTTGAAGAGCAGCACGGCGCGCTGCGGCCTGATGTTCGGCTGGAGCCCGGTCACATACTCTTCTTTGCCGAAGTTGGGATATGCGGTTTCCATCTCCAGCCAACTACTGACCATCTCCCATCCTTCATCGCTCATCGCCGCGATCCGGCTTTCGTCAATCTGGATCGTCGCGAACTTCATCGCGCCGGTGCCGGTGCGGTCGTTCGACTCGGAGCCGTATTGCAGGAATGTATATTCAAACTTCGGCCTTGGCTTGAAGGCGGTCCAGCCCAACAACAGCACGCAGAGGCAAACCAGGCCGATCAACGCCGGGCCGTAGGCTGCGGGAAAAGAGCGCGGCGCGCTGGCCGGCGTCGCGGCGGGCTGTTCGTTCGGATGATCATCGGGCGGTGAGCTTGTCGTCATGGGCATCTCCTGTTCGTGAGTGATTCGAGGTGGCGGGAAATAAATACACCTGACAGCGGCTATGGTCAACATTACTGAAAACAAAAAAAAGCGGCGCAGCCCGCGAAGGCCACGCCGCATTAGTCACGATGATAAAGTCTCTCTACCCTATAAGCCTGGCGCACGATCATCCGGCCAGCGTCTCGCCGTAAGTCAGATGACCAGCGCCGGCGATCACGGCATCAAGAGAAACGACGCTGAAATCAGTGACCCGCAGCTTGCTCATCTGTCGCTGATAGTATGGCACCATGCGCGCCAGGTCGCTCAGATCGAAGTCGCCGGCCAGCGCCGCCAGCGCCATCTCTTGCGCGACGTCTTCGCGCAGATCGGCGGGCAGGTTGCGCGGCAAGGCACCAGCAACTACGTCGAGCAGCGCCGCGCCGTGCGACCGAGCGGCGCTCTGCCGCGCCCGCCTGATGTTCGCCGGTGCCGGCACCGGCGCGATGAATCGTGGCCGGTTCGCAGTGTAATAGCATCCGCACGGGTTGCAGCGGTAGCGCATCTTGCCGTGTTGATCTTTGCTGGCCTTGCGCATCCGCTTGCGACAGGCGACGTGCCAGGGGTTGCTTTGCGGCGACGGCTTATCGTTGCGGATCCGCGTCACCGGATAATAGTGGCCACAAGATTTGCAATAGTAGCGCTGCCGGCCTTTGGTGTCTTTGCCGAGCTTGCGCATCAGACTGCGGCAAGCGGTGCAGTGTGGGTTGAGCGGCGCGGTGTGCATCGGATGATTGGCCGTGTATGACGCCATGAAATGTCGCCGGCAACTTTCGAGACATCCGTACACCTGGCCGCCTCTCGATCTTCCTCGTTTGCTGCTGCGCCCGCCGCATCGAGGGCAGCGCGGGTTGGCTGCGGTCTTCGGCTTATAGTTCATAGTTCAGACTCCAGGTGCAGGCCGGGCCGCACCGCTGCGACAAAGCAAGACAGCGGCTTGTCTTCTCTCGCCCAAGCTCGCCCGGCAAGGGTCGCCGTCGCCAATCTCGCCGCTGGTGCTTTTCGGCAGCCCGCGCTTGATGACCATCAAGGCATTGCCGAACTCCCATCCCAGGGTGTCGACCGCGTTGACGATCCAGCCCTTGCTTTTGATATAGGCCCACGATGTAACCCGGATGCGCTTTGCCGAAGTGTCCACCGTTCCCCAGATCGTCGAAAGCTCTGGGTATTGCGGCAGCGTGAAGGTGTCGCTTTCGATGGTGATATAGAAGCGGCGCGGATCAACGTCGCCGACGTAGACGCAAGGCGACCAGGCCGCGATGCGCTCGCCCCATTTCAGATCGATCCACGCGCCGAAGTCGCGCTGGCGCTCGATCTGAAAACGGAAGTCGGCAGCGGCAGCCGCGCCATACTTGCGCTCGATCTTCGCGGCGCGCTTTTCGATGTAGCGCCCGCTTGCTGCATCGAAGCCCTGCGCATCGTAGGCGATGCCATAGCGCGGGCTGAATTTGGTTTGTGAATGAGCGTACCCTGACAAGAGCACGCCGAGACAGATTGCCGCCAGCAAGCGGCTGTTGTAAGTTTTCATTGTTGGATAGGCTTTCTGGGCTTCGGCCCGGTGAGTCGGCCCGGCGAGTGGTGACACACCCGCCGGGCTTACCTGTTTGTGACGATGAGCCGCGTACGACGCACGGCCCGGTTGATGGTTATGGCTTCGGCGTCTGCTGCCATTGCTGTTGCTTGCGCTGATTGCGACCGGCGAGCGCCGCTTCGATCATGTGGTCGAGCGCTGGCGCGTCGCCGGCTTCATTCGTCATCCTTTTTGATTTTGGTGACGACGAGCGGCGGATTTTCGGTCTGAAACCGTCTCAGGCCGCCGCGGGTTTGCATCGATATTAATTCACCATGTCCGGCAACGAAGTAGCCGATGTAAAACCTCTTATTCGTGCTGGGCAGAACGATCAAATCGCCCGGCTCCGGCGTCTTGTATTTAAGGTGCATAATGTCGTCTTCTGCGATGCCGAACTCTGGCTTGCCGCCGCACACGCCAAAGGCATAGCAGCCGTCTTCGTCTGACCAGTCGTCAGCAAACGGGTCGTTTTGCTTCGACAGCTTGGCGATGAAGTCAGCGACCGCCTTCTGGTCGGGTTCCGGTAGCGGGTCAGGCTCAGGACGTTGCTGCGGCGCGGCCTCCGGCTCTTCGCCTTTGAGAATTACCAAAGCGCGGTCTAGCCTCTTCCTGTTGACGATAGACGTATGCAGGTGCAGACACGCCATCATGCAATCGATCACTGCGTTGTCAGCTTTAAGCGCCAACAGAAAATCAATAAGCCTGAGCCGTTCGGCGTGTTTGAGATACTTACTTGCTTTTGGGTTTGCAGCGCGGCGCTGAAACTTATCGAGGCGCGATTGCCGTTCCTTATGTTGAACCTCAGTGACAAGGCTATCGGGAAGCGTCAGATCATAGTGCGGTTTGTTCATGCCTACGCCTCCCCGTCATTACGCTGTGAAGAGAAGAACCCGCGCGCGGACATGATGGTTGTGTCCGCAAAGATCGCATCGCGCATGACGATCTCAGGCTCACCGCCATCAACTAGAAGACTGAAAGAGCTTTCCATCTTGCCATCACCGTCTTCATGCAAGGCTGATATCGTCACAGCGCCATCGGGGGTTACAGCTAAGAGCAAGCGGCCTTTCTCTTTCGCATCGAAAAACGCAAGCATCGCCATGTCATCTTCAAGAAAAAGTGATGCGCGCTGTTTGCCGTTGCTATCGGTTAGGATGAATTTGTTTGCGGTGACTACGACTTCATCAGTCACTTCAGGTTCCGGGAATGGCAGAACCTTTTTCGTGCTACACTCATGTTGACCTCGTTTCTTGGAAAAAGGTTTGGGTTGGAAGGCTGGTGGCGTCCACTAAGATTTCCACCAGCCCTTGTTTTCTACTCGTCTTCGTCGCTGCCCTGTTCGGCCCAATAGTCAGCGCCACGTTCATCGTATTGGTACTGCTGGCCTGCCAGGTCTTCGTACATTGTTGTTACTCCTCTCGTTAAAATTCAATACTTAAATATAGCGTTATAACGCTATATTTGTCAATCGTAAAACAGCGCCTTGACGCTATTTTTCTTCCGATATAAAATGCACAATATGAAAATCATCAGTACGAAAGATGCCGCTGAGAGGCTGGGAATAAGTCTTAGGCAGATACAAACCCTGATCGGGCAAGGCAAACTTCCTGCTTCAAAAATCGGGCGCGATTATGCGATTGACGAAAAAGATTTGAAGCTTGTCGAGACCCGCAGAAAGGGAAGGCCACCGAAAGCTTCGTCGGCAAAGAGAGGCAAAGCGAAATGAGAATCATATTGAACAGAATATGGATTAGCCATGCGCCTTTGGTAACACAGGAGAAAGGTTCCGTCAGTGGGCAGATCGCGTTTGATACAGGGCTGAAGATTGAGTTCGACGAAGATTTGTTACCAGAAGAATTGGAGTATATCCGCGACGGTCTTGGGGACTTAACGCAGAGAGTTAGAGAGCGAGTTCTTAATGCGATCCAAGCACTGGATGAACAGGAAACACCCACCGGGCATTTGGGGTCAAGATCAGAAGGAATCAAGCCGCCGGAATTAAAGCCCGGCCTGAAGCCTGACGCGAAGAAAGCCGTGAAAGCCACGCGCCGGCGCAAGGAGTGACCAGGTTGCCCGCCAATAATCCGCTCATCGCTATGATCGACGGCCTGATTGCGCAACTTCAACTGGTGCGCGCCGAAGTCGAGCGCCAAGACGCCGCCCGGCTGCGTGACCAGTCCGAGATGATCGAAGCGGCCCGCCGCGTGGCACGTAGCGACGACATGAGCAGCCGCGAGGTTGCTGAATTTCTCGGCATCAGTCAGCGATCCGTCGAGAAAGGCATCGCCGGCACGGAAAAGGCATTCCGTGCCCGCATCAGGAACGGCAAGCGTGCCGCGCATCTGCGGCTGAGAGTCGAACTGCACAGGCGCAATCTGATGGATCACGGCGACTGCGGCGACTGCGACCGCGTTAGTTTTACTGGCCCGCAGATGAAAACAAAGGCAAGATGATGCTCAAAGGCAAGAATCCATTGCATCTGCCGCCGCACAGTGACCGTGTGCCAGTCGAATACAGCGCGCGTTGCTTCTGTGGCGCACGTTACTTGATATTCAATCCGGGTGTGCAGTCCATCGGCGACGCTGAAGGCAGAGCGCGCGAGCGCGCCGGGCAGATGCATGCACGCTTTGTCAATTCATCGCTTGAGCCGTTCGTGATGTGCGTATGTGGCTCGGCGCTCGACTTCGGTGAGGGCGAAGCGTCTGAGCTGATGACGTGATCGAAGCAAACCGAAGCAGTGAGGATCTACTATGAGGACCCTTCGTTCAATATCAGCGGTGTTGGGGATCGCGCTTTTGGTTGGCGGTTTGGCGGCTGTGCTAAATGGAGGCGGTAGAATCGATCAGGTCGCCGCCTTGGGGCACACCATGATAACAGCAGGCGCCATCATCATTGCGGGGGTTGTTATTGGCTCGGCGATAACGGACAAGGGCAGAAGTGAATGACCCTTCCCTTGCTGATCCGCTACGAGCCGTTCGTACTCTGCCCGTGCGACGAGTGCCTGGACTTCACGCCGGGCGAATCGTACGAGATGGTGATGTGATTCGGCATGGCTGCACCGCGTTGCGCCGGTGTACACTTGGGTGTACGTTAATGTGGACAAATTCAAGCTGACCGTAGCAAGTGGCAAACCGTACTTTGACCTTGTTGGAGCAAACCGATGCAAGCGACGAAAGAACTGACGATATCGGAGGCACGCAAACAGTTGACCTCCTTGCCGGAAGAACTCGACCGCCATCCGAGGGCGGTGGCAGTCACCCGGCGCGGCAAGCCCGTGCTTGCGGTGTTGCCCTGGGATGTTTACGAGGCGATTGTCGAGACGCTGGAGATCATGGGAGACAATGAGTTGATGATTGATCTCCGGCAGGCGATACAAGAGGTTTCAGCCGGCCAGGCGATTGACTGGGAGCTTGCCTTAAAGGAGCTATGACTTTGAGGCACCGGATTACGATTGCGCCGACTGCGTTGCGGCAGTTGAAGGGCATCACTGATCAGCGGGTCAGAGCGAAGATCATCGAGACCATTAACCGGCTTGTGGATGAGCCTGAAAAGCAGGGCAAGCCGCTCGTCGGCGAACTGGCAGGCTACCGGAGCCTGCGCGCCGTCGGCCAGCGCTATCGCATCATCTACACGGTGAATCAGAATGAGATCACGGTGATTGTGGTTGCCGTGGGACTGCGGCGAGCCGGTAGCCATAGCGACATCTACGAACTGGCGCGCAAGCTCGTCGGGGTTGCTCTGAAGGGTGCGCCGACTGTTCCCACTTCACCTACAGCGGCGAAAAAGAAACCTGCTCAGGGTAAGCGTTCGGCAAAGAAAAAGCGCACGAATAAACGCTAATCCAACGGCAGGCGACGCGGGCGAACCGGTGATGTAAATTCGGATGTAAATTCGTCGGCATCAATTCAAGAACTCCAATGCCTTTGATACGCCGAAAACGTGGGCGCTGGTTGAGTGGCGAGCGGGCGTGTGAGCTTCTTGGAATCGAGGGTACTGAAAAGACACCGGCGGCGCGCCGGCTGGCTGCCAACGCCGAACGATGGGGCATTCGCAAAATCCGCCTTGGCAATGGCGCGCGCGGCACAGTGGCCCACCCTGAACTTGATCTGTATGAGTATATGGAGCGCAAAGAGCGAGAAGCCGCCGGCAGGGTCAAGCCATCTCGTCGTGCAAAGATTTCTATCGATCCATCGTTTCTCAAGATGCGGGCGCAAAAGAAGTGGCTGAGTGCTCGCACAGTGATTTATCTACTTGGGATGGTGGCCATACGAATCGATGATACGCCAGCCCAGATCAAGGCCGCAGAACGCAACGCCATTCGACTCCTGAACAAACACGCCGAGCGCTGGGGGATCAGGAGAATTGATGAGCGCGGCGCAGTCAAAAGAAGCCTTGCTGCTTACCCCGAAGAGGACGTGCTTGAGTATATGCGGCGCAAGGAGATGGAAGCGCGAGAACGGACCGATTATCTTAGCCGTTATCCCACTTACTTCAAGCCCGTCAAAGGGCCGGGAGTGAGTAGATGGTGGGGAGATAAGAAGCTTGAGCTATCAATGCAACTCGGCCCGCAAGCAAAGAGCGCAGGCGAGCCTAGCTCATACTTTATCAAGATCGAAGTGCGGCCTGATGATTCCGTGCCGGCGTTGAGCGGATACGTCGAAGCTGCGGAAGTTGCGCGAAGATTCAATATCAAGCCTGGCAAAGTGTACAGCTCTAGGTTCTGGCAGCGATTTGCTTTTTATTTGGGAGAGCCGTTTCGCTCGGCCAAAAGGTTTAATGGTGATTTGATTGAGCTTTATTTCAAGGAAAAGGCAGAGGCCGGGGAGAAAGTGTATTTACTGGCAACGCGAAAGCGTCAAGGTGGCTGGAAGAAACACCCTGAAGAATAATTGGCAGTAGCCGACGAGTTGAGTGTTGAAAATTCGGCCCGGTCTTATGGTGGGCTTGCAATCCACCAGACAGCCGCGAACCTCTTGCGCGGTTGGCCGGGCTGATTCAAGCAAGAGGAACGCCAGCAAGAGGGGCGCGGATGCGGAGAGAGAAAAACGGCAAGCCGGGGCGCAAGCGTAAAGCCGTTACGCTTGCGGATACGATAAAAGCGACTGTCAAAATCTCTGCTGAGATCGAATCAAAAAACGGTGTCCATGTTTGCCTAGTCACGCTTCAGTGTGGAACCGACGAGCCGCGGGAGTTTCGCATCGGCCCGGCTTATATAGGTAAGCGGACAGGCAGGCAATGGCGTGAGGTGCAGACAATCTGGACTCGCGCATATCGCTATCTCTCCGAGTATATCGGCGGTGCGATGCTGCACACGGCTCATCAGTTGACCGATGAAGGCAGCTTCGCGGCCTGGCCGGATTTCAACGCCGATGAGTTTTGCGCAGCATCTGGCGATTTGCGCCGCTATGACGAGGCCGCCGGGAGTAGGTTCACGGCGGGCAAGCCCTACGAAGACGGTGAATACTTTCTTTATGTGATGGGTGACGTTGCCGCCAGAGCCCGCAACCGGCTAAGAGGATGGGAACCGTTAAACATTGGAAGTCCAGCGGTGATTCGCTACAGCATGGACAAAATGAAACGAATGATAGAAGTCCATTCAGAATATGCGGAACTATGGGCAAAGGCTCGCGAGCTTCAGATAAAGAGCGAGCGACGAGGGGAAACCGACTGGCGCGACCAAGCGAAGCGGCATTATGGAAAGCTCAACAAGCCTAGCCTCGACAAGTTCTTTGACCTCTTGGCCGAAAAGCATGAAGGGAAAACCAAGTGGACGCCGGGTGATGTTGTCATTATCCATGCTGCGGGGGGAGCCTATATGAACAATAGGGGCAGTTGGGGATTCGGCCCTATGATTGAGATCACAACAACGGCGCAAGTCAAAGCGCTCGACCGTGAGATGAAGGCATTCAAAGCGCGCGAGATGATGACTCAGGACAAAAATTGACTATTTTTGTCTCGTGCCGTCTGTTTGCACGTATCCGAGGGATTGAAGGAAAAGTAAGCGTGCTGTATCGTAGCGCTGTTTGATCTTTGCAGCCCGCAGCAGAAACCACAAACAGCTTGGTTCATGATACGGGCGAGTTGTAGAGGCTTCAAAAAGACGAAGGGCCGGTGCGATGTCAACTTGCCGGAAGAGATCGCATCCAGCCCCTGAAACGCTCGACCGAAGCCGCGCGATTGATGAGCAAAGGGTTTGCCTTTCGCTCATCGCGGAGAATAGTGCAAAAAACAGATCGCGTCAACGAAGTTTAGGGCTTGACCTATTATGCGGAGCGGGTACCGCGCTACTTGGCCCGCAAGCGATCTTGTAGAGTCTGTTTCTTCGCTATCATCGCGCCGGCATTCATAAGCCAGCGACAGCAGAATCATCATCCGTCGCCAGCTTCGACTTGAGCATTTCAGGTTTGAAGCTGGCGATTTTCTGTTTTTACGGGCTTTTGACAATTCGCTTCTGACCACCGTGGCAAGCGTCACGGACGAAGTGATTTCTGGGCTTCCTGAACCCGCGCCGCTGCCCGTCGCGTGGGATTGCATCAAGCCGCTCGTCTTACCTTTGGTCGGGTAGAGGCGGGCGGCTTGAAGTGTTTTGGCGATGATCGAACGAATCGCACAGCAAGGACAAACGAAAGCCGCCGAGCGGCAAACTCAGCGGCCTTCTAAATCCTCTGTCGCGGGTGAAGCGACGGGCAATGTTAGGGCGATTGACTATCAGGTGTTCAACCTGCTGACTGGCGGCGAACCATTCAGCAAGCAGCGGAGCATATTAGATGGACTTACCACGACGGCAGTATATCATCCAGCAGTCTTATAACCAAAGATTTTCCGATTCCCGCCAAAAGCAGGCGCGTGCGGTCTGTGCCCGGCTGCGCGTGCCTGTCTCTCCACTTACAAGACGACAAGCACAGTTCGCCAATTACTCGCGTGCTGTCTTGCCTACTTCAACTTACCTACTGCACTTTGCCCTTTGGTCACGGCGACCACTCCCCGCTAGCGTCGTGACTATTTGTCGAAGCATTCAACCACTACACGCGCCGCTCGTCAATCTTTGCGGTGAAAGGGGCGCTACGCAATGAATGCCACACAGCCCGCTCTGCCCTTCGACTCATCGCCGCCACTGGCTTCGCGCCGGCGCAAGCGCAACGCCAGCACGGAGGCGACAGCACAGGCGCGCGCCGACGCATTCGACAAGATCAAGGGCAAGCGCGGCAAGCGCCATCTGCTGATTCTTCATGCGATCGCCCAGCACGGCCCGATGACGACGCGGCAGGTGTTGCGATGTCTGGTTGCGCAAGGCCATTTGCCACCAACTGCCGAGCGCAATCAAGTCAGCCCGCGTCTCTCAGAGATGGCAGAGGCTGGCTGCGTCGAGGCCCTCGACGAACTGCGCGTTGTCGGTGATGATACGCCGGCGACCGCCTGGAAGATTACACCGCGCGGGCAGTTGCTGATTGAAGATTCGGAGCCTGAGAGGAACTGATGGCTGCGGCTACGGCATCACTATACGCGCTCACTGAGCGCGACTATGAACGGCTTGCACGGTCGACGATCCCGCGCCCCATCGCTGATCAATTCTGCTTTCGAGTTGACGACATCGAAGGTGCCACGCAGGTCGGCCAGAGGCTGACCGCTGAACGCCTGATGCGCGGCATCATCTTCCGTTATTTCTCGCCCTGGGGCGGCCACGAGCGCGAGCGCCGGTTGCGCCGTGATGTGCCGGATGCGAGTGGCGATGGCAAATACATTGGCCCGCCTGACCGCCCGCCGCTGTTGTTCTTTCCCTTGCTTGTCAATGATGAACAATTCCGCGCCTGGCTTGAAGATTCAGCGATTCCGATTGTGTTTGTCGAAGGCGAGAAGAAGGCGCTCGCTCTGATGCGCATCGCTCTCGCCAATGCCGTTGGTGGCCGCCCGCCGTTCATCGTCATTGGGCTGGCCGGCGTCTGGTGTTGGAAGCGCAAAAACGGCCCGCTGCCTGACTTCGATCTGATTCCGTGGCGAAGCCGCCAGGTCTCCATCTTCTTCGATTCCAATGTCCACACAAACGCCAAAGTCCGCAGCGCGCGACAGGCGCTTGCTGATGAACTACATCACAATCGCAGTGCAAAGGTCTTCTTTGTAGAGATGCCGCACGACTGTGAGCTGAACGGGCCGGATGATCTTGCTTACGCTCACGGTGATGAGGCCGTACTCGATTGCATTGAACAGGCAAAGCCGGCCATCAAGCCGACCGCGCAGCCGCAAAAAGAAACGATAGAAGAGCGCATCAGGCGCGGTGTTTTCCTTCGCGCCGCCGTCGCCAATGCACAGGCCGCGCCGGATGCGAGCGAACTGGCAAAGCAGACGCTCGGCGCGAAGGTGTGGCGGCGGCTGGCCGTGCTGTGGGCGCAGGCCGGCAAGCTCGAAGCCGAAGAGCGCGACCTGTTGTTCACCCTGCACGCGATGAGTGATGGCGAAGACGAGTTTGATTTTTATTACCTTGATCTTTACAGGCTGTTATTCCCATGCGACAGCAGCGAACTCGACGCCGATGGCCGGCTCACGAGCAGCGCCCGGCAAAGGATTCGCCGACGCTTCGACAATCTCGAAAGGGCCGAGCAGCAAGGCGGCATCCAATTCGCAATAGTACGCAAAGGATCGAGAGACGATGACGGGCATCATTATCCCTCGCATATTCGTCTCTTGTCTCTTGGCTAGACAGAACAAATCGAAAGCCTCGCCGTGACGGATCCACAATACAGCCGGAGCAAGCAAGCCGCCTTTGAGCGTGCGGTGGGAAAATTTGTTGAACTCAAAACTGGAAGCCCGGTCAAGCGCCGTCACAAGCCGCCGCGAAACCCCTTCAAAGAAATCAAAGACGGTTGGAGCCGAGTCGAGGGCGCTCTGCGTGCGACTGTCGAGCGGATGCGCGCCGAAGGGTACGAAGACTGGGCGATCTGGCAAGATTTGGAAAAGCACCTTCCGGCAGAGTTCATCGCTTTCCTACGGTCTGAATGCAGTGCAGCGCCGGTCGCCAACGAGCCGGAAATTTGCGCCGCCGAGGTGAAACCTAATCATGAAGAGATAAAGGTTTCACCTGACCCGCCGGAGTCGTCTGCCGACCCCTCTGACGAGGCCCTAAAATCAGCCGAAAACAGGCCGGTTTCGGGGCAAATGCCAGGTTTCAATTTTGGGCATTAATATACTTGACTCATACGGGATTCTATAGTAGAATTTGAGGTATGGAAAGCCAAGAGCGAAATTTCCCGCAGACCTTGTTAGAGGCGATTCGATATTTCAGCGATGCTGACAACTGCCTCAGCTTCATGATCAAGATTCGTTGGGCTGACGGCCCGACCTGCCCGCGCTGCGAATCCAAGCAAGCCAACTTCATCAAGACTCGCCGCCTGTGGATATGCAAGGACTGCAAAAAGAATTTCACGGTTAAGCAAGGGACTATCATGGAAGATAGTCCGATTGGTTTAGACAAGTGGCTCAGTGCGATATGGATGATTGCCAACGATAAGAATGGGATAAGCTCTTATGAAATCCATCGTGGTCTTGGCATCACTCAGAAGTCGGCATGGTTCCTGCTGCATAGAATCAGACTGGCAATGCAGAATGGCAGTCTTGAGAAATTCTCTGGCCCAGTGGAAGCGGACGAAACCTATATCGGCGGTCTTGCGCGCAATATGCACAAGAGCAAGCGCGCAGCGAAGATCAAAGGGACTGGCGGCAGCGGTAAAGCCATCGTCATGGGCATTCTTGAGCGCAGCGGCGACGTTCGCACTAAAGTTATAGAGAATACCAGCCGTGAAACCTTGCATGGCGAGATACGGGCGCATGTCGCACTCGGTGCGGAAGTCCACACCGATGCGTGGCCAGCTTATCAAGGGCTTTCTCCTGATTATGTTCATCAGGTCATCAACCATGCTATTGAATACGTCAGAGGCCATGTTCATACCAATGGAATAGAGAACTTTTGGAGTTTGGTTTCGCGCTGTCTCAAAGGAACCTATGTTTCTGTGATGCCCTTTCATCTGTTCCGCTACTTGGATGAGCAAGGCTTTCGATTTAATAACCGCAAGTTTAACGATTCTCAACGATTCCTGATGGTCTGTAATCAGATGTCAGGCCGTCGCCTCACCTACAAGCAACTCACAGGTAAAACGTTGATGCGGGATAGCAATAATCCGCGATTTGGATTCGTGGATACGCTATTTCCGCTATAGAGAGGATTGATGAAACCAATCATTCGACCACAGCCCGAAGACACGCGAACGCCTTACCAACGGTTTGAAGACCTCGCAAGGCAGGTGCTGACAGTGCCGAAGAAAGAAATAGATAAGAGGCAAGAAGAGTACGAACGAAAGAAGAAAAAGAAAAGGAAGTAACTATTCACCTCGACCTTGTATTTTAATGATTAGTGGGTAATCTGCTATCTCTTGCCAATCATTGCCTTCAGCAACTTCCCTTAGAGACAGCTTCAACGACGCGTTTCCTAGAGGCATTACAGGAAATCCACCAATTTGCATCGTGGTTCGCATATTGGGTTTATCAGGTTGAAATTGAAACGGCAACGAGACATCAAGATAGGTTCGATCTTCCTTATTTAATTGGACACGCCCCTCAAACTGTTTATTTTCATCTCCATCTTCCATGCGATAAACCGCCAAAATATACCATCTAAAAGGTACAGCCCGATCAGAGTCCTCTTTGATTTCTAGCTCTGGGGGCACTGCAAGATTTATAACCTCTAGAACAGAAATCAGAGAAACAGTATTCTCCTCCTGACTTATAATCACCCTTTCGCAAGGCAAGAAAACAAGAAGTCTTGGCATGATCTTTATTCTTTAGGCTGCTGTTTCCAGAGTTGCAGGCCCTCTCTGCAAAGGCGAATAGTTAAGGCGTATAGAACCCATTCTTTGGCCTACAGAAGCACTATTAGCAATAGATATGGTGATTCTATGGCTTACCTGAACTGGCAATACTTTTTGCGCAGATGGTACGTATGATTCAGACCACAGGCCAGCGCGCTTTAACTGGTCAACAGGATTCCAGTCTGCGGGCGGTCGAGTCGCATCGCTAAACCACACCATACCAGACTCTATCCATTTTTGTCGTAACTCAGCGTGGCTCACCTCATAATCGTCTAATTCAAATTCAACCCCACAGCTAGGGCAAATATAAAACCCCTGCGGAGGTCGAGCCATCTTATCGAATCCACAAACCGGACAATTGTAATAAGGCATTGTTTCCTCCTATAGACAAGTATCAACGAAGTACTTACGCGGATTGCTTCTAGTAAGTCTAAAATACGTTCCTATAAATCCATCCGCGTGAAGAACTCCAATCTCACAAGTAACGTTATTGAATCGCACAGTAGCGCCATCTCTGGCTCTCACTCTTTCCTCTGTATTAGCATCTAATGGGCAATTCATAAATTCTATTGCAGCGGACTCATATTCGGCCTCGGTATCAAATGCAAATTCACGCCTCTCTATAATATGCCTTTTAAAATGGTTGGCCAAATCCATAAAGCCGTGTATAGGCGGCACTCCATTAGTCCTCCCTTATATTGTACTACCCTGGTATAGACATATAAAGCGGCGGCTATCATACTACGACGAGCGGGCGAAGTCTAGCGTAAGGTGAGTCACGGCAAAAAGCATGGGGACTAAATGCAAGCCTAGCCATGCAGTCTCAAATATGAGCCGTAGCTTATTGTTTTGACTCCGATGATTAAATGTACGTCATGTATATTTTCTCCATCTGTCAATGGAGTTAACAAGTGATCCGTTTCAATGGTAAGTTTTGTAATCAGACTATCATCTTTTAGCAGGCAGTAAAAAGGGTCTTCGTCGCTTGTAGGAGTCTGACCAGCAACTTCCTGACACTCCTGCGGCATACGCAAGGCGTCAAGTAAAACCTTTATCCGATTGTCAATGTCGCCACCGCCACTAACCAAATTACCCGGCTGGTCGCGTCTGAGAAACAGAACGTCAAGGGCGCATGCGTCCTCATCCCCGCGACCGCCGATCAATGGCACAAATCGATAACCACAACGTGCATAATCATCGGCGAATATATCTATGAATAGCCGCGCATCGGGTCTATCACTTTCTCGATCTCGCAAATATCGGCGTAAACGCGGATCAGCCTTCCATAGCTCTCTCAGTTGCGGATGTAGGGTTTTTCTGATGCGATGCTTGTCTTCGTTCCGAGTTAGTGATCGACCAGCGGCTGGCAGTCTCCCCTGATAAACGAGGCGAAATTCCATATCAGTAGCGCCCTCAATTCCCGGCCACGAATCATAAACAAACTCCTGACGCTGCGGCCATTGGGATACTGGCACATCTACAGAATATGAGTCAAGTATATCATTGCCCAATTTTGATACCTGGGAAATGCCTGCATCCTCTGTAGATGCAACAGACAATTTTGCGGATTTTCAGAAATCCGCAAAAATCAGCTACCAATCGCGCGCGCCCTGAAATGCCCGGCGGATCGCCGCCAATCCGGTGTCCATCAGCGAATCGTCGAGTGAAGCTTGATTATGCGGGGTGGTGATGACAGCAGCAGTTTATGAGTCTAGTCCTATAAAGCGAAAGCGGCGCGGCTTCGATGCCATTGCGACGGTGCGCGACGCGCTTTATGACGTGCTGTCGGCAGAGCACCCGATGACCGTGCGCCAGGTCTTCTACCGGCTGGTGAGCGCCGGCGCCATTGAAAAGACGGAGGCCGAATATAAATCAACCGTCTGCCGCTTGCTTGGCCGCATGCGGCGCGAGGGCGTCGTTCCGTTTGGCTGGATCGCTGACAGCACGCGATGGATGCGCAAGCCGTGCACCTTTTCAACCCTCGAATCAGCGCTCGAACTGACGGCGCAAACCTACCGCCGGGCGATGTGGGACAATCAGCCGGTCTACGTCGAAGTGTGGCTCGAGAAAGATGCGCTGGCCGGCGTGCTGATGGATGAAACCGAGAAGTGGGACGTGCCGCTGATGGTGACGCGCGGCTATCCGAGCCTGTCTTATCTCTACTCGGCAGCCGAGCAGATCACGGCGATTGAAAAGCCGGCTTACCTGTATTACTTCGGCGATTACGACCCGTCGGGCGTAGACATCACGCGCGCCGTCGAGAGCGGCATCCGAGAATTTGCCCCTGACGCGGAGATTTATTTCGAGCGCGTCGCGGTGACGCCGGCGCAGATCAGGCAGTATGGATTGCTCACGCGACCGACGAAGAAAACCGACTCGCGCAGTAAGAACTTTGAGGGCGAGAGCGTTGAAGTCGATGCGATCCCGCCAGCGATGCTTCGCCAGATGGCCAGAGAATGTATTGAGCAACACATTGACGAAGACGCGCTGGAACGCCTGCACCTTGCCGAGCAGTCCGAGCGCGAGAGTATGCAGATCATCGCCGATGCGTGGCGCGACGGCAGGCTGCGCTACGTGCCAGAAGAAATCGGTGAATCGTGATGGAAGCAAGTATGAAAACTGTTTTGACAACGCCACAGCCGGTCGCCGTGCAATGCCGCAACTGCCGGCGCGCGCTTTCGCTGGGCGCGAGTGGCCGCGCCTGGTGCTATCGCTGCTGTCTATGGACTGAGCTTCAAAGTGTGAATGAGGTTTGAAGATGAATGAACCATCAGCGTCAGATCGAATCCGTCTGCTCGAAAAGGAACTGGCAGAGATGCGCGTGCTGCTCACCGAAGTGGCGCGCAAGCAAGCCTGGCCTCAGTATCTCACTCGCAACGAGCTTGCCGAGTTGTTGCAGATCAGCCCACGCACGATTGACGATTGGGTGAGCGAGGATCGTATTCCATACCACAAAGCCGGAAACTCGACGCGCTTCCTCATCAGCGAGATCGTGCAGTGGACAGCCGGGCGATGGAGTCCGGCGAAGCAAGCCGCGCCGGCGAAGCCAAAGAGCAGACCTGCAAGAAAGCGCCGTGCGCGTACCGGGGATGACAAACAGCAACTGCGGGCCTTATGATGTCGCCGCTTCCAAACAGGCGGCTGCAACCGAGATGGAGGCAATCCATGTCAGTCAGAAAACGCAAGCACCGATGGCACTACGATTTTCAGATTTGCAGCGTCCGCCATCGCGGTGCGATTCCAGAGGCACGCAACAAAGCCCAGGCCGAGCGCGCCGAAGCCAGGATCAAGCTCGATCTTTTCGAGCAGAGATTTGGTGACGGCATCAGCAAGAACTTCGCCGAGTTCATCGCCGAAGTATATGAGCCGGCGGCAAAGTCAAAACGGAGCTATCACACGGCGGAAAATCTTCACATTCGCACGGTGACGGCTCACTTCAAAACTTACGCGCTCGCCGACATCAGCCTGATGGCCGTCGAGCGGTTCAAAAGAGAGCGGCTTGCCACGCCAGTGCAGAGTAGTGGCAAGCCGCGCACACCGGCGACGGTCAATCGCGAGTTGGGGGTTCTATCGCAGATCCTTGCCATGGCCTGTGATAACGGGTTGCTGCAATCGAACCCGTGCAGCAAGGTCAGGCGGCTGCGCGAAGACAACACCCGGACGCGCTATTTGACCGAAGCCGAAGAAGAGCAATTGATGACCGCAATCACCAAACCCTATGAGCGATTGCGGCCGCTGATCATTCTCGCGTTCGGCACCGGCATGCGGCAAGGCGAGATTGCCGGCCTGACCTGGCCGCAGGTCGACTGGCGGCGCAATCTCATCATTGTGACGAACACCAAGAGTGGCGATGATCGCACGATCCCGATGAATGAAACCGTCAAGGATTTGCTCGTCAGGCTCTGGCGCGAGTCCGACCAGTTGAACGCGAAGGTCTTCCAGATAAGCGCCGACGTGGTCTGTACCACATTCCACAGGCTTGCCCAGCGCGCAAAGCTTATAGACTTCCGCTTTCACGACCTGCGGCACACGTTCGCAACAAGGCTCGCGCCGCACACTGACGTCTTTACGCTGGCCGCGCTATTAGGCCATAAGACGCTGGCCATGACGGCGCGTTACACGCACCCGACAGACGATGGCAAGCGCCGGGCAATCGCTGTTTTGAATACCCTGGCGCGCAAAGCTGGTCAAGAAAATGTCACAATTGACTTTCCGGCACAGGTAAGTAAGGCCGGCTAGCTCTTTGACTTGAGCAGTTAGAAGGTGGTGGGAGAAAAAGCGTGTACTGTCTTCAAGACAGCGACCACAAAGACGCGCGCGTTTCGTTTGCCTCACAGCAATATGGACTTCGGGCACGAGCATTGCGACAGAAGGAATTGAGCAGGCATTTTGCCTTAGAGTCGGCGCGTTTTCATACGCTCGCTGTAGCAACATTGAGCGAAGTCATACGCAAACGCCGTCAACGACGGCTTGCTCATCATTTCGATTTGAAGAGGAGAAATATCATGGCAGAAATCCGCGAAACGCATACCGTAGTTGATGAAGTCCCGGTTGAGCGCCGGACGGGGATTGAAGATGATTACCCGCCGGTTGTCTATGAGCGGCGCGGCTTGTCTGGCGGAGCAATAGCCGCTCTGGTGATTGCCGGGATTGCCGCTGCCATACTCATCACGTTTTTGATACTGAATAATCAACAGCGGGATCATGACCAGGAGATGGCGCTGGAACGGGCGCGCGCCGATGCGGCTCAAAGGGCTGCTGCGCAATCGCCAACCCCAACGCAACCGCCACAGCAGCCGCCCGTGGTTGTTATGCAGCCATCGCAGCCTACAGTGGTTCCCGTGCCTGTGCCTTCACAATCCGCGCCGGCTGCTGCGCCGTCGACGAGTGCGCCTTCGAGCGTCAGCGTCGAAGTTGACGTGACGACGAAACTGCTCGATGACGCGGACCTGCGCACTCACCCTATAGATGTGAAGGTGAACAACGGCACGGCAACCTTGAGCGGTGAACTGCCGAGCGAAGAGATGAAGGCGAAGGCTGAACGGGTCGCCATGTCGGTCAAAGGAGTTCGCCGCGTCAAGAACAATATCACCGTGAAATCCGACTAAGGCGGCGATCCGGCGATTGAAATCATCGCCTGCGATTTGCACCTTGAATCATGTTGAAGGGCAGGCCGCCTATTGCGACAACGGCGCGAACCTACGGCCTGCCCTTTATCCTGCTTCACAGTCAAGTCTCTGCTTAATCTGCGACCGCAGCTTCCTATCGAGGCGGGCCCGGGTTAATCATAAACCCACCGTCTCATTCAAATAAAAAAACTCTTCTGTCACTGTGTATCAAACGCCCGATTGGCGGTTCTATTGGAGTGTCTGGAATAATTCAGAAAGGAGTAAAGGCCATGTTAGTTTATGGACTCATCTTCGGTGTGGCTGCCTGGATCATTTCCGTCACTTCGGTCAAGGGATAAGGTCATTGGGCATGTGCGACGAGGCACCTTTGCCTCGTCGCCTTTCTACAAGATTTCTGCCCTTTCTACATGATTTCTGCATGGATGTTGGCTAGCGTTAAACTTGCAGCCTGAAGAGTCGGCGATCAAGCGACAGGGAGAGAGAGAATCTTCAACTCTCGCCTGGCAAGCGCCGGCTCCTGGCTTTCCAGATTCGCCATCGGCGCTTCGCAATATAGACGATTGGGCGTCGCCTGCATCACGCGCGCGCGATGGATGCCCGGCGCGAGATTGCCTTTGATGATCGTCACGTGATTGCCGCGCGTGTGGCCCTGCACGAAGCCTGCTTCATCTGTCGCGCCTTTGACCAACACTTCGACTTCACGCCCGACCCATTGTTTGTTCTGCTCGAAGGAGATCTCTTTCTGCAATTCAACCAGACGGCCCAGCCGTTCGGTCTTTACGGCGCGCGGCACGTCTTCAAAGTGAATCTGTGCGGGCGTGCCTTCGCGCTCCGAATAGATGAACGTATAAGCCGCATCATAGCGAACCTCACGGTAAAGCTGGAGGGTCTGCTCGAAATCTGCTTCGGTCTCGCCCGGAAAGCCGACGATGAGGTCGGTGGAAATCGTCGCGTCGGGCAAAAGCTCGCGCAGCCGACGGACGCGGTCTAGATAAAATTCGCGCGTGTATTCGCGCGCCATGCGCTTGAGTATGCGATTCGAGCCGGACTGCACAGGCAGATGGATGTAGCGGCAGACCGCCGGCGTATCGGCTATCGCCTCGATGATCTGGTCGTCGAAGTTTACCGGATGCGATGTAACGAATCGTACACGCGGAATGCCGACGCGCCCGACCATGCTGAGCAGTTCGGCGAAGGACGGATAGCCGGCCAGCCGCGCGCGCCGCGTGCCTGTGCCTTCGGCCAGCCCGTAAGAGTTAACGTTCTGACCGAGCAATGTAACTTCCGCCACGCCGGCATCAATGAGCGCCCGTGCTTCATTGAGGATGTCAATTGCCGGGCGCGACACTTCCGCGCCGCGCGTCTGCGGCACGATGCAATAGGTGCAGCGATGATTGCAGCCACGCATGATCGTCAGGTGGGCGCTGACGGCGTCAAGCGGCGGCGGCGGCGTATAGAATTGCAAGTCGTTTTTGAAGTCGAACGATTGAAACTTGCCGCGCTCGATGGCCGGGACGATTTCGGTGATTGCGCCGGGGCCGAGCATGATATCGACGGCGAACTTCTCGCCCATGCGGCGGCCTTCGGGCAGTTGCGCGAGACAGCCCATCAAGCCGATAGTCATCGCGCCGCGCCGTCGCTGTTTTTCTTTGCGCAACTCGCCGAGCAAGGTCTGCGCCTTCTCAACAGGCTTGCCGCGCACGGCGCACGTATTGACCAGCACGAGATCGGCTTCGCGGTAATCGTCAACGAACGAATAGCCGATGCCCGCCAGTTCCGATTGAATGGCGTGCGTGTCGTACTCGTTCATCTGACAGCCGAATGTAACAACGTGCGCTCGCATAAGGTGCTTGTGCGACTCCTGTGATAAAAGTCCGGGCCTGATGGCAGCGGCCCGCTGGCTGAAGTAATTTTGAATCTTAGCATCCTGCGCCGAAGGCGTGCCAGCGCACCGGCGATGCTCTATGTGTCGAGCGTTGTGGTAGAATGATGCCGCTTCACGGAGGATCAACGCATGAGCATCGAATTACGCGGCGTGCCCATTGTCTTTTTTGAAGAGGGCGACATCATCATTGCGCATTGTGTTCCGCTCGACGTGTCTTCGTGCGGCCATGACCTGGAAGAAGCCCGGCGCAATGTGCGTGAAGCCATTGAATTGTTTCTCGAAACCTGCGACGACATCGGCACACTGAATGAAGTCCTGGAAGAATCAGGCTTCGTCAGGGATGGAGAGAACTGGATACCGCCCGCCGTGCTACAAGTTGATAGCCTGGACATTGCTTCGCAAGCAACCTGATTCCTGCAAACTGAAGTAAAAGAGATGGCCGCAATCAAGCCGATACATTACTCAAGGCTTGTTCGTGTTTTTGAACTGGATGGATGGGTTCATAGCCGCACGAAAGGCGACCATCTCAGTTTGACCAAGCCAGCCTACAAGCGGCCTGTGGTGATTCCTAAGTAGGATTTAGTTCCTGTCTTCATCATTCAAAACAATATGCGCACTGCCCGGATGAGCCGCGAGCGTTACTTCGAGCTACTCGCGCAAGTCTGAATCTTCTTCATCCATTTTCGTGCTTCGATCAAAAACCAATCCTTTGACAAATCACTGGGAGCAAAGCGACAATCCATCTAGCATTATTTAGAAAGGTCTGCAAGATGTTCAAACAATTTACCGCCAGCCTCGCGCTCGTGCTGGCTCTGGCATTACTGACCAATACGGGCGTCGTGGCGTGGCAGGGTGCTGCGGCAATCAAACAGCCGGATACGGCGGCGACGCTCAACGCCACCGATGATGTGCTCAAAACCGTCAGCCGCATGCGCGAACTGGAAGTCAAAGAGCCGGTCAAGAGCGCCTTCAAAACGCGCGACGAGATCGAGCAGTCGGTGATTCGCGACCTCGACGAGAGCACGCCGCTCGCCGAGTTCGACGCTTCACAGAAGACGCTCTTCAAGCTCGGCCTGGTGCCGAAGGGCTTTCAATTGCGCGACTACGTCGTCAAGTTGCTGCGCGAACAGGTGGCCGGTTTTTATGAGCCGAAGACGAAGGAATTTTATCTGGCGGCGTGGCTGCCGCTCGGCGAACAGAAGAAAGTCATGGCGCACGAGCTGGTCCACGCGCTACAGGATCAGCATTTCAACCTGCGGCGTTTCGAGAAGTGGCCGAAGGGCGATTCCGATGCCGAACTGGCGGCGCACGCGCTCGTCGAAGGCGAAGCGACGCTGGTGATGATCCTCTATGATTTGGAGCAGCAGGGGCTTCGTGGAATTGACATTACAAAACTAGGCTCGCTGACCGAGCGCTTGCTAGACAACGATGCGGAGACCAGCGATCCGAATTACCCTGTGCTGTCGGAAGCGCCGCGCGTGCTGCGCGAGAACCTGCAATTCCCTTATGTGTACGGTGCGGGCTTCACGCAGGCGGTGTTGAAAAACGGCGCGTGGCGCGGACTCAACGACGTTTACACGACGCTGCCGGCATCTACCGAACAGATCATGCACCCGCAGAAGTACCTGGCGCACGAGATGCCTGTGAAGATCGCCATGCCCGACTTCGCGGCCACGCTCGGCAAAGATTGGAAGCGCGCCGATGAGGACGTGAACGGTGAGTTCGGTTACTTTGTCATCCTCAGCGAATTTCTGCCGAAGTTTGCGGCGCGCGTCGCCGCACAGGGGTGGGGCGGCGACCGTTATGGGTTTTACGAGAACAAGGCGAGCGGCGCATCTCTGCTCGTGCAGTACACGACGTGGGACACACCAGGCGATGCGCGAGAATTCTTCGCCGCCTATTCAGAGCGCACCGAGCAGCGCTACAAGCTCAAACACGACACGGACAACAAAGTGACACGCCGCGTCTATGAAACGAGCGAGGGACTGGCGAGCCTCGAGTTGCGCGACCAGGATGTCGTCATGGTCGAGGGCGCGGAAAGCCGCGAGCAACTCGCACGCCTTTCAGAGCGCATCTGGCAGAGCAAGAAGAAGTAGTTTTGGTAGTTGATCCTGGTAGTTGATCAATCAAGAGCGAGGCAGGGCTCGCCGCTTCCGATTGCGCCACTACCGTGACTTTTATAATCCGCCAATCCACCGGTCAGTTCATTCGGCTCTTTTGGGAATCCGCATGAATCAATCCCGTCTGTCTCGCTTGACGCTCGCAGCGTTGCTTGCGGCTCTGCTATTCGTTCATCCGCACGCATCGGCGCAATCATCCGCATCGCCAGCGCGCCCGGCCTTCGCGCCGTCCGAGCGTCTTCAGGCGCTTGTAAGCAATGTGGTCAAAGCTACGGTTGAGCGCTTCGGCAAGGGCGGGCTTACCGCCGACAAGCTCGCCGTCACGTTAATCGATCTCAACGACCACGAGCGCCCTGCGTGGGCCAGCCATCGCGGCCAGGAACCGACTTACCCGGCAAGCGTCGTCAAGTTGTTTTATCTGGTTGCCGCGCATCATCAGATGGAAACCGGCGAGTTGAAAGCGACGCCGGAGCTTGAGCGCGCCCTGCACGACATGATCGTCGATTCGTCGAACGACGCCACGCATTATGTGTTCAATTCGCTCACCCGCACGACGGACGGGCCGGAACTGGACGATGCCGTGCTGAAGGAATGGCTGGCCAGGCGCAACGTCGTGAACCGTTATTTTGCGAGTCTCGGCTTCGACAAAATCAATACCAATCAGAAGACCTGGTGCGAAGGCCCCTACGGGCGCGAGCGCCAGAGCCTGGGGCCGAATTTCGAGAACCGTAACAAGCTCACGACCGAAGCCGCCGCGCGCTTGCTGTTTGAGATCGTCACCGGGCGCGCGGTGACGCCGGCGCGTTGCCAGGCCATGATGAACTTGCTGCATCGTGATGCATCTCACAAATCCACTGACCCTGACGATCAGGCGACGCAGTTTGCCGGCAAGTCCCTGCCGCCGGGCGCGCAATTTTACTCGAAAGCCGGCTGGACTTCTGCGACGCGCCACGACGCCGCTTATATACGCCTGCCGAACGGCGCGCAGTATATCCTCACCGTCTTCACGGTTGACAACAGTTCGCAAGTCGATATCATTCCGTTCGTGTCACAACTGGTTGCCGACGCATTTTCGCGCAGGCCTGTGCAGGCCGATCTCGTCTTGACGAATGGCCGCATTCGGCGGGCGCATTGTTTTTACAAAGTAGCAAACAGAGTTTAGCCACAGAGTCACCGAGACACAGAGAAATGGATTTCGAAAAAGAGACTGAGACTCTGTGTCTCGGTGACTCTGTGGCCATCACTTCTTCCAGGAGGCTGGCGGCTATGACACAACTGGCGCGTGTTCTCAATCTGAAGGATCTGACGTTATTGATCGTCGGCTCGGTCATCGGTTCGGGCATCTTTCTGGTTCCCGGCGGCGTCTTGACCGGCGTCGGCGGCAGCGTCGCGGTGGCGCTGCTGGTCTGGCTGGTTGGCGGTCTGCTGTCGTTGCTTGGCGCGCTGACTTACGGCGAACTGAGCGCGGCCAGGCCACAGGCGGGCGGCTTGTATGTTTACATCCGCGACGCCTTCGGCCCGATGCCCGCTTTTCTGTTCGGCTGGACGATGTTCTTTGCCATCAGCAGCGGCGCAATTGCCACGCTGGCGGTTGCCTTCAGCACGACGCTGGCACAGATCATCCCCATGCCGCAGGCCATCGAGAAAATCATCTCCGTCGCCGTGATTCTCTTGCTGATGACGATCAATATCATCGGCACGCGCACAAGCGCCGATGTGCAGAACTGGACGACCGCCATCAAAGTCATCGGCATCCTGTTGATGAGCGGCGCGCTGCTGCTGTTTGGCCGCGAGTACACCAGCACCGGCGCAAGCCTGTGGCCGGCTGAAGTCAACGGCTCGCTCGCCTCCGGCTTCGGACTTGCCATGATCAGCGTGCTCTGGGCTTATGAAGGCTGGCAATATTGCACGTTCAGCGCCGGCGAAATCATCAACCCACAGCGCAATTTTCCGCGCGCCCTGTTTGCCGGCACGGCGGCGCTGATTGTGATTTACCTGCTGGTCAACGTCGCTTATCTGGCGGCGCTCGGCCCGGCGGGGGTCGCGCAATCCAGTAGCGTTGCGGCGGCCTCGCTGGCGGCGGTCATCAACCCGCGTGTAGCGCAGTTGATCGCCATTGTAATCTGCATCTCAGTTTTCAGCGCCGCCAACAGTAACGTGCTTACCGCGCCGCGCGTCTATTACGCGATGGCGTCGGACGGCTTGTTCTTCAAGCGGCTCGCCAACGTGCATCCGCGATTCGGCACTCCGGCAACGGCGATCATTGCCGGTTCGCTCTGGGCAGCGTTGCTGGCAGTCGCTGGCACCTTCACACAGTTGCTGACCTTCGTGGTTTTTTCCGGCTGGATTTTTTACGCGCTCGCCGCCGCCAGTCTCTTCGTTTACCGCAAGCAGCCGCCCGACGCGACGCGTTCGTACAGCGTGCCGGGCTATCCCTATACGCCTTTGTTGTTCATCATCGCGGCGGCGGTGCTGGTCATCAACACGCTCATCGATCAGATGACCAAGGATCCGCTGCGCACCACCTATGCGCTCGGCATCATCGTGCTCGGCGTGCCGGCTTACTTCATCTGGCGCGTGCGCAGCAAAGTCGCGATTGAACCAATCAAGACGCCTGAAGCCAGTTAAACGCGCGATGCTTTCAAGCGCCCGGCTGCCCTTCTATATCAGCACCGCTGACACCATATAGTGTAAAAAACCTTGCGCCGCGCGCGTTTCGTAAGCATACACGCGTCCACTCTCGGCGCTACAAATTCATATCAGAACAAACGTATTTGTTGTCCGGCGCATCCCCTTGAATGAGGACAGCGTCAGGCATCAGGCTTGCACTAATAATCCTGCAACCACATCGAGCCAGCAAGGCCAGGGGAGGGCATCATGATGAAACGATTCATTAAGCGATTATCAGGCGTCCCGCCGCAGGTGGCGATCATCCTCGTGCTGATCGGCATTATCGGCGCAGCGGGCGCGATTTTATTGTTCAAACATACAGAACCAAAAACCGATGCTCAGGTGCTGCCGCGCGCCGCGCGCCTTGAGCGCATGGACGGCAATGTTGATGTCGCGCAGGCGCTCAATCAAGCAAGCAACGAGCAACTCAGTTGGCAAGACGCGACCGTGAATGCGCCGCTCACGGTCGGCCAACGCGTCTTTGCGCGCGATAATTCGCATGCAGAGATTGCTTTCAGCGGGCGCAACTATGCGCGGCTGAATCCGGGCACAGCCCTCGACGTGCTGTCGCTTGCCGACCAGCGAACCCAACTTGCCTTGCGTAGTGGCTCGGCTATCTTCGATGTAGGTGATCTTACAAATGGCGAATTGTATGAAGTCGCCACGCCCTGCGGCGCGGTGGACTTCACTGAGCCGGGACTTTATCAACTCGGCATCGGCGATGACGGCAACACCACCATCAGTGTCTTGAGCGGCCTGGCGCAGGTCGTCGGCCTCGCCGGCTCAGGCGAGATCAGCAAGGGCGAAGTGCTGACGCTTGCCAGTCAGGTTGCCGCGCAGGCGGTGATGGCCAAGCTTGCGCCGGATACGGCAGGCAATATCCTTGATGATTATTACGGCTATCGCTATCCGCACAAGTATGACGGGCGCTACCGCAATTACGACACCTATCTCGACAACCCTGACTATTATGACGCCTATAGTCAGTCAACCAGTTATCAGTATGTAGCCGAAGATGTGCCGGGCCTATATGACCTCGACGAATACGGCGACTGGCAGGACGTTAATGGGTACGGTCGCTGCTGGGCTCCGCGCGTCGAGGCCGATTGGTCGCCGTACCGGCAGGGTTATTGGGATGTCAATGACGTGTGGGGGCCGACCTGGATATCGAGCGAACCGTGGGGCTATGCGCCGTACCACTATGGCCGCTGGGCTTATGCGAATCAGCAACGCTGGGTGTGGGTGCCTGAAGATTGCCGGACGAACCCTGTCTATGCGCCGGCCTTAGTCGCTTTCGTTCCCATACAGCAATCGCAGATTGCCTGGGTGCCGCTCGCGCCGGGCGAACGCTACGTGCCGCGTTACTACGATGCGAGCTTTGAGCCGCGCTATCTGGCGTCGCCGCAGATCGTCGAAGAGTACGTCAACGTGCAGCGCACTTATGTGAACATGAATTACACGACAGGCGTGACGGTCGTGCCTGTGCAGGCGTTCACCCGGCGGATCGACCGGAATGTCATCGTGCCTACCAATCCGCAATGGATGCAGCAGGCGCAGGCGGTGAGCGATCCGTATGCGGTCGCCGGCGTGCGTCAGGTGGCCATGCAGGAAGAACGCGCGCAGCGCAAACAGGCGCGCCGCGAGATGCAGGCGGCGATGTTCAACAGGCCTGTAGTCACGAGCGTTGCGCCGGTCGTGCCTGGGCAGGCGAATCCTGCGCAGGCCTTGCAGTACCAATCGGTGACGGAAAAGCAGAAGCGAAACAAGCTACAAGTTGAACAGAGCGGCCAGGTCGTCGCCGCGCAACGCGCCGATGGCGTGCCGCTTGCCGGCCAGCAGGCGGCGCAACAGGCGATGGCTCAACAACGCGATCAGCGCATCGCTGAGTTGAGAACTCGCCTGCAACAGGGCGACAGATCGGCTAAACAGGAATTGCGCCAGTTGAAGCGCGAACGCCAGGAGCAGCCGGCAGCCGTTCAAGCGCCGCAGCAAGCCATGACGCCGAAACAACAGCGGCGCTTCGAAAGACAGCAGCAACCCGCCGCACAGCAGGCTGCGACACAGCAGCAGGCCGTGACGCAGAAACAACAGCGCCGTCTCGAGCGGCAACAGCAGGCCGCCGCGCAGCAGACGCAAGTCAATCAGCAGCGCGAGCAACGCCGCACGCAAAAGCAGGCCGAGCGCCAGCAGGTAATGCAACAGCAACAGGCGCAACGTGCCACGCAGCAACAGCAGGTGGAATCGCGCCGCCAGCAAAAACAACAGCCTCGCCAGCAACAGGCCGTGCAGCATCAGGCGGCACAGCAGTCGCAAGTCAAGGCGCAACGCCGCGCCGAGCGCCAGCAGCAATCCATGCAACAGCAACAGCGACAGGCGGCGGCTCAGGCGCAAATGAATCAACAGCGCCAGCAGATGCGTGCGCAGCGTCAGCAGCAAGCCATGCAGCAACAGCAAGCCGCGCAATCGCAGATCAAGGCGCAACGCCGCGCCGAACGCCAGCAGCAACAGCAGCAAGTGATGGTGCAGCAACAGCGCCAGCAGCGTCAGCAGCAGGGCATGCAACAGCAACAACAGATGCGCCAGCAAGAGAAACAGCAGCGCCGTGTCGAACGACAACAGCAAGCCGCGCCACGCCCGCCGGCTATGATGGGCCCACCCGTGCCTCAACAGAGCAAAGCTGAACGCAAAGCGGCCCGGCGCAATCCGTAATGATTTGACCTGAGATGACCCATAAAAACGCTAGGCGAAGCGGAAAGCCTTCCGCTTCGCCTGGCGACTTTTTTTGTGAGTCGCAGACCACAGCTAAATCAGAGGGCAAGGGAATGGCAGACTCGCTTATATGGAGTGCGGCGGCGCGGCATTCGGAGAGACTACCAAAGTGGCGACCGGTCGCCGCACTCCATAACCGCACGAAGTGAAAACCGGCCTAAACGCAACTCATTGGGTTTGGCAATTCGTTATTACTTCTTCGCCTGTGCGGCCAGCGATTCGTAATCCGCGCCGTCTGCCGCTTCAGTCGCAATCGGCAGGTTGATCATCGCCCATCCCGGCTCGACGACGCGCCCGAACGCATCCGCAGCACCGCCGAAGCCGCCGCGCATGTTGGTGACATCCCGATAGCCGATCTGACTCATGATCTGACAGGCATTGGCCGAGCGGCCTCCCGATTTGCAGCCGACGATGATCTTTGCCTCTTTCGGCAGATTCGCTTCGACGACTGCCGGAAAATCTTCGTTGGGTGTCATGCCGAGTCCCGGCGCGAAGTGCAGAAGCGGAATATTAATCGCGCCCTGCGGATGGCCGGCCTCGTATTCCGGCACCGAGCGCACATCGAGATAGATGATTTGCGGATCGCTCTGCATCAACTCATGAGCTTCCTGCGGGCTGACTTCTTTCATGGTCTCTCCTTTATGTCTGTCTTAAAGCGAAATTATAGCCAGCCGCCTGCGGCTTTGTGCAAGCTGATAAATCGCCGGACATCGCTCTCAGTGATTGATATAACATTCACTTGAGAGGCGGCGCCGGACTGCCGATTCGCCCTGCGGCGCGACCTGCGACACAAAGGCTCTTTGAGCTAGCCGCTCGCAGAGATAAGCGCTTTGCTCATTCGCACACATCTGAGCGTGTAGCCATCGCCGAGATCGATGTTCACCGGCTCGATGGGTTGATAGCCGAAGGCGGCGTACAATGGCTCGCCCGGCAACGTGGCGACAAGTTCCGCACGCGTGAAGCCATGCTGTCGCGCCGCCGCTTCACAAGCTTCAAGAATGCGCCGGCCAATTCCCTGCCGGGCATGCGCCGGGTCAACGAAGAAGGCGCGAATCCGCGCCGCCGCTTCAGTCGGGCGCAATTCCACCTCGGCGCGACCCTTCGCCTGGTCGCCGCCGTAGAGCGTCGAGCGTTTACTCCAACCGCCACAGCCCGCCAGCCTGCCATCCTGCTCGGCAACACAGTACGTGCCGTCTTCAATGAGCTGTGTATCGACGCCGAAGACACGGACGAGGGCGCGCTCGATCTCTTCGTTAGAATAGTATCCGGTGCTCAATTGGCGAACCGAGTCGCCAATCAGTCGCTTGAGATGTGCGACATCGCTCAGTGTGGCGTTGCGTATCAGGATGCTCATATCTATCGGGATTCAGAAAAAGCTCACGGCTTGAAGGCTCGCCGCCGCCGCTCCTCTTCCCCCCTGGTTTGCTCTTGCGCTCCCATTGACTCTGTATTTCTTACTCGAATTGATGCGCCTCCCCCCTGTACCGCCGCCTCAATCTCAATCCCGCCGCACTTCAGAATCCGGTTGGGATTTTCATTTGACCCGGCCATCCACTCTTGCGGGTTCGGCAGGTTGAAGATCTCTGAAAGCTTCGTCACCCACTCATCGATAGATCTCCACGTCGGGCCGACATAGATCACATAAAAATCCGCTACTCGCCCCTTATAAATGCCTGCCGAGACGTAATCAATTCCAGCAAACCGGTCTCCACCGGCATCCGTGGCCGGGTCGAAGGCGAGTTGCACGACCTCGCCGCTGCCAGCCGTTTTCGCTCGTTCAATGGCGTCCTTCATCTCTCGCCTTTTACTGCTGCCGGGAAACGCGGCAAGCAACTGCTCCAGGCTCATGCCTAATCGGAGACCACGAATACCCGGAGAGTTGGTCTCCATCAGACTGCACTTGGATTGAGCAGGCAGTGGGTCTATGGCCAAACCATAGTTCGGGATCGTAAGCAGTGAAAGCGTAAAGAAGGCGATAGCAATCTTTTTCATGTTTTCCTCCTGTTTTGTTAGGGCATTGCACCATACAATGCGATTTACTGCCGCCCGAAGTCCGTATTGGCCGGGCCGTGCGCCGAGCCCTGTCAGAGCCATAGCCCTGCGCCTGGCGCGCTCGGCCAACCGCTTAAACACTCTTGAGAGTTCCAACTTCTATCCCTAAAGGCCCGATGGCCCGCCATTGTATCCCAAACAACCGAGCAATGAAATAGCGGGATCAGGCTGGTCGTAGTTATCTTCACTCTGCCTTTCAACGCCCGGCGGCGGCGGTGTAAGGCGCAAACGTCGCCATCATTTGAAGCGTAGTTGAAGCGGCTTGCGTCGCGTCGAATTCGCGCCGGTCGCTGGCGGCGCAATTTCTGCAACAAATTTACAAGGAATTTTCGCGCCGGTTTTGCGCCCACAATCGTTGACATCCACGGCCCGGCTAAATAGAATGCGGCCTCCGACAGCAGTACCCCTACTTCAGGCTTTGAATCATTCAGACAAGCAGTAACTGACTTCCGACCAGCGTAGGAAAGGAGAGCTTTTGACGATCACACGCAAGCAGTTAGTTGTTGCCCTTATATCCGCCTCATTCATATCCACCGGCACGGCATCGGCGCAGCAAGCCACGAATCAACCGAAAGCGGTTAATCCGCAAAGCATCAATCAAGTGGTCGGCGCTGCCGAACCGAAGCCCGCCGAAGCGGCGAGCGAACGGCCCAGAGTCGTTCATGCCGTCACCCCGTCGCCAAATGCCGCCGCTGACGCACCCGCCAAACCGGCCACGGCGGCGGCCTTCGAGCTTGCCGCAATCATTCCGTCCGCGCCCAGTGTCATCAAGCGCAGCCTCACCGCGATTGAACTTCCCGCCGATTTGAAAGCCGAACCGAAGAGCGAAACCAAAGCCGAGGCGAAGAAGATTGAATCGAAGTACGAATCTCGCCCGGTGATTTCGACCGCCCAGGTCGGCAGCAACTTCGGTTATCGCAGCGATCCGTTCACGGGCCGCGCGCGCTTTCACTCAGGTTGCGACATCAAGGCGCGCTGGGGCGATTCGGTCGGCGCAAGCCTCAGCGGCATCGTGCAGTACGTCGGCTGGTATCACGGCTACGGCAACATCGTCATCGTCAATCACGGCGGCGGCGTGACGACGCACTACGCGCACCTGTCGAGCTTCGACGTGCAGGTGGGCCAGCGCGTCGAGCGCGGCCAGATCGTCGGTCGCGCCGGCAGCACGGGCCGCGCTACTTCGCCGCACTTGCACTATGAGCTGCGCATTGAAGGCAATCCGGTGAACCCTTTCCAGCCGCTCGCCCTTGACTCGGCATCTGATTATTTCAAGCAGCAAGCGGCAACCCCTGAAAAGGCGGAAGTGCCGAAGCCTGCGATACAGTTAATGCTCGTGCCTTGACCTTCACCACCAGCTAAGACATGGAGCGGGACTCGATTCGATTTGAGTCCCGCTTTTGTTTTAAGGCATCATGAAATCAGTCGGGCGCATCAGACCTTGAAAGACGATAGAAGGAATCATCCGAATCATGCTGATGCTTAAACGAACATTCACGGTAATCGCTCTCCTGGCGTTGGCTTTATCGAGCGCCGTTGCACAAACCCGCAGCATTAAAGCAGACCGCAAGGCACCGGCAAAGTTTGTGCCGACCGTAGGCGAGCGTTTGAATTACGATGTCTCGTGGGCCGATTTCATCACCGCCGGCGAGTTGACGCTTGAAACCAAAGACCGCCGCAGCGTCGACGGCGTCGATGCGTTTCACGTCAGCGCCCAGGCGCAATCGGTGGGACTGGTGAGCGCCATCGCTTTGAAAGTCAACGACGTTTACGAATCGTTTCTGAACGCCGCAACGCTACAGCCGTTTCGCGCCGAAAAGAACATACGGCACGGCAAGAAGCACGATCAGGGATCGATGCGGCTCGATCAGCAAAAGCGCACGGCGCAACTCGATGACGGGCGCACGATAGAGATTCCGCCGGATACTTACGACATCGCCGGCCTGTTGTTTGCGATTCGCGGCATGGAGTTGACCATCGGGCGGGCGCAGCAGTTCAACATTCTCGAAGAAGGCAAGCTCTATAAGATCAGCGTCACGCCGGAAGCCAAAGAAAAAGTCACGACCCGCGCCGGCACCTTCGAGACCGTCAGAATCGCTACAAAAAACCTGAGCGGCGGGCGCGACAGCAATCTTTATAATTTGAAGATGTTCCTGACCAGCGATGCGCGCCGCTTGCCGGTGATGATTACGGCTGAACCGTCCTGGGGCAGCGTCCGCGTGCAATTGACTTCGATCACCGGGACGGCCAGTAAATAGCGAACGGCGGCGGGCTGTTGGCTGAGACGATGTGCCGTGTGTGTGCGGCCTCTGCTTCCACTTTCTTCATCGCCTCAGCGCGGCCCGCCGCCGCTTCGATCCCCGGTTCCTCTAAAGGCCGCTCGCCAGTGACCCTTACCGGGGAAACTCGACAACTTTAAGTTTATCGGCTCTTCTCTTCCCTCTGTTTTTTGATGCGCGCACTTCTTGCGAGTGTCACAATCACCAACGTCATGATGGCCAGTCCATATATGAAAGCCAGCGCCGCGAATATCCACCCTTGTAAATCCATCTCATCAAGCATTAGAGCAACCAGTGATTCGATCATCAGCCGCTAACGCGGTTTTCAAATCGATGTGCCCATGTAGCGCAAGCTGTTAGCTTGCGCTACAGTCAGAAGATCATCAACCCACCTCAACCAATCCGCTCTGCCGAGCGCGACGGTAAGCGAGAGCTTTGGCTTCGCCGATACAGTCGCGCTGCGGGCAAAACGGTGCGCGTGTTAGACCGAAACGACTCTCATCGTTTTTGGAATGGAGCAACGTTGCGGTTGCT
>JBBWZK010000448.1:0-23736 GCA_039648975.1 Blastocatellia bacterium
GCGCATTGTCGAACCACTTGAACCTGCCCAGAGGGACCGTGCTGCTGCAATCCAAGCTCGAAGACCTAAAGACTTTCATTCACGAGAAGCTAGACCCGCCACCGCCTTCGCCTGAACCCAGGAAAGCCAATGGCAGTAATGGCAATCACAATCCCGCGCTGGTCTACGTCGTCTGCGATCAGCCGGATTACGAAGCCATCCGGCCAATCGAGGACTGTCTTTTCGAGTACGGCTTTGAGCTATTCTCGTTGGCTGAAGATGCTGATCCGAGCATGCACAGGCAGTATTTGCAGGAATGTGATGCCGTGCTGACTTACTGCGGCAACACGACGGACGGCTGGCTGCAAATGAAACGAATGGACTTGCTCAAACTCTCTGGCTGCCGTCGCGAGAAGCCCATGCTGGCCAAGGGCTTTTACCTTAGTATGCCGCAAACCAGCGGCAAGGAGCGCTTCAGAATCCAGGACGGCATCGTCATGCGCAACTTCGGAGAATTCTCTCCTGCTTCGTTGAACCCGGTCATCGAGGAGATTGAAAGAGCGAGAGGAGCACGCCAATGATTCAGGAAAGCATCGAAAGACTGGCCGACATCGACATCCCGGCGAATCCGTTTCCCGGACTTCGCCCCTTTGAATTTCACGAGAGCTATCTCTTCTTCGGTCGCGAGGGCCAGAGTGAAAGCTTGATTGACAAGCTCACACGCACGCGCTTCCTCGCGGTGGTCGGCACGTCGGGCAGCGGCAAGTCTTCGCTGGTGCGTGCCGGATTGTTGCCGGCGCTGATCGGCGGGATGATGAGACAGGCCGGCTCGGCATGGCGCGTCGCGTTGATGCGCCCCGGCAATGATCCCATAGGCAACTTGGCTACGGCGCTCAACTCGCGCGATGCCTTCGGCTCCGAAGACGAAGAGAATCGCAGCCTGCAAATTGCCATCACGGAAACGACGCTGCGGCGCGGCAATCTCGGCTTAGTAGAAACCGTGCGTCAGGCCAGCATGTCGTCAAGCGAAAACCTGATCGTCATCACCGACCAGTTCGAGGAATTGTTCAGAGTCGGGCAAGATGCGACGCAAGCGGACGCTGAGAACGACAAAGCGGCATTCGTCAAATTGCTGTTGGAAGCTTCATGCCAGCGCGAACTAAACATTTACGTAGTGCTCACCATGCGCTCGGACTATCTGGGCGACTGCGCGCAGTTCTGGGATTTGCCCGAAGCGATCAACGAAGGCCAGTACCTCATCCCTCGGTTGACGTTTGAGCAGCGCCGCGCAGCGATCACCGGCCCTACGGAAATGGGCGGCGCTCGGATCACGCCACAGTTGGTGAATCGTTTGATGAATGATGTTGGAGATAACCCCGACCAACTGCCTATCCTTCAGCACGCGCTAATGCGCACGTGGGACAAATGGAAGGAAGAGAACCGCCCCGAAGAGCCGGTTGATCTGCGCCATTACGAAGCGATTGGCGGCATGAGTGAAGCGCTGTCAAGGCATGCCGATGAAGCTTACAACGAGCTGCCTGATGAGCTTCGCACGGTGGCGGAAAAAACCTTCAAAGCGCTGACCGAGAAAGGCCCTGACAATCGCGAGATTCGTCACCAGATGACATTGGCCGAAATCTGCGCGGTCGTTGACGCGCAAGAGCCGGAGGTGATCGCCGTCATCGATGCGTTCCGCCGCCAGGGTAGGTCGTTCCTGATGCCTCCTGCCGGAACACATTTGACTGCCGACACACTGATAGACATTTCGCACGAGAGTTTAATTCGCGTCTGGGAGCGATTGCGAGAGTGGGTGAGTGAAGAGGCGCGCTCGGCTCGCCAGTACCAGCGACTGGCTGAAACGGCGATGCTGCGTGATAAAGGCGAGGCGGGGCTTTGGCGCGACCCGGATTTGCAATTAGCTTTGAATTGGCGCGAGCAGAACAGACCGAATGCGGCCTGGGCGCGGCGTTATCATCTCGGCCTGAGCAGCGCTTTAGCCGGCCTGGATGCCAGTCAAAAACAGCTTGAACTTGAGAAGACGTTTAATCAGGTGTCGCAGTTTCTGGATGACAGCGCCAAGCAGCGCACCGCAGAAATCGAGAAGCAAGCCGAGCAGCAAAGGCTTGACGAAGAGCGCAAGGAACGCGAGTTGATTCAAGCTCAGGCGCTGGCAGAAGAGCAAAGGCGACGTGCTGAGGGAGAGGCTAAATCAGCGCGCAGGCTTCGCAGAGTTGTCGGAGCTTTGATCGTATTGATTTTGCTTGCTGGCGCGGCGGCGGTCATCGCCCGCATGAAGACAGAAGAAGCTGAAGCTGCTAAAGATGATCAACAAAGAGCCCTTGCGCTACAGATGTTGGCCGAGCAAAAGACAGAAGAAGCTGAAGCTGATAAGAATAAAGCTGAAGAAGCTAAACAAGAAACCTTAAAGCAGCAAGTTGCACTTAAAGAAGCAAACCGCGCAGCAGAAACGGCTCGTGGTGATGCAGAAAAGCAAGCGGAAAGAGCCACCTTCGCATCAGTTCTTGCGGAACAAAGAAGACGAGAAGCTGAGACCGCAAGGGACCTGGTAGATCAACAGCGTCTAATTGCAGTAGAGCAGACGAGAACCGTTCGCCATTTACTTTATGATTCAGACATGGCCTTTGCGCAAAAAGCATTTGACGAGCATGATCGAGCGCGGGGTTACGAGTTGCTCAACAGTTATTTTCCCGATGCTGGTGATCCAGATGATTTACGGGACTTCGATTGGTACTATCTTTGGCGGCTGAATCATAACGAAACGGCGGTGCTGAAGGGGCACTTGTCCTCTGTCAGTTCGGTAGCCTTCTCGCCTGACGGTAAGACGCTGGCCAGTGGTAGCGAGGATAAGACCATCAAGCTGTTTTTTGCAGCAACAGATCAAGAGGTGGAAATGCAAAGAAGCCATTGATCTGAGCAAGAGGAAGGCTGGAAGAGTTGTTGATACGGTCGCGCTGTGACACGCCACCACGTCGCTCGCGTGCGGTGACGAGCTTTGCCTGTAACATTGAGAACTCCGGCTTCTTTTTACTTGCCAACCACAGAAGCGAGCCGTGCCACTTCGGTTTGCGCGTGCTGAATGACTTCGCGCTCGTCCATTGTCGTCAATCTGCCATCGCGCAGCACGAGGCGACCGTCAATCCATACCGTTTCAATATCGCTCGACTCGGCGGCGTAAACTATCGTTGAAACCACATCAGGACGAGGCGTCGTGTGCAGTTTGTCGAGATTCAATAAAACCAGATCGGCGCGTTTGCCCGCTTCGATGCTGCCGATCTCATCCGCTAATCCCAAAGCGCGCGCGCCGTCAATCGTCGCCATGCGCAAGACGGTGAGCGCTGGCAAGGCTTGCGGGCCGTGCAGGGCTTTTTGCAGCAAGGCCGCCGTGCGCATCTCTGTGAACATATCGAGGCGGTTGTTGCATGGCGCGCCGTCGGCTCCAAGCGTTACAGAGATGCCGCGCTCAAGCATCTCCGTGATGCGCGCGATCCCTGAACCGAGCTTGAGATTCGATGATGGGCAATGCGCGACGTGCGCGCCCGTCTGCTGGAGCGTCGCCATCTCGCCGTCGCTCAACTGGACGCAATGCGCCAGCACGACGTGCGGCGCGGCCAGGCCCACCGCGTTTAAGTATTCAATATTACCGAGGCCGGTTTCGCGCTCGACCATCTCAATTTCATCGCGGTTCTCGGAAGCGTGCGTATGCACCATCACGCCGCGCTCACGCGAAAGACGGGCGACCCGTTCCAACAACTCTCTTGTGCAACTGACCGCGAAGCGCGGCGCAAAACAGTAACGAATGCGCCCGTCGGCTGCGCCGTGCCAGCGTTCCAGTAACCTGAGCGATTCAGCGATGGAGCGCTCGGTCTCTTCGTGCAGCGCGTCGGGAACATCGTCGCCTTTGTCCATCATGCACTTGCCGATGGTGGCGCGAAAGCCTGTCTCTTCGACGGCTTTGAAAACCGCTTCGGCATGATTGACCGTCTCCATCGTCAGCGCCGTAGTCGTGCCACCGCGAATCAGTTCGGCAATCCCCAGGCGCGCCGAAGCGTAAAGCGAAGCGAAAGTGTGCGCCGCTTCCATCGGCCAGATGCGCCGCTTCAGCCAATCAATCAACGCCAAGTCGTCCGCCGCACCGCGAAACAACGTCTGGCAGAGATGTATGTGCGTCTGCACCAGTCCAGGCAGCAACACCCGCCCGCTCGCGTCTATCGTCTCATCGGCGGTTTCATCCGAGTGGGCCGCAAGCCCTGCACCCACCGCCGCGATGCGGCTGCCGTCGATGAGCACGTCACCCGTGAAGATGCGATTGCTCGCATCCATCGTCACGACAGTGGCATTTTTAATTAACAACGAATCGCTCATAGCGCATCTGGTTTCGGTGAACGCAGGCGCAAGATTAGGCAAGATTACACGGCAAGTCAATCATTTTGCCGTGCGCCGCTGCCGATTCCTGCTTGAGCAATACGATAGAAACGTAGAAGATATAATCCAGCCTGGCTGGTGGTTTGCTTATGGCTGAGCATGAGAACTGTCAAAAACTACGCGAAGGCTTGAAGGCGGTTAGCGGCGAGATGGAAGAGATTCATCACACGCTGGCGAGCGATGCCGGCAGCGCAGTTGATGAAGCGCGCGACGCACTGATTACCCCGCCCACAGGCGACGCGCCGCCGAATTTCTTCGCCGAGATCACGCAGGGCGAGCAAGCCCCCGACGACGAATTGCACCTCAAGGTGCTGCGCATCATCACCAGCCTGGGCTATGCGTCAACCCTCGTGCTGCAACACCGTTTGGAGATCAGCTATCGCCAGGCATCAAGCGTCGTCGCAGCGCTCGAACGCGACGGCATGGTCGCGCCGGCGCATGGCTTCCGCCCACATAAGACGCTCGCGCCCGCCTATAAGCTCCTTGAATCGCTCGAAACCAAACTCGGCGATCAGCGATTGACACGCCCTGGCTGATTCATTCAATTGTGATCAATCTTACTCAAGCGGCCATTTGGCTTCGATGAATTGCAGGCACAGGCGCTCGTGGCCATCATTGCCTGTGAAGCGGTTGCGCACGAAGGCGAGGCTGCTGAAATCCTGGTTGCCGCTGGTGACGCGCGCCATCTCGAAGCCTTCCGGCGCGTTCTTGACGCGCAGGCGCGCGCCGCTCAGGCTGAGGTTTTCGGTGAGCGCGACTTCGCGCGCCAGCATCTCGCGTGCTTCGTCGAGGTATTCGATCAAGACGCTCTCGGCGCGCTCGACGCGCGGCTCGCGGCGGCGGTCGGGGCCCTCCCATCGCTGCGTGCGAAACACCGCCCACGGTTTGTGCAGATAGCCTGCAGGCGGCTGGCTGCCGATGAATTCGAGGCCGATGACCCACGCATCGCCGACCATTGGTTCAATGCGGCGAACGATGGCGTACATATTATAGCCCGGCTCGCTGAAGCCATGACTGCGCAGCTTGGTCGGTAGCGGCAAAGTAACGTGGACTACGGAACCGTGCCGCAGGCGAGTTTGCAGGCGAATCGCCACGCCCATGCGGCTGACGTTGAGGGTTTTGGTTACTTCCTGCCAGCGATTGCCGTTGCGGTCGTAGCCTTTGACAAAGACGGGAACCGACAGATTGAAGCGCTCGCAGCGGCGGCGATTGACCGGCGCGACCGCGTCGGCGGCGAGCCTGGTGAAGGCAGCCTGCGGCACGGGCGCTCTGAAGGCAATCGGGCCGGTGTGCAGCTTGTCAGACTGATCTGCTTCGGCTCTGGCTCTGGCGCGCTTGAGATTGCCCGAAGTGCGCTTTTTCGGTTTGGCGGTTTCCACAAGCAGCGGCACGACTTTGCTGCGCGTCAGCGAGGCGTCGTATTCGGCGCGCTTGCGCGGGCTGGTCAATAACAGAAACGCTTGCGACAGTTTGTTGAAGGCGTTGTCGACCTTGGCCAGCATCTCGTCAGGGACGGCGGCGCGGACTTTATGATAGGTCGGGTGGAGCACGGCGATGGCGTCGTGATAAGCCTGCACGATCTGATCTTCGCTCGCCGAGCGGTCGACGCCGAGCAGTTGATAATGCGTGGTTGCGCTATCGATGCGGTCGAGCAGGTAACCGATTTCCAGATAATGGGCGCTAATCAGCTTGCCCGTGCTGCCGGGTTTCGGCTTGCCGGCAGTCAACTCGCCGGATGATTGATTCAATGCGCCGGAGCTTTTCATAAGCGGCCTCTTGACCTGTGATCATTTTGGGACTTCTCCGGGGGTAGAAGCCGACTCCGCCTGGAACGCTGAGGCCATTATGAACGCCGCGCCGCGGAAGTCAACAATATTGTCAGAGAGGCAAAGGCGAGCTTTCCCCGCGCAGGTGACGCAAGGAGGCGGAGAAGAAAATCGCTCATCGACAGGTGATGAGAAAGTCGTTGTTGCGCTGGGAATAGTTACTGTTTGGCCGTCTTCCTAAATGAAAAAGAGATTTAGAAATGCCCCTGAAATCTCGACATTGAACATTACAGTTAAATTTCCGTTCCGGTTATCCACAGCAATCCCTGATAAAACTCATTTGCCTATGCCATATCGTTGAACAGCATAGTTATACTGTTCAACGCACGATTTTTATTTGAAGTCATATTTTCCTGTGATATAGATTGCGCCGTTGAGCCCTGCCCCTCCAGAGGAGAAAAGCGCATGCTGCGGGCTTAAGTAAGTTTATTAACCCTGGTGCGAAGGAGTAATGCTATGTCTTGGAAAGTTAAGAATTTTTTGGGACGATCCAATGTGAAGGTCCGCCGCGGCTTGTGGACCAGTGATCCTATCCCCATGAATGGTGAATACAAAAGCGACCAGAAAAGTTGGTTCGGGGATGGTCTGGATATTACTGTGGAGGGTGTATCCGGCTTTTTCTTTGAGACGATCATGAACCCGACGTTGGTCAGAACTAACGTGTCGGCGGATAAAAACACGGTTGTTACGGTTAACGACGGTGGGGTCTCCAAAGGAAAGGCCACGGTAAAAATCCACATTACAGACGACCATGGTAGGAATGAGCGGTCGGAAGTCGAGGTCGATATGGCGAAGTAATCCTACGTCGCCACGTCAGCTTTTTGGTCTATTCCGGCCCACTGCGAGTCCCGGCAGAAATCACTAGATAAGGAGAAAAGCCCATGGCATGTGAACCAGATAAAATACAACAGGCGATGCTGGATATTCATGAAGAGTTAAGGAAGTCAAAGCCCAACGACGGGAGCGAGCGAGACAGGCAACTGAGGATTTTCCTCGCTGATTTTGAGAAGGCCTATGCCTACTATTGCCAATTCTTGGCAGAAGGCTAAATAGGGTAACCCACCCTCAACTTGCTTGGAGAATCGCGGCGGGTGTAAAGGCTCGCCGCTTTTTCTTCATGGGCGAAGTTCCATTTCGGGCCTATGAAGTCTGCATTTTATGTTAGCAAAAAGGTCGTCCATGTCGGAGCCAGTCAACCAAATTCTGTGCAAGATGATCGGTCACAGTATATGTTACTTGGTTCACTGATGCGGCTCTCTTTTTTATCGATTCGCGGCCTTGCCGGTGATGGCGCGCGCGGCGGGCGAGTCTTTCATCGGCAGCGTGAAGCGGCGTATGCCGTCATATCTGTACAAGGCATTGGCGACGGCGGGCGCGGTCGGCACCAGGCCGATTTCGCCGACGCCCTTCGCGCCGTAAGGCCCATCAGGGTGCTGATCTTCAATCATGATCAACTCGACTTCCGGCATGTGCCGGGCGCGCAGCAAGCCTTGCGAATTCACCGTCATCGTCTGCGGCACGGCGTTTTCGACGCGGAACTCTTCGGTCAGCGCATAACCTAAACCCATGTGAATCGAACCTTCGATCTGGCCTTCGAGCAATATCGGATTCATTACACGACCGACATCGTGCGCGGCGACGACTTTCTGTATGCGCCCGTCGTCGTCGAGGATGACCACCTGTGTCGCAAAGCCGTAAGCGAAATGCGTCTTCGGCTTCGCGGCACTGGCTTCAAGCGAGGTCGTGTCATCGATCAGCACTTCGCCGTAATAGGTACGGCCTGCCAAATCGCGCAGCGTGCGCTTCTCGTCGAGATCGCGCTTCAGTTTGCGCGCAGCTTCCTGCACGCCGCGACAGCCGAGAACCGTTCCGCGTGACGCGGTCGTCTGGCCGCAGTCCAAATCGTATTTTGTATCGGCAGCCACAAAACTGAAAACGCCAGGCGGCAACCCGGTCTCTTCGCAAGCCGTCTGTTGCAAAACCGTAAACAGTCCCTGGCCCATCTCAGTGTAGCCGGTATAGATCGCGACCGTGCCATCATCGCGCACTTCGAGCATGGCTTTGCCGTATTCGGGCAGGCCATTGCCGATCCCTGTGTTCTTGATGCCGCAGGCGATGCCGGCGTATTTCGCGCCGCGATAAATCTCGCGCACCGCTTCGAGCGTCTTCTTGATGCCGACGCTCACTTCAATCCGCTGGCCCGTGCAAAACATATCGCCGACGTCGAGCGCGTTACGATAACGAATCTCCCAGCCGTCAATGCCGACCTGTTCAGCGAGAATGTCGAGCAGCGATTCAATGGCGAAGGCCGATTGATTGGCGCCGAAGCCGCGCATCGCGCCGCACGGCGGATTGTTGGTGTAGACGGCAAGCGACGTGACGTCGACGTTCGGCACTTTATAAGGGCCTGTGCAATGGCCTGCGGCGCGCTCCAGGACTTTGGTGCCGACCGACGCATACGCGCCTTTGTCGCCGATCATGAAAGCGCGCACGGCGGTCAAGCGTCCTTCGGCATCGCAGCCGATGGTGTAGCTCATCTTGATCGGGTGACGCTTGGGGTGCAGGCGCAGACTCTCTTCGCGGCTGAGCGTGAGCCGCACGGGTTTGCCTGTGAGGCGCGCAAGCAAAGCGGTCTGCGCCTGAACGCTCATGTCTTCTTTGCCGCCGAACGCGCCGCCGTTTGTAACCAACGTCACTTTGATTTGCTCTTCCGGCATGGCCATGAACGAGGCGATCTGCCGGCGGTCATCAAAGACGCCCTGCCCCTGCGTGTAAACCCGCAAGCCGTCGCCTTCCGGCATAGCGATGCAGGCCTCCGGCTCCAGATACATATGCTCAATGAACTGTGTCTGAAAAGTGTGCGAAGCTACAAAAGCCGAATCGCGCAGGGCAGCGTCCACATCGCCGCGACGAATTTCCGACTTACTCAGGAGATTGCCTTTCTTGTGAATTTGCGGCGCGTCGGGCTTCAGGCCGTCTTCTGCATTCGTGATGGGCTGGCGCACTTCGTAATCAACCCGTATGGCCTGCGCCGCGCGTCGCGCCGTGCGGCGGTCAACCGCGGCAACCGCCGCAATCACGTCGCCGACGTAGCGCGTCTCTTCGCCAAGCGCCACAAAGATGGGCCAGTCGTTGTAAATCAACCCTTGATAACGCTCGCCCGGTGTATCCGCAGCCGTAACGATACGGATGACGCCGGGAATCTCTTGCGCACGGCTGGTGTCTATATGTTTAACCAGGGCGCGCGGATGCTCGGAGAGCAAGACTGCGCCGTGCAGCATATCGGGAAACGTCATGTCGTCAATGTAAGGTCGCTCACCAAGCGCCAACTCGCGCGCCTCGTAACGCGGCAGGCTGGTGCCAACTCTGCCGCTGTGATCGACCTCCGGTGTCGCTTCACCGCGCAAGGCGCAGGCCGCCAGCTTGATCGAATCAACGATCTTGACATAGCCTGTGCAGCGGCAATGGTGCATGCTGAGGACGCGATTGATTTGATCGTCGGTCGGCTCGGGCGATTTGTCGAGCAGATGTTTGGCGCGCACGATGATGCCCGGCGTACAGAAGCCACACTGCAAGCCGCCTGCGGCGATGAACGAATCGGCGAAGGTGTCGCGCTCCATCTCTGAAAAGCCTTCGAGCGTGAGGATGCGTTTGCCTGCGGCGTTCTTCGCAGGCACGGCGCAGGCGACGATAGCGCGGTCGTCAACGATGACCGTGCAGCAGCCGCATTGCCCTGTCGGGCTGCAGCCGTCTTTCGGCGAGATGAGGCCGCACTGGTCGCGCAGCACTTCAAGCAGCGTCGTGTTTTCTTCAATCTCAGCCGCGCGCGGCTGCTGATTCAAGGTGAACTCGATGCGAGTCGTCATAAACAATCTTCCTCGATAGCCAAGTTGTTGCTTCGTTGTGGTGTCAGCATTTTAGCACTTTCCGCTAAGTAGAGGCAGAGAAATTAGAAGGCAGTGATGCGTGATGCGTGATGCGTGGTACGTGATACGTGGTGCGTGATGCGTGATGAATGTGCAGTAGACCAGGACAAGGCCAGTCGCATTCTCACGCATCACGCATCACCCATCATTGCTCCGTTAATACACCGATGTGTCAGGATGATAGGTCTTCCAGTCGAACCAGTAATCTTTCAACACCATGATCTTGGGCAACTGGCGACCGGCGAGCGGCCCGCTTGTGGCGCGGCCCGTGAAGTCCCATATGCTGCCGGTTTCTGTATCGATGAGTTGTGAAGCATCTTGCCTGGCGGAAAATGTCAGGGCGCGACCGTCTACGGCGGCCTCAAAGGCGCGGACGGATTTCTTGCTCGTGTCGAGCATAATGACCAGGCTTGTGCCGCCCAGCACATCGATGACCGGCGCTTGCTTTTCGAGCTTCGCCATCGGATAAGCTTTGGCCGCACCTTTCAATGTGATGCCGATTACCAGGTCGCGCGGTTTCAGCGGGTCGTCTGGACTGACCGGCGTGACGACAGGAAGGTCGGCATAACGGTCTTCCCAGTCTATAGGCTCGTATTGTGCGGCGACGCGCTCATCCGGTTTCAACACGCGCCCCAATGGCTGCTCGCGTTTCCAGAGGGCGAACGGCAGTTCATCATGCGCTACCAGCACGAGGTGTTTGCCTTTGAGCGGCCCGGCGATGCACTCGCCTGATACCTGTTGCCACCACGAGCCGGTCTCCCTGTCGCTCATAATGAAATTCTGATTGTTGATGCCGTGCAGGCGAAAGTTCAGCGTGCGCCCGTCGACGTTGCGTTCCCACACCAGACCGGTGTGGCAGAGCGTTCAGTAAGTCGCCACGATGGGCACACCACCCACCGTGTCTTCGACCACATGATGATAAGCCATCTCGCGTATCGGATAGGCCGCCGCTTCATCGTTCACCCGTATCGCCATCACCTGGTCATCGTCGTTAACAAAAGTGGTGTCGCTTACACTGGCGAAGGTCGCCGCCGGCAGCGGTTTGAACATCCATTCAAAGTGGTTCTGCCGCGCGAACCAGGTCAACAGCGCCGCCAGCGCGATCAGCAAAACCAGCACCGTGCGCTTGAACCAGCGCCCACTGCGCCATACATAAACCGTGAGCGCGGCCGTCATGATGAGGCCAAAGATCGTTGCCATCGGCGACCAGCGCTTGAGTTGAAAGGCGATGTCAATGGCGCGCGGCGTCTGGCTTTTGAACGGCATGATGAGATAGACAGGGATAACGATCATCGCCAGCATGACGGCGGCTATCAGCAACAAAGCCAGCCACGCCAGTACCGTGTGCGCCGGACGGCGGGCGGCGGCGGGTGAAGCAGCATTCATAAGGTTCTCCTTCGGGCGAAGATTATGAAGGGTGCAGCGAATCAAGCGCAAGCCAGAGGACTAACTGCGCCGCTCGCTAGTGTGACGTGGCCGTCGCTTTCGCTTCGCTTGCACTTTGTGCATAATCGAGCGGCGAAGAGAAATCCCATAAACAAGGTCGTGCAGTGATGCCAGGCATAAAGGCAGGAAGGTTCGTTCGTCTAGCCGTCTGGACGCTTGGCTTGCTACTGGTCGCGCCGAGCCTTGCGGTTGCGGAACATCTTCCGGTCAAAACCTACACCACCGCCGACGGCCTGGCGCAGAACGCTGTCAACCGGATTGTGCGCGATTCGCGCGGCTTCCTGTGGTTTTGCACGGAAGATGGTTTGTCGCGGTATGACGGTTACACCTTCACAAATTACGGCGTCGAACAGGGATTGCCCGACGGTCAGGTCATCGACCTGCTGGAGACGCGTGCGGGCGAATACTGGGTAGCTACTTTCAGCGGCCTCTGCCGATTTAATCCCAAAGGCCGCCCGTCGCCCGTCGTGCGCGGGCCGTCACCAGCCGATCATAATAACAATCAACGAACAAGGGACAACGGACAAGGGGTGACGGACGATCCGATGTTTGTCCTCTTCCGCCCACATGATCACCCGCGAACAGGGAGCGTGAACGTGCTCCTGGAGGATCGCACAGGCGCCGTCTGGTGTGGAACCGGACAGGGACTCTACCGGCTCGAACAGACGGATGGGGAATGGATGCTTCGCTTCGTCGAGATTGGGCTTCCGCGAGAGATTGAGATCGATATGATTGTGCATGCCCTGGTAGAGGATCGGCAGGGCGCCTTGTGGATCGGCACCGGGAGCGGGCTTTACCGGCGCTGGCCCGATGGCCGCACGGAGCGGTACACCATCGAGCATGGTCTGCCGTTTAACGAGGTCAGGACGCTACTCGCAGATGCCAATGGGCAATTGTGGGTCGGGACACGAGAGGGGTTATTACAGATCGCGCTTGAACCGGGAACCCCTCAACCTAGGATCATGCGCGTCTACACGGAGAAGAACGGGCTTCCCAGTTCGAATACGAGGTCGCTTTTTCAATCGTCCACGGGGCAATTATGGGTCGGCTTGAGCTCGACGCTCGTCGAGTTCGTTCCTCAGACCAGTCGGGATGGCTCACGATTTCGCCCCTATGCGAGCGAGCCGGGCCTGAGCAGGTTGTTTGTGCAGACGTTGGCGGAAGACCGCGACGGCAATCTATGGATTGGCACGGACAACGGCGCGCTCAAGCTGTCGCGAAACGGATTTACCACCTACACGGAAGCCGATGGCCTCGGCCAGTCTCGCGTCTCCGCCCTCTTTGAAAGCCGCGCCGGAGAGCTCGGTGTCATGACGCTCTTCTGGAGCGAGACGCCCATCAGTTGGTTTGAGGGAAAGCGATTCAGGGCGCTTCGCCCCCATCTACCTCGACGCCTCACCTACCTCGGCTGGGGCTGGCATCAGCTTATCCTCCAGGATCAAGCCGGAGAATGGTGGCTCCCCACCGGCCAAGGGGTGGTTCGCTATCCGAAAGTGGGACACGTCGGCGGGCTCGCCACCACGACGCCGAAAGCGATTTACACGACCAAAGACGGATTGGTTTCAAACGATGTCATCCGATTGTACGAGGACTCGCGCGGCGATATTTGGATTGCGACCTTCTCCGAAGCCCGATGCGGGCTCACGCGCTGGGAACGAGCCACGGAAACATTTCACCACTACGGGGAAGCCGACGGCCTGCCACCGATAACGCCGTTCCCCCTTGCGTTCACGGAGGACCACGCAGGGAATCTCTGGATTGGATTTGGTGACACCAATTTCCTTGCCCGCTTTAGCAATGGCCGCTTCACATTATTCACCTCCGAGCAGGGCGTCCCGGAGGGCAAGATTTATGATCTCTATCTTGATCACGAAGGTCGATTATGGATCGCCTCGACGCTGGGCGGCTTGGGTCGCATGGACGACCCAAGCGCGGAGCGGCCTCGATTCATCACCTACACGATGGCTCAGGGGCTCTCCAGCAATAGTATCAATTGCATCACCGAAGATCGGTACGGGCGACTGTACATCGGCACGGCACGCGGACTGGATCGGCTTGATCCGGCGACCGGTCGCGTCAAGCCGTTTACAGCCGCCGATGGCTTGATTTCGGGCGAAGTGTTGGTGTCGTTTCGTGACCGAAAAGGTGATCTGTGGTTCGGCGGGATAGGCGGCTTGTCACGTCTGAGCCCGCAACCCGACCCGCTCCAGTCGCCGCCTCCGGTTCTGATTACCGGATTACGCATCGGCGGCGAGACGCATCAGATTTCGGCGCTCGGCGAAACCGAGATTGCTTCGGTCGAACTCGGCCCGAATCAGAATCAAATTCAGATAGACTTTGTGGCTTTGAGCTTCAGCACCGGCGAAAGCTTGCGTTACCAGTACAAGCTCGAAGGCGCAAGCGACGAGTGGAGCCAGCTTGCCGATCAGCGCACGGTCAATTTCGCCAACCTTGCGCCGGGCCGCTACCGCTTCCTTGTGCAGGCGGTCAATGCGGATGGCGTGGTGAGCCAGTCAGCGGCGTCTTTTCCCTTCACGATCTTGCGCCCGGTCTGGCAGCGCTGGTGGTTCCTGGCGCTTGGCGGGGTCTTCGTAGGATTGATTACTTATGCGTTGTACCGTTACCGTGTGGCGCGTCTGCTTGAGCTTGAGCGCGTCAGGACTCGCATTGCCACCGACCTGCATGACGACATCGGCGCTAACCTGTCTTTGATCGCCATGGCCAGCGAGGTCGCCCGCCGCCGCTCGCCCGAGGATGATCAGCAGATGACGGAAGTTCTTGCGCTGATTTCAGGCACCTCGCGTGAACTGGTTGATTCGATGGGCGACATCGTCTGGGCAGTGAATCCAGAGAGAGACCATCTCGTTGATCTGGTGAAGCGCATGCGGCGCTTCGCCAGCGACGTCTTTTCGGCTCGCCATATCGCTTTTCACTTTGAGGCGCCGATTGATGACCGAGACATCAGGTTGCGAACTGAAACACGTCGCGAGGTGCTGCTGATTTTTAAGGAGGCCGTCAACAACATCGCCAGGCACTCCGAGTGCACCCAGGCTAATATTGAGTTTAAGGGCCAGGGAGGATGGCTGGTGCTGAAGCTCAATGACAACGGCAAAGGCTTTGATATGAGCCGGTCATTTGATGGCAACGGGCTGGTGAGCATGGGCCGCCGTGCAGAGCGCTTAGGCGGCACTTTGGAAATCGCCTCACACGATGGCGAAGGCACGGCGGTGACGCTGAAAACGCCTCTCAGATAGCGCCGGCTAAATCAGAGGGCAAGGGAAAGGCAGACTCGCTTATATGGAGTGCGGTGACTGCTCACCGCTTTCTCTTGGCGATGCGTAAAAGCGGCGACAAGTCAAAGCACTCCAAATGCTGCCGCCATCCCATTCTTATGCGGTTTAATTTAGATGATTGCTTACTGCAATGCGAGGCGCATATTTTACGGCGGCAGAGCGGCGGCACTAGGAACCTGCCTAGTGACTTGCCATGTATTTGTAGTGGAGACTGAGAAGCGATACGTTTCAAATATGACTATCCTCGACAATACGACAGCGCCTTCGCCTTCGCCGCCTGAGATCAAGGTGGCGATTATCGAGGACCAGCGCAAATTCCGCGACTACCTGGCGGCGCTGATCGACGGCAGCCCCGGCTTCCGTTGCACGGGCAGCTTTCGTTCGATGGAAGAGGCGCTCGACCGCATCGGCGCTGATCTGCACGATGTGATACTTGTCGACATTGGCCTGCCTGGAATGGACGGTATTGAAGGCATCAGGATACTGAAAGCGCGCTATCCTAAATTGATCTTGCTGATGCATACGGTCTATGACGGCGACGAGCGTATATTCGACGCGTTGTGCGCCGGAGCGAGCGGGTATTTGCTGAAAAAAACTGCGCCGGTGCGTCTGCTTGAGAGCTTGCGGGAAGCGATGGCCGGCGGTGCGCCGATGACGCCGGAGGTGGCGCATCAGGTCATCAGGCTGTTTCGTGAGATTCGCCCGCGCGAAAAACTTGACGAGCCGTTGACCCCGCACGAGATCAGGCTGCTTGAGATGCTGGCCGAAGGCCACAACTACGAGACTGCGGCCATCGAACTTGGTGTAACCACGCACACCATCTCATTTCATTTGCAACGAATCTACGAGAAGCTGCACGTTCATTCCAAGACCGAAGCCGTGGCCAAGGCGCTGCGCCACCGGCTCATCAAATGAAGGCAGGCAGGTGGTAGCATCTGCGCCTGACTCAAAGCCTTGCGGCTGGTTACCTATCGCTAATCACCTGTTGTAATACTAAAGACCTTCCTAGTGATTTCCGACTTCAACTCAGGTTAAATCTTATCCTGCGCGTTAAGCCGCACTGACAATCCATGACCAATCTGCAAAGAAGATTGAGCAGCCGTAGTAACTCATGTAAAGAAGAAGGGAGCCGGTCGATGTATTCAAATCCAGTCAAGCTATTAAAACATTGCGTCATCGCTGTATGTCTAGGGGTCTGGGCCTTGAGCGCTGCACTATCCCACACGGTCGCAGGCCGTGTTGATTTCCGTCGTGATGTTCAGCCACTCCTGAAGCAATACTGCATTGAGTGTCACGGCCCGACGCAGCAGATGCATGGTTTCCGCCTGGACCGCCGGCGCGATGCGATGCGCGGCGGCACTAACGTGATGATCAAGCCCGGAAACGGCGCGGCGAGCAGACTCTACCTCAAATTGATCGGCAACCAGTACGGCCCACAGATGCCGCTTAACAGCCCTCTTGCTCAGGAGCAGATCGACATCCTCAAAGCCTGGATCGACCAGGGAGCCGAGTGGCCGGACGAGCTTTCGGGAGAAACCGCTTCGCTGCTAGCCGACCCGAAGGCGACGCGAATCATGGAGGCGCTGCGCGACCAAGACCAACAAGGCTTCAAGAGATTCGCCGGCGAAGATCCTAAAGTCGGAAACCTCAAAGGCCCAGGCGGCACAACGCCACTGATGCAAGCCGTGCTATACGGCGATCTTGACGCAGTCCGACTGCTGCTCGCAAACGGCGCTGATCCCAACCTTCGCAATGAGGCGGGCGCGACGGCGCTGATGTGGGCGGTAGCTGATGCTGACAAGCTTCGCCTGTTGCTTGACCGTGGAGCCGATGTGAATGCGCGCTCCGACGATGGCCGAACCCCTCTGCTTATCGCGGCAGGACAGTTCGGATCCAGTTCGATAGTAAAGCTCCTGCTGGATCGCGGCGCCAGTCCCTCGGCGAAGTCGCCAACCAACATAGGCTATTCGACGCCACTATCCGAGGCGGCGGTCATCGGCGATGACGCGCTCTTGCGGATGCTTATCGAGCGCGGCGCTGAAGTGAAAAGCGCCGGCCTTCAGCCGTTCGGGAATGCCAGCCGAGCGAGATGCCCAACCTGTCTCGACACCTTGATCGAGCGTACCGATCAAGGCCTGCTGACCAATGCCGCAGTGCGTCTCGCTCCTCCGCTTGGCGATGCCAGCGCGGTCAAGATGCTGCTCGATAGAGGAGCCAACGCCAATGCCAGAGACCCGAAAGGCTATACCCTCCTGATGCTGGCAGTGAGTTCCGACGCGATACGTGTGGAGACCGTCAAAGCCTTGATTGAGCGCGGCGCCGACCTTGACGCGAAAACCCCTGAAGGAAAAACCGCGCTCGACTTTGCCAGGCTCAGAGGCGCGACACCAGTCGTTGACCTGTTGGTCAAGGCCGGCGCGAAAGCCGGCGCGGCTTCCCCCAATACGGTTGCGAGTCCGAAGCCGGCAGCCTCTGTTCGAGCCGCGCTCGAAAGAAGCATTCCGCTGTTGCAGAAAAGCGATTCGCTCTTCATGCAGAAGGCTAGCTGTGTCTCATGCCACCACAACAGCCTCACTGCGATGACCGTCGCCACCGCGCGCCAGAACGGTTTCACCGTAGACGATCAGATTGCGCGCAACCAACGGAAGGCGATTGGAGCCTTCCTCGAAACCTGGCGTGAGCGCGCTCTGCAAGGCGTTGGGCTTCCCGGAGAGGCCGATACGTTAGGTTATATTCTGCTGGGCCTTGCGGCGGAGAACTATCCGCCCGATGCAGCTACCGATGCGATGACGCGGTTCATGCTGTCGCGGCAGTGGGCGGATGGACACTGGCGAGTGTTCTCGCATCGCCCGCCTATGGAAGTGAGCGACATTCCAGTCACTGCGACTTCGTTAAGATCGCTTCAAGTGTATGCGCCGAAAGCGACGCGCGCGAAGTATGAGACGGCAGTGCGGCGCGCCGCAGATTGGCTGATGAAAGCACAACCCGAAACAACACAGGAGCGCGCGTTTCAGCTTCTTGGCCTCGGATGGGCCGGTCTGAAAGCCGATAATGAAATTCTCAGGAAGGGCGTAGGCGACCTCCTTCGAGAGCAGCGACCTGACGGCGGCTGGGCGCAGCTTTCTACCCTCGCGAGCGATGCTTATGCGACGGGTCAGGCATTAGTGGCATTGCGGCAGGCCGGAGGGATCGCGTTGACCGACCCGGCATACAAACGAGGAATCGCGTTTCTTTTGAAGACCCAACTCGAAGATGGCTCGTGGTATGTGAAGAGCCGTGCGATCCCACTTCAGCCCTACTTCGAGAGCGGATTTCCCCATGGCCACGACCAGTGGATCTCCGCCGCCGCAACGAACTGGGCGGCGATGGCGCTGGCATTAACCGGCGCTCCGCAAAAGAGGTAGATCTCGCCTAAAACGCTGGAAGAATCAGTAATGTAAGCAAAGGCGCGGAGTGTGCATTGCACACTCCGCGCCGTTGCTTGCGGTCGCTTTTCAGGATCGATTAAAACAGCACATCGAAATCCAGGCGGAAGCGCCGTTTGTAATTGCCGAAGAAGACGCCGTATTGCGAGTCAGCTATGTTGGCGTGAACGCTGTACGGGTTGAAATGATTCGTCAGGTTGAAGCCGCTCACAGACAGCCGCAACGCATACTTGTCGCTCACCTTGAAGTCTTTCGAGACCCGCGCGTCGAGCGAGAAGAAATGCGGGAAGCGCGTCGTGTTCGGCAGGCCGACGTAACTCTGCGCCGCGTCGGTCGCCGCATACGGGAAGCCGTTGCGCCATTCGAGCATCGGCGAGATGCGAATCTTGCTCGGCAGCTTAATCAAGCCCCAGGTCAGGAAGCGATTCGGCAGATCGCCCGACAGATTCGAGTACTGGTTCGCCCGCACCACGGGGAAGGGAAAGTTGCCGAGATAGTTGTTGAACTCGTTCAGGTCGCCCTGTGCGCGGCTGCGCACGTAAGAGAAAAACAACTGCTGGCCGTCCGGCATCTGCCAGCGCGTCGTCAACTCAAGCTGGCGATAGCCGGAGCGTCCCGACCCGCGCATCACCAGCGCATCCTGTTCCTGTACGACGCCGGGTGTAATCGTGATTACACCATAGGAATTGCTCTGCAAATAGTTGGCGCGCAGGCGCAGTTGCTTGGTGAGGGGATGTTCGACCTCGACATTCCAGGTCGCGCTGTAGGGCGCGAAGTTGCCGGCAATGTCTTTGCTGAAGATGAACGGCAGCTTGCTGCGCTCGGCGCGGTCGGTGACGTTAGCAAAACGGCGCGGGCCATCGATGATTTCGCCGTCCGGCCCGTAGGTCGTCACCACCTGTTCCGGGTAGCGGTTGAACGAATAGACCATCAGCGGCACGCGATCATAAAACAAGCCGTAGCCGCCGCGAATCACTGTGTCGAGATTGCGGAACGGCGTCAGGGCGATGCCGATGCGCGGCGCGACACGAATCGTTTCAGTGATCCCCTGACGGTCGAAGCGCGTGCCAACGTCGACAGACAATCGCTGGTTGACGACCCAATGATCCTGGGCGAAAAAGCCTGTTTCCAGATCAGTCCGATCAAACGTCTGGCCGTTGCCGGCAAAATCAATGCGCTTGATGAGCTGTCCGCTGGTATCGCGTATATTGACGGAGCGGGCCTCGAAGTCGCCACGATTCGTGGTGCGCGCAATCGTCGAGCCGAATTTGAGATTGTGCGCGCCCATGGCCTTGATCGGCGCCAGCGAGTAGGTTTCAATCGATTCGATGCGCGACGCGTTTCTATTCTGGTCGCTGAAATAATTGCCGCTGTTGCCGGTCGGCGTGAGCGTCATTTCACCTTGCCCCTGACCCCAGACGCCGCCGCTGTAACGCTTGAAGGCCAGCGTGCTTTCGAGCAGGTTGCTGCCGATGGTCAGGCGATCAATCACCGTGCCTGTGTAGTCATGCGCGTTGAAGGTCGGTGTGACCTCCTGCGGGTTGAAGAACTCCAGGCCGACGAAGCTCATGCGGCGCGGCGCGACGTGGAAGGTTCCGGTCAGCGTCTGGGTCGGCGACAGGATGTAGTCGAGTTGCGTGAATGAATTGATCGATTCGCTCTTGGTTTCGTTGAACGGAAAGGGCAGCGTGCGCACGGGCCGTTTGACGAGATCGTATTCAACGCCTTCGGAAAAGAAGAGCTTGTCGGCGATCAGCGGGCCGTTGAAGGTCAAGCGCGGCGAGGCTTCGCGGATGCCGCGCAGGTGACCGCTCCAGATGCGAAACTCCGGCAGTGGGTCGTTGATCTCGAAGTCCCACTTATCGCCGCCGCGCCGTGTTTCTACAGAGACGACGCCGGCAGTGAAGCGACCGTATTGCGCCAGGTATGGCGTCTTGAAGACGTTGATCGTCTCGACGCTGTCGACCGGCACGGTGACGCCGAACTGTCCGGTCGCCGGGTCTGTGACGTCCGCCGAGTTGACGATGAGCGCGCTGCGATGCTCGCCCTGGCCTGAGATTTTGATTTCGCCTTCGGGCGAACGCACGACGCCCGGCACCAGCGGCAGCACGTCTTTCACGGTTGCCGGTTTGCCCGGCAGGTCTTTGATCGTCGTGCGCTGCAATTCAGTTGATACCGAGGCGGCTTTTTCGACCGGCGCGGCTGAGCCTGCCTGCACGTTGACGGTGGCGCTGAGATTGACCTTCGGCACGACAATGAAGTTGATTTCGACGGGTGTGCCGGCGGTTACCGCGACATCGGTCTGATTAAGCGGTTCAAGACCTTCTTTCGAGATGGCGACTTCATAAGTGCCCGGCGCAATATTTGTAAATTCGGCTACACCTTTTTCATCGGTCGTAGTTTTACTAACAACTGCACCGCCCCGTTTCAATTCTACAACGACGGCGGCGACGGCCTGCTCGGCTTCGTCGTGCGCGGTGACGCGCATGGTCGCGCCTGAGCGGACTTGTTGAGCCATCACGCTGAAGGATAAGGCCAGCACGAGCGCCAGCGCCGTAAACGACCGGGTCAATGTATGAAGACGAGGGGAGTAGAAAAACTGTATAAACATCACAACCTTCATCAACTGCCTTTCTATTTTTCTGTCCTTTCGTTTCTATCACGCCAAGACAAATGATAACCGATCTGGCAAGCCTTCGCCATTCTTGATTTATGGCGCAAAGCCACGCCAGGATGAGGAATTCCGAAAACCGCTTTGCCGATGCGCCATGAACGAGCGGCTGACCGGCGCAGCATCCCGTAGTACGCGCGCGGCGGCGCAATGGATTGCCGCCAATCGTCATAAAGGCTGCCGGATTTTCCGCCGCTCAGGCGCGCGCATTTTGTAACTCCTTGTCGGCACAGGAAAACTATTGACTGATTCTGAACTTGCACGATAATGGCGACGGTTCACTCGGTTTTCGCACCCTTTAAGGAAGGGGCGAAAGGTGAATGTTTTTGCGGCCCTGTCAGTGCAAGAGTTCCCGCCTGCCCCTGCAATAAAAGTTGCCGTTGCGCGCTCTTACAAACCCTGATGCCGCGCAGCTGGCCCGAAAAAAAATTACTGCACTGCGTTTGCGGTGTTTATAAGAAAGCCGTCTGCAAGAACAGAACGGCAAAGTGTAAGGAGAATCACTCTTGTCTAAGCCACAACTGTTTCACCTCTGCCTTGGGGCCTGGAGCAAGCGCGCTTTTGCACTCCTGGCTATACTCCTCACCTTTTTAGTTGCGCTGATACCTGTGCAGGCGCAGACCTGTGCGACGGCGGGCAAGGACGGCAACGGCGGCACTTTGACCGGCATTGTCAATACCTACTATCCCGGCACGGCGACCGCCAGTGCCGGCGCGACGTCGATTTCGGTCGGCACCTCGCGCGGGGCTTCGACGGCGATCAGTTCGGGCGACCTGCTGCTGGTCATCCAGATGCAGGACGCCACGATCAACTCGAGCAACAATAGCCGCTATGGCGACGGCGTTAATGGCGGCGTGGGCAGCGGCTATACGGCGGCGAACAACACCGGCATGTATGAATTCGTCAAAGCGACCGGCGCGGTCAGCGGCGGCTCCGTACCTATTCTAGGCAAAGGCACGGGCAATGGCCTGCTCAACACTTACACAAACGCCAACTATGACGCGGCAACCCCGCTTGCGCAGCGACGCTTTCAGGTTGTGCGCGTGCCGCAGTACGCTAACGCGGCGTTGAGCTCAGGGCTGACGGCGGCGGCCTGGAACGGCACGACCGGCGGTGTACTCGCGCTTGACATCAACGACGGCCTGCAATTGGGCGGCACGGTGAGCGTCAACGGGCTGGGCTTTCGCGGCGGTGCGGGCTTGCAACTTCAAGGGGCCGGTGGCGCAGGTAGCGACTATCGCAACACGGCGCCGACGGCGGCTCAGCTAACGGCCAAAACAGGCTTTCATGGATCGAAGGGCGAAGGCTTTGCCGGCACGCCACGCTACGTGTGGAATTCCGCGACCAGCGCGGTGGTTGATACAGGCGTCGAAGGCTATCCGAATGGCAGTATGGCTTATGGCGCGCCGGGCAATGCGGGCGGTGGCGGCACCGACAGCGATCCAGCAACGGCCAATCCCGGCGGTAATGATGAAAACTCCGGCGGCGGCGGCGGCGGCAACGGTGGTGCAGGCGGCAGAGGCGGTAACTGTTGGACTTCCCAGGTCGTATCGGGTGGCAACGGTGGAGTTGTCTTTGCAGAGGTCGGGCCGGGCCGCGTTGTGATGGGCGGCGGCGGCGGCGCCGGAACACGCAACAACGACGACAACGTCACTGGCGCATCAAGCGGCGCGGCGGGCGGCGGCATTGTCATCATTCGCACACGCAAAGTTCTCGGCACCGGCACGATCACCGCGAATGGCGCCAGCGCCTTCAACGATACGCTCAACGACGGTGGCGGCGGCGGCGGCGCGGGCGGCAGCATCATCTTCTTTGCTTTGAGCAGCACGCTGACGAATCTAACGGTCAGTGCCAACGGCGGGCGCGGCGGCGATGCCTGGCGGACGCAGGCTCCAAATGGCACGCCGGGCGAGCGCCATGGGCCGGGCGGCGGCGGCGGCGGCGGCGCGATCTATTTGTCTAGCTCGTCTGCCAGCCGTACCGTCACCGGCGGCGCTACCGGCATCTCCACAACGGTCAGCGACACTTTCGGCGCGGCAGTTGGCAGCACAGGCGTCAGCGCCATCAACCTGACCTCCGGCCAGATACCGGGCGTGTCGTCCGGCGCGGAATGCGCGGCTCCAAGCGCCATTGATTTGATGAACTTTGCAGTGACCGCCGACAGCAAAGGCAACGTGCTGCTGGAGTGGAAGACCGGTTACGAAATCAGCAATCTGGGCTTCAACATCTATCGTGATACGGGCGGCAAACGCACACGGCTCAACTCGTCGCTCATCGGCGGCTCGGCCTTGCTCGCAGGCGCACGCACGCCTTTCACCGCAGGCTTCTCTTACGCCTGGATGGATGCGCTTGCTTCTCCGAAAGAGTTGCCGGCTTACTGGCTCGAAGACCTTGACGCCAGCGGCAAGACCGTAATGCACGGGCCGGTCAGCCCGGTTGCCGTAAGCAGTCTGCCGCCGCAATCGCAGTCGCTCATGCTCAGTCAACTGCGCAGCAATGCGCCGGGCGCAACCTACGAAAGCGTCTCGGTTATAAGTTCGACCACACAGAGCAAAACGGCGCGCTTGTCGTCGCAAAACATACAAACCCAATGGGACGTAGCCGCCAAGCCCGGCGCGAAGCTCCTCATCAACAAAGCCGGCTGGTACTCCGTCACGCAGCCGGAACTGGTCGCCGCTGGCTTCGATGTCACCCGTGACCCGCGCAATCTGCAACTCTTTGTTGACG
>JBBWZK010000458.1:0-3288 GCA_039648975.1 Blastocatellia bacterium
AGAGGCGTAAAAGATCAGAGTCCTCTCTCATTTCCCACTTTATTGTAGTCTCCTACCATAACCGGATTACTGGGTAATCATCTATAGCGGATTTTATTTAAGTGTCGCCTATGGAGTGCGGTGACTGGTCACCGCTTTCGACCTCTACGGCTGAAAAGCGGCGACCAGTCGCCGCACTCCAAATATCGCTCCCGGCCAAAGTCAATTGAAAACCGCTATAAGGCCGGATCATTGCTGATGATGAAAAATGCGACAATCTATGTTGATGGCTGATATTCAATCGCGGCTCTCTTCACTGCACCGCTCGGCGAAAGACGCGGAAGCCCCAGGCGTCGAGCGTCAAGGCTGGAAGCGCCGCGGCTCGTGCTCGTGCCGTGCGCGATTGCTCCGATTGGCCGGGCGCGAGCGGCATGCCGTAATCGGGCGTGATGTCCGTGAAGGCTGCGCCGTTGGCCGCTTCGACAAAGCCGCTGAACGGACGATTGGACAAGTTGATCGCGATGAGGAGTTCTTCATTGCCGGCGCGGCGCGTGAAGGTCACAACGCGCGCTTCGTCTGAATTGCGCAGCCATTCGAGCGTGCCGGCGCGCAAGGCCGGATGCCCGGCGTGCAAAGCGGTGATCTGTTTGTAGAAGCGCGGAAAATCGGGTCGCCGCTCGGCTATAGGCCAGAAGATCGGCAACTTTTCAAACAACGCCGGCGCGGTCGATTCGGCGGTGTCGCCGACTTCCATGCCGTTGTACAACAGCGGCACGCCGTCGAGCGTGAAGACTAAGGCCGACGCCGCAAGCGCCCCGCGCTCGCCGAAGCGCGCGATGGCGCGGCGCTCGTCGTGATCGTCTGAAATCGTCATGTGCAGAGCACCACGCGGATACTTCGCGCGCTCGTTCGTCCACACCTCACGCAGCAGCGATGCCGGTTGATCGCCCATCAGCACCTCCGATAAGGCGCTGTGCAGCGGCCAGCCATAATCAAGATCAAACGCCTTCACCAGCAGGTCGGGCTTCGAGGCTTCGGCAAGCATCAGAATGTCGGGCTTGATCTTCTCAAGTTCCGTGCGCGTCTGCTCCCAAAAATCCGTCGGCACTTCGCCGGCCACGTCGCAGCGGAAGCCATCGAGATCGAAGTCGCGTATCCAGTATTTCAACATCTCGGTCATGTACTGGCGCAGTCTGGCGTTCTCATAATTCAATGCCGCCACGTCCGTCCAATCATATGGCGAAAGAATCTTGCCCGACTGGTCGCGGCGGTAAAACTCCGGCGTCTTCATCAACACCGAATCCCATGATGTATGATTCGCCACAATATCAATGATGATCTTCATGCCGCGCCGGTGGGTTTCGGCGACCAGTCGCTTCAAGTCATCTTTCGTGCCGTAGTCAGGGTTGATCGAATAATAATCGCGCACCGCGTAAGGACTGCCGATAGTTCCCTTCTTCTTTTCTTCGCCGGTGATGTGAATCGGCATCAGCCAAAGAACGGTCACGCCGAGTTCTTTCAAGCGGTCAAGCTGTGCCGCGACGCCGTTGAAGTTGCCTTGCGGCGAAAAGTTGCGCGTGAAGATTTCGTAGATGACGCCGTCTCGCACCCACGCACGCGGCTGGCGAGCCAGCTCGCGCGCCACGTCGCGTTGCGCCAATGCGGCGGGCATCGCAGCAATGGACAACAGGGCAACGACGATAAAGGCACAGACGAATGAGCGTAGATGTTTGAACATGGGAAGCACTCCGTTTGAAATTAATGAACGATCAGGCATCAGGTTAAAAGCCGGCAATGAACGCACGAGCAGAGAGTCCCGTTAGGGACGAAATGTTTATAGTTCATGACGTAGCTAAAGCCACAAGCCCCGTAGGGGCGCGATGTCAACATTGCGCTCCTGACGGAGCTTGAGCTTATTTGACATCTGTTTCTATAAATATTGCGCCTCTACGAGGCTGATGAATAACCTTGCCATCACATTCGCTAAGGCTCATCGACCAGCCCCGTGCTCGGCACCGGCTGCGCCGATTCCGGCACGATCAAGGGCTCGTGCGCGTCGGCGCGCAGCACTGCGTCTTCCGGCACCGACAGATCGGCGACGTCTTTTACGCGCGTCACAAGTAATGCAGCTAACAAAAGACTGCATCCGCCGATCATTATCATGTATAAAGGGCTGTTCGGATTGTCTGCGCCGAACACGTGGCGGATGATCCAGCCGAAGGTCAGCGCCTGGAAGATCTCAGGGAGGACGATGAAAAAGTTGAACACGCCCATGTAGACGCCCATGCGCGCAGCTGGCAGCGCGCCCGACAAAATCGCATACGGCATCGACAGGATCGACGCCCAGGCGATGCCGACGCCGATCATCGAGCCGAGGAGCATGTATTTATTGTGAATGACGAAGACCGACAGCAAACCGGCGCTGCCACAGATCAGGCAGAGCGCGTGAACGAACTTGCGGCTCGTTTTCCTGGCAAGCCACGGCAGCGCGAAGGCGATGGCAAAGCAAGTGATCGAGTAAAACGAAAACGTGAAGTTGCCCCACTCGACGCCTTGCGTGTAGCGGTCGGAGTGCGGATCGGTCGCGCCGAACACGCGCCGCGCCACCGCCGGCACGTAGAATAACCACATGCAAAACAGCCCCAGCCACGTGAAGAGTTGCACGACCGCAAGCTGCTTCATCGTCTGCGGCATCTCGCGTATGGCTTCGACGATTTCATTGAAGCCTGCGGCAATCCCTCTCTTTTCATGCTTCTTGCGCAGAAACTCGTCCATGTTTTCAGGGGGGTAATCTTTCGACTTAATCACCGTGTAATTGACGGCGACCACAACAGCGACCGCGACGATTTGAAACGCGTACTTCACCGTCAGCGGGATGCCGCTCGCCGTCGAACCCGTCACGCCGTACTCGCTGAACACGATCGGCAGCCAGCCGGCGAACGTCGCGCCCAGGCCGATGACAAAGCTATGCATCACGAAGCCTGCGGTGCGCTGCTCGGTATTCAATTTGTCGGCGACAAAAGCGCGGAACGGCTCCATGCTGATGTTGATGCTGGCGTCCAAAATCCACAGCAGCCCGGCGGCCATCCACAGCGAGGATGAAGTCGGCATGATGAACAACGCGACGCTGGCCAAAATCGCGCCGACGAGAAAGTACGGGCGGCGGCGGCCCATCCGGTTCCATGTGCGGTCGCTCATCGAGCCGATGATCGGCTGGATGATCAGGCCGGTCAGCGGCGCGGCCAGCCACAGGATCGGAATGTCTTCAGGCTTTGCGCCGAGCCGTTCGTATATCGCGCTCATGTTGCC
>JBBWZK010000483.1:0-17244 GCA_039648975.1 Blastocatellia bacterium
TGGCGGAGTTGAAGATTGAGTGGAGCTATCAGATCGATCAGCTTTCGCTGGTGATGATGTTCATCGTCACCTTCGTCGGTTTGTGTATTCATATTTTCGCCGTCGGGTATATGCATGGCGACAAGGGCTTCTACAGGTTCTTCGCTTACCTGAACCTGTTTATGTTCATGATGCTGGTGCTCGTGATGGCGTCGAACTTCGTCGTCATGTTCGTCGGCTGGGAAGGCGTCGGCCTGTGTTCGTACCTGCTCATCGGTTATTACTTTGACCGCCCGGAAGCCGGCGACGCAGCGAAGAAAGCCTACGACGTCAACCGCATTGGCGACTTCGGAGTGTCGCTGGCGATCTTTGGCCTGTTCGCGACCTTCGGCACGCTGAATTTCGCTGAACTGCGTCCGCTGGTCGCCGCTTATCCGGTTGAGCAACTGTGGGCGTGGGGCTTGATGTCTTGGCTGGCGTTGGGCTTGTTTATCGGCGCGGCGGGTAAGAGCGCGCAGATTCCGCTCTACATCTGGCTGCCGGACGCCATGGCCGGGCCGACGCCGGTATCTGCCTTGATTCATGCCGCGACGATGGTCACGGCAGGCGTCTTCATGTTGACGCGCACGAATTTCATCTTTCAACATTCAGTGACCATGATGATGGTGGTCGCGCTGGTCGGCTGCCTGACCGCCTTCGTCGCGGCAACCATCGGCATCACGCAAACCGACATCAAGAAAGTGCTCGCCTATTCGACCGTCTCGCAACTCGGCTTTATGTTTTTGGGCGCTGGCGTCGGCGCGTTCGTTGCCGCCATCTTTCACGTCTTCACGCATGCGTTCTTCAAAGCCCTGCTCTTTCTAGGCTCCGGCTCGGTCATTCACGCGATGCATCATGAACAGGAGATGCCGCGCATGGGCGGCTTGAAGAAGTACCTGCCAACTACTTATCGCACGATGCTCGCCGGCTGGCTGGCCATCTGCGGCATCATTCCATTCGCCGGCTTCTGGTCGAAGGATGAAATCTTGTGGAACACCTTCGGCACAGGTCTGTTCAGCGGCGCGAAGATTTTATGGTTTGTGGCGCTAGTTACCGCAGGGCTAACGGCGTTTTACATGACGCGGCTGATGTGGCTGACTTTTCATGGCGAAGAACGCTTCCGCAAAGTCCACGCCGGCGGCGAAGCCGACGAAGCCTTCGCTTCAGCGCACGATAAAGGCTTGAGCCCGCATGACGCGCTGTATGCATCGGCAGGCGACCGCCCGCATCATCAACCGGGCGAGCACGTCGGCGCGCACGACGCTTCAGACCGGCTCGACGCGCGCGGCGTCGCACACACGCATTTCGAGCCGCAAGAATCGCCGCCCGTCATGACGCTGCCGCTCATCGTGCTGGCGGTCGGTTCGGTCGTTGTCGGACTGGTTGGCATTCCGCATTACAGCGCTTTTGAGCACTGGCTTGAGCCGGTGATTGCCAGAGTTGAGCAAGCGCCGGCACAAGCCTCATCAACTCCAACACCACGGCGCACGGAAGCAACCCCAGGCGAAACGGCTTCGACAACGCAGGCCACGGCGCGGGCCGAAGCGCCACCCGCCGAAGCCGAGCACAAGTCATTCGCGCTTGAACTGGGACTGATGTTTTTGTCGCTCGTGGTCGCCGTATCAGGCATTCTGCTTGGCATACTGTTTTACGGCAAGCGGCCAGAATTGCCGAAGCAGTGGGCGACGCGCCTCAAGCCGCTTTATCAACTCAGCTTCAACAAGTGGTATTGGGACTGGCTGCTCGACGTCAAAGGCGTACAGGCGGGCAAAGCTATCAACAATGCCTTTTGGCGCGTCGATGCCGAAGTAGTTGACGGCGGCGTCAACGGCGCAAGCCGGATGACGCGCACAGGAGCGGCGATCAGCGGCTGGTGGGATAACAACATCGTTGATCGGCTGGTGAACGCGACGGGCTGGATGACGCGCGCCGGTTCAGCCATTTTGCGCACGGCACAGACCGGGCTCTGGCAAAACTATGCGCTGTTGTTCGTAGTCGGTCTGTTCCTGATCTTCGTCTGGTATCTCTACCCGGTGGCCCTGACAACGATCAAAGGAATGATCACGGCGATCAAAGAGATGATCGGCAAGTAACTCTTTATTTTGTTAAGGGCAGTCATAGACCGCTTCTTAACGAGCGATGAATAGCTCTCAAACAGGAGACGCTTGGATATGCCTGAAATCAGATTTTTCGGCATTGGCATTCTCTCGTGGGTGACGTGGCTGCCGGCAGTCGGCGCAATCATGCTGCTCTTCTTTAATAAGACGAGAAACGACTCGATTCGCCGGTTCGCGAACCTCTGGATCGTCGTCTGCTTTTTAATCTCCGTGCCGCTCGTCACCGGCTTTCCCGGCAGAGGCGCGGGCTATGATCGCGCGCTTGGCGGCTTGCAGTTCATCGAAGATTACGATTGGATTTCCGTCATCGGCGCACGCTATCAACTGGGCGTCGACGGCCTCTCGCTGGTTCTTGTGATGTTGACCACGTTGATTGGCGTCGTCTCTGTGGTCTGTTCATGGGCTTACATCCGCGAGAAGGGACGCGAAAAAGAATTCTACGTCATGCTGCTGTTGTTGCAGTCCGGCATGCTCGGCGCGTTCGTCGCCGCAGACCTTTTTCTCTTCTTCGTCTTCTGGGAAGTAATGCTCGTGCCGATGTACTTCCTGATCGGCATCTGGGGCGGCAAGAATCGCCTCTATTCAGCCATCAAATTTTTCCTTTACACGCTGGTCGGCTCGGTCATCATGCTGCTGGCGGTGCTGAAGCTCTTCTTCATCTTTCCGGCAGTCGTCGCCGCCGAACGTCCTGCCGTCGAAGCCACCGCGCGACAGCTTGCCACTAACGTCCAGACCAACCGCCTCAACGAGGCAATGTACAACCTGATCGATAACGCCATAGGCCGGGTTGACGGCAAGGACAAAGCCAACCGCCAGTCATTGCCACCGGAATACTCGCGCAGTTCATTCAACATTGCCGCGCTCACGGCCATCGGCCCGCACATCCGAAAGGTGTTCAGCCTGAGCCTGGTCATCTGGCTGTTCATCGGCTTTGCCATATCGTTCGCCATCAAGGTGCCGATGTTCCCCTTTCACACCTGGCTGCCCGACGCGCATTATGACGCGCCGACCGCCGGTTCGGTGATCCTGGCGGGCATCCTGCTGAAGATGGGCACTTACGGCTTCATGCGATTTTCATTACCAATCTTCCCCGACGCGGCGACGCACCCGACGGTGCGCAACGTGATCGTCGCGCTCGCCATCATAGGGATTATCTACGGCGCGCTGGTGGCGATGGCGCAAAAGGATGTCAAGAAGTTGATCGCCTATTCTTCGGTGTCGCACCTGGGACTGGTGATGCTGGGACTGTTCGCGCTGAACCCGAACGGCATCAACGGCGCGGTGCTACAGATGATCAATCACGGCGTGTCGACGGGCGCGCTGTTCATGCTTGCAGGCATTCTCTACGAACGCCGGCACACCTATGAGATCGCCGAGTTCGGCGGCCTGGCGCACGTCATGCCGGTTTATGCGACGATCTTTTTAATCGTCACGCTCTCCAGCCTGGGCTTGCCGCTGATGAACAACTTCATCGGCGAATTTCTGGCGCTCGGTGGCGCGTTTCAAGCGCGTCCCTTATGGGCCATGCTCGGCGCACTCGGTGTCATACTGGGCGCGGCTTACATGCTGTGGCTCTATCAGCGCGTCTTCTTCGGGCAGACGACGAGCGAGGCGAATCGCCATCTCGCGGATTTGAACAGGCGCGAAGCGTGGCAGTTCGCGCCGCTGATCTTTTTGATTTTCTGGATTGGCATCTATCCGAAGCCTGTGCTGTCATACATTCAGCCGCAGACCAATTCGGTGGTCGCGCAGGTGCAACCCGATTTCTTCAAAGCGCCGCCGCTCACCGAGAAGGTTGCGGAAGAAAAACCGCCCGCCGCCGAAACCACGCCGGCGGGCGAGACGAGATGATACCTGGGAGCGCGGGCATCCTGCCCGCATGGATGGTGACGTTTAGTATTTAAAGTTTCAGATGACTGCGGAACGCCTGCGGCTCGTAAGCTCTGCGGGCGAGCCGCCCGCGCTCCCAGCAGAAAGCCAAACTTATGCTCGCATTACTTCAAGCCACGACCGATCTTCAAGCCATCGCCCGGCAGACCGTGCAACTCATCATGCCGGAAGTTATTCTGATCATCTTCGCCTGCGGCGCGCTCATTCTGGATGTCCTGCTGCCGCGCTATCACAGGCGCTGGGTCGCCTGGACGTGCCTCGCGGGACTGGGCTTCGCCTTCATCTCGCTCGGCATTCTTTACACAGACATCGTGCGCAAAGGCACGCCGCGCGTCGCCTTCTACGAGATGATCGTGCTCGACAACTACGCCGTCATGTTCAAAGCCATTTTTCTGATCGGCGCGGCGCTGTCGATCTTGCTGGCGATCAAGTATCTGGAAACCGAAGGCGAGCAACGCGGCGAGTATTATGCGCTGATTCTCTTCTCGGTCATCGGCATGATGTTTCTGGCGTCGAGCGTTGACCTGCTGTCATTGTTCATCTCGCTCGAACTGATGGCGGTTTCGGTTTACATACTGGTCGGCTATCTCAGGCGCGACAAACGCTCGAACGAAGCGGCGATGAAATATTTTCTGCTCGACACATTCTCGTCGGGCGTGTTGTAGTATGGCATCTCGCTCATCTATGGGCTGACCGGCACGACCAATCTGGCGAAGATCGCCGCCAACTTGCCGATTGTCGCCGCGCCGGGTTTCAATCCGTTTAATACGTCGGTCGCGGCGGATATGCGTTATCTGGTCTTGATGGCGATGATCCTGATGGCCGCCGGGATGTTCTTCCAAATCGCCGCCGTGCCGTTTCACATGTGGGCGCCCGACGCCTACGAAGGCGCGCCGACTTCGGTGACCGCTTTCATGTCGGTCGCCGTCAAAGCCGCCAGCTTCGCCATGTTCGGTCGCGTGTTTCTCTATGGCTTGCCCGACCTGCGCAGCGCCATTGCAGGCGATCCGGCGACCAACGCACCGGCGCTGCCCGGCTGGGCCCTGCTGCTCGGCGTTGTAGCCGCCATTACGATTGTCTGGGGCAACCTCGCGGCACTGACGCAGCAGAATACCAAGCGGCTGCTGGCCTATTCGTCGATTGCGCATGCGGGCTACACGCTGACCGGACTGGTCGCCGGCAACGAGCGGGGCTACACAGGGTTCATCCTCTATATGGTGGTCTACACGCTGACGAACATCGGCGTCTTCGGCTGCATCATTGCGCTCAGGCGGCGCGGCATCGTCGGCGACCGCATGCAAGACTTGAATGGCTTGATCAAGAAAGCGCCGGGCCTGACGGTGATGATGACCATCTTTTTACTGTCGCTCGGCGGCATTCCGGCGACCGCCGGATTCATCGGCAAGTTCTATCTTTTCGGCGCGCTGATTGAAACAGGCAACCCCTGGCTGGTGCGGCTGGCGATCCTCGCGGTGGTGATGAGCGTCGTGTCGTTTTACTACTACATACGCTTCATCCGCGCCATGTACATCGAAGCGGAAAGCGAGCCGCAGCCTGTGCGCATGGCCGCGCCGTTGCGCGTCGCGCTGGTAGTCACGGCGCTGCTGGTCATCTTCATCGGCGTTTACCCGCAGCCGGTAATCAATCTCACACAGCACGCCGCCGCGTCGCCGGGCTTCAGGACATTCAACTATCAACAGGCGAATCAACCCGCCCCGTCTGACACCAAGGCAAATCCCGCCCCGTCTGACAAAGGTAATAATCCGATGGTCGTGCCACCGCGATAATTCAATTGATGGCAAATCAACGCGTCGTTTATTGCCGCTATTGCTATTTGTAAGGTTCTGTTGCTCAATAGCGTTATGCCCACGAACGATGAAAACGACAAGGGCGGCGGCGTCAGTTGGCGCACAGCGACGGCGACGGTCGGCCTGGCGCTGGCGATTCCTTCCATGCTCTTTGTTCCGGTGCTGGTCGGCTGGTGGATAGATCGCAAGTATGCCACCTCGCCGCTATGGCTCATCGTCGGCCTGGTCATCGGCCTGCTCGGCACCGCCTTCGACGTCTACCGCCTGCTCAAGCGAATGGGACAACTGAAATAGAGGCCAGAGGCTAGAGAGTAGCTGCCAGTCCCGTAGGGACGTAATGTTTATAGCACCCAGATGCCAGAAACTTCGCAAGCCCCGTCGGGGCGCAATGTCAACATTACGCTCCTGACGGAGCTTGAAGAACTAACGGACTTCCTGACTATAAACATTGCGCTCCTAACGGAGCTACTTTCGCCTGCCTCCTGCCTACTTTCGCCTGCCTCCTGCCTCCTGCTTCCTGCCTACTTTTCTTTGTTCTATCCGCTAGCGGCACGCTATAGTCTTCTTTCGATCAATCATCATATGAGGAATACATGCTGGATTTTGCTATTCGTGTGGCTCAGGATGCGGGGCGGTTGTTGCGCGACCGTGTCGGCACAACCATAGACATAGGGCACAAGGGAGCGATCAACATTGTCACGGACGTTGACCTGGCGAGCGAGCGTTTGATTCGTGAAGCGATTGCCTCGCATTATCCGCGCCATCAGGTGCTCGGCGAAGAAGGCGGACTGGCCGATAGTAGCTCGGATTACCGTTGGGTGGTTGACCCGCTCGACGGCACGACGAACTTCGCGCACGGCTTTCCGGTGTTCGCGGTTTCCATCGCTCTCGAATATAGAAGCGAAACGAGTGTCGGGGTTGTCTATGACCCGATGCGCGATGAGTTGTTCGCGGCGGAGAAAGGCACGGGCGCAACCCTCAATCGCCGTTCCATTCATGTATCGAACACGGCTGAGTTGACTCGTAGCCTGTTGTCAACCGGCTTCCCCTACGACATTCGTACCTCGACCTTAAACAATCTCGATCATTGGAAGAACTTTGCGATGAACGCGCAGGCGTTGCGGCGCATCGGCTCGGCGGCGCTCGATCTGTGCTATGTTGCCTGTGGTCGCTTCGACGGCTTCTGGGAATTGAACCTCGGCGCATGGGACAGCGCCGCCGGCGCGTTGATCGTCGCGGAGGCCGGCGGGCAGGTGACCGATTTTTCGGGCGGGCTGTTTTCCAACTACGAGCCGCAAACACTCGCCAGCAACGGCTTGATTCACGCTCAGATGATGGACGTGCTGGCGATGCCAAAGCCGCGCGAGTAGTGGATCAATCAAGAGCGCCGCGCGGAACTCCATGCGTTGGCGCAATGAACACAGATGCAGCGCACTGAGATCACCATTCCGGCGTCGACTTCAAATCTCGGCGCGAGCTTCGATGCGGTCGGGCTGGCGCTGGCGCTTTACCTGCGCGTCACGGTTGAAGAATCGGCAGAGCGTTTTGTAATCAATGCGACAGGTGAAGGCGCTGGCACAGTCGAGCGCGGCGAAGCGAATCTGATTGCCCGCGTCGCACGCTTTGTCGCCGAACGTCGCGGGCGCGTGATCAGTGGCGCGCGGCTCGCAGTGATGAGCGAGATTCCCTTGGCGCGCGGCCTCGGCAGCAGCAGTTCGGCCATCATCGCCGGCATCTCGGTTTATGAAACGCTCGCCGGCGAACGCTTGAGCGACGAGGAAATCTTCCGTTACGCGCTGCACTTTGAAGGGCACGGCGACAATCTCGCGCCCAGCCTGCTCGGCGGGCTGGTGGTGGCCTGTGTCGTGGCGCGCAATGAAAGCCAATCGCTGGCAACGGTCAGGCGCGCGTGGCCTGACGAGGTGAAAATCGTGCTGGCGGTGCCGGATTACGAAATGAACACTGCCGAGATGCGCCGCGCTCTGCCGCCAGAGGTTTCGCTCAGCGATGCCGTGTTCAATGTGCAGCGTGCCGCACTCTTGCAGGCGGTGATCTCCGAGCGGCGCTTTGAATTACTCCACGAAGCCTTGCGTGACCGCCTGCATCAATCATATCGCGCGCCTTACGGGCCGGGCCTGGATGAGGTGTTGAAGCTCAACGATGAAACCGGCGCGCATAGGGGCTTGCTCGGCGTTGCCATCAGCGGCGCAGGCTCGACGCTGATCGCCTTCGCCAATGATCGTTTTGCCGAGATCGCCGCCTTGCTCGACCAGCGGCTGGCGCGCGCCGGTGTGCAGGCGCGCACGTTCGCCGTAGCGGTTGACAATCACGGGCGCGTCGTTAAAAGTCAGGCGGCTTGAAAGCAGATGAACTTCGTGATTGAGCAATACGCTATTTATATTTAACCGGGCCGCCAAGTCCCGTTAGGGACGCAATGTTTATAGCACCGCCAACTGGAAAATGATTCAAGTCCCGTAGGGACGAAATGTTCACATTGCGCTCCTAACGGAGCTTTTCTCGCGCTTCTGAACGACTGCGCTATCTCGGCTGTTGGGTTGGGCGCAACTCTCGTGGCATCTTTCAACTGAGGTTCATCCGGTGCGCATCAGTATCTTTATTATTCTTATCGCCTTCGCGCTGAACTGCCTGGCGTGCAGTCATGCAGCCGTTCATGAGCAATTCGCCGGCGTCGCCGCCAATCATCTACCTGAGCAAGCCGCAACGCCGCCGCCGGTCGGAAGCCTTTTTCAACCGGCCATCGCGCAACTCGCCGCCGAAGGCTTGCGCTTGAAAGAGGCTCTGGAAGCCACTTTGGACGGCGGCGCGCGACACCTTGCGGCGACCTTCGAGCGCGCCGGTGCGAAAGACCCGGCACAGCGTTACGAGTTCCGCATCCTTGAAAGCGATGGCCGCGCGGCGAAGACGATCTTTCGCCGCACAGACTTTTTTTTCTCTTTTGCGGCAACCGGAGAATTGCAGAAGTTGAGCGGCACAGACATCAACGGCGACGGCGTCAAAGAGATCATCGTGCAGAGTTCGAGCGGCGGCAACTGCTGGAGCTGCAACCCGACGGAAATCTATCAAGTCCGCAATCACAGAGGCGAACTCATCGCCGCCGGCCCGGTTCAGCAGATCGCTGATTTGAATGGCGACGGCACGCGCGAATTAATCGTCGTCGACACGCGCTGGGAATCTTACGACGATCTGTCGCACGCCGCTTCGCCGACCGCCTTGATAGTCTACGCGTGGCGCGGCGGGCGCTACGTTTATGCGTCAAGTGACTTCGCCGAATTTTACCGCAGCGAGATTGTCCGCTTGCGCGTCGCGATTGACGTGGCGAGGGCCGAGATCACGCCGGATGATTTTTCAGATGAAGCTTACGTTGGCTTGGCGCTGGCGCTGGCGATCACCTACGCGCACGCTGGCGAGATAGAGCGCGGCATAAAAGAGCTTGAAGCCTTGTTCAACGCCAACGCGCGTACTGCCGCGCAAGCCAAACATCGCGCACAGATGCTGGAAGATTTTCGCAACGGCGACAGCGCCAAGAAGCTGCGCGAGATGAAGGCGGGCGATGTGTTGCCGCTTGGCTGATCGGCTTGTCAGACGCCAGGCCCGTGACGCTATGATCGGAGTGGAAAGGGATAATTAATGCCTGTCATCTCCATGTTTTATGGCGTCATCGTTTTAATGTACTACTTTGACAACCGGAAGCATCATCAGCCGCACATTCACGTCCAATACGCTGATGATGAGGCGGTCATCTCAATTCCTGACGGCCAGGTCATTGAAGGCTCAATCAGAAGCTCTAAACTTCGGCTCGTCCAAGCCTGGATCGAGATTCATCAGGACGAGTTGATGGCTAACTGGCAACTTGCAGTTAATGGCCAGGCTGTGTTTAAGATTGAGCCACTAAGATAGGGAGACCCGATATGCGCAAAGTAGTAGACGTAAGAGCCAATGATGACTTCTCGCTCGACCTGAAGTTTGATGACGGAAGCGTGCGGAGGTTCGATGTGACGCCTTACCTTGAGTACGGCATATTCAAGGAGCTAAAGGACAAGAATTATTTTGAGAGAGTAAAGGTGGCATTCGGCACTGTACAATGGCCGAATGAGCAAGACATTAGCCCGGAGACCTTGTACTTAGAAAGCACCATTATAGAATCTGCCTTTGTATGACCCATGCGCAGGAGGCGGCAGGCAGCATGCGAGTGAACTATGCATAGAGTTCATCTTCGCCGCTTAACAAATGCTGGAAGATTTTCGCAACGGCGACAGCGCCAAGAAGCTGCGCGAGATGAAGGTCGGCGATGTGCTGCCGCTTGGTTAATCGGCTTGATGTGTGGAGATGATGTTTTCGGCTGGCGCGAAATGGTTATCAACAGGAGTCGTCGCGTGGCTGCGAGCTTCAGGCCGCATGTCTGGCGCAACGGCGCTGGCGACGGCTTCGTAAGTTTTGCGCGCCAGTTGACGGGCTTGCGATTTTAATTCAACGCGGCTGGTGCCTTCGGGCAGGCGCTCGACAGGGATTGGCGAGTGATAGGTAATGATCAGCTTGCCGGCGCGCGGCAAGATTTTGCCGACCGGCCAGATCTTTTCGCCGCCGTTAATCGACACAGGCACTACCGGCACGCCATAAGTCAGCGCAAAGCGAAACGCCCCCATCTTGAATGGCATCAGCTTGCCTGTGCGCGTGCGCCCGCCTTCGGGAAAGATCACCAGCGCGCGACCTGTGCGCAAGGCATCGTGCGCGGCACGTTGCGCCGATGCGTCGACGGCATCAAGGCTCACCGGAAACGCGCCGAAGATACGCATCATGAAGCCGAGCACAGGAATCTTGAACGGTTTGTCCCATGCCATATAGTAAATGCGCCGGCGAATGGGCACGGTGATCCAGATCGGATCGGCATAGCTGGCGTGATTCGGCGTGATCAAACATGCGCCTTCAGGGGGAATGTTTTCGACGCCATGAAATTCGGCCTTGAACCAGAGGCGGCACAGCCATCCGACGAATGGTCTGAGCATATCGATGACGAATTTCATGATCACGGCATTCACCCTGCAAGACCTTGACCTGCAACCGAGGCCAAGCAATTAAACACTGTCGCTAACTGCCCGCGCAAGCTGACTCGCCGGCGTTGCTTCTTGAAGGCGCGCGGCACGCTTGCTAAAGTCGAATATGGTTTACGAACGCACTTATGAACACCTCGCTGCCGCGTTGACCGCGCGCCTCGACACCACCCAGATGGCCTTGATCCGCCGCGCTTACGAAGTCGCCCAGGCTGTGCATGCGACGCAAATGCGCGACGAAGGCACGCCCTACATTCTGCACCCGCTGCGCGTCGCCGTGGCGCTCGTCGATGAACTCGACATCATACAGCCGACGCTCATCTGCGCGGCCCTGCTGCACGACGTTATCGAAGACAGCCCCGACTACTACGCGCACGGCCCTGTGACGCGCGCCGACATCGCCAGTTGGTTTGGTGAAGAGATCGCTGAAATCGTCTGGCTGTTGAGCAAATTTGATGATGTGACACTGCCCGCCTACCTTGCCGCCATCGAAGCCGCCGCCGCCACGGGCGCGCCGGTCGTCAAGCTTTGTGACCGCCTCGACAACCTGCGCTCGCTGGCGCGCTCGATGAAAGTCGACAAGATTCGCCGCTACATTCGCACCACGGAAATCTTTTTTTTGCCGATGGCCTGGCGCACGAATCGCTATCTTCACGGCGAGCTGACGCGCCTGCTCGAAGAGGCCCGCCGCTACCTTGCAAAGATCACCGGAGAAGCTTCATAAAAACCGCAAAATGGCCGATTTTTCACGGAATTTTCGCCCCTTTCGGTTTGCGAAAAGGGGCCGAAATAGTGTAAAATTTAACTTGCCCGATAAGAGAAAATTCATCTCGCACGCCTCCTTTGCGGCTCACTCAATACGTCAGCAGGAACGTCGAGCCGGACGCTCGCTTTGCTGGTGTTGTGCGGCAGGAAAGGTGATGGGTGTCAGGTGTAGCGCAATCTGTTAGATTGCGCATCGACTCGCGCAATCTGTTAGATTGCGCTACATCGCAAACGCGGTTCGGCTTTGGGATGCCGGGCTAAGAAACCCTTTAACCGTCAGGACAGTATTCAACGAAAGAGATAAACCAATGGCTGAAGCAGCACAGAAAATTCCGATCAATATCGAAGAAGAGATGCGGCGTAGTTATCTGGACTATGCCATGAGCGTCATCATTGGCCGCGCCCTCCCCGATGCGCGCGACGGGCTGAAGCCCGTCCACCGGCGCATCCTCTACGCCATGCATGAAATGGGACTCAGCCCCAGCAAGCCATACAAGAAATCGGCTACGGTGGTCGGCGATGTGCTCGGCAAATATCACCCGCACGGCGACTCTGCCGTCTATGACGCGATGGTGCGCATGGCGCAGGACTTTTCCCTGCGCTACCCGCTCGTCAAAGGCCAGGGCAACTTCGGCTCGGTCGACGGCGATGCGGCGGCGGCCTACCGCTACACCGAGGCGCGGCTGACGCACATCGCTACAGAGATGCTCGCCGACATCGATAAAGATACCGTAGACTTCGTGCCGAACTACGATGAATCGCGCGTTGAGCCGACCGTCTTGCCGACGCGCTTTCCCAATCTTTTGGTGAACGGTTCGGGCGGCATCGCCGTCGGCATGGCGACCAATATCCCGCCGCACAATTTGACGGAAGTCATCGAAGCCACCATCACCCTGTTGCAAAAACCCAACACGCCACTGAAGACATTGCTAGGCATAATCCCCGGCCCGGACTTCCCGACCGGCGGCTTCATCTACGGGCGCGAGGGCATCCGGCAAGCTTACACAACCGGGCGCGGCTCGATCATCATGCGCGCCAAGGCGTCGATTGATCGCGTCGGGCGCAGCGGCGAGCGCATGGCGATTGTCGTCACCGAGATTCCCTATCAGGTCAACAAAGCCCGGCTCATTGAACGCATCGCCGAGTTGACCAACGATAAGAAGCTCGAAGGCATCTCGGATCTGCGCGATGAATCGGATCGCGAAGGCATGCGCATCATGATCGAATTGAAGCGCGATGCCATCCCCGACATCGTGCTCAACAATCTCTACAAGCTGACGCCGATGCAGCAGTCGTTCGGCGTCATCAACCTGGCCATCGTCAACGGCCAGCCGCGCGAGTTGAACCTCATCGACACGCTCAACATCTTCATCGAGCATCGCCGCGAGGTCATCATTCGCCGCACACGCTTCGAGTTGCGCAAAGCCGAAGCCCGCGCCCACATCCTCGAAGGCTTGAAGCGGGCGCTTGATCATCTTGACGAAGTGATCACGATCATCCGCAAATCGAAGGCCACGGTCGAAGCGCGCGAGGCGTTGATGCTGCGTTTCAAGTTCTCCGAATTGCAGGCGCGCTCGATTCTCGAAATGCAGTTGCAGAAGCTCACCGGCCTTGAACGGCAGAAGCTGAATGACGAATACAAGGAAGTCATCCAGCGCATCGCCGAGCTTCAGGAGATTCTGTCGAACGAGTCGGTGCTGCGCAACCTGATCGTCAAAGAACTGCGCGAAGTGCAGCACGAATACGGCGACGAGCGGCGCACGCAGATCATCGAAGCGGGCGCCGAGTTGACCCTCGAAGATTTGATCGCCGACGAAGACATGGCCATCACCGTGACGCATTCGGGCTACATCAAGCGCACACCGGTTTCAGTCTATCGCGCACAGCGTCGCGGCGGCATGGGCCGTAAGGGAGCGTCGCTTAAAACCGAAGACGTGGTCGATCATCTGTTCGTCGCCTCGACGCACAGTTATGTCATGATCTTCACCAACAACGGCCAGGTCTATAAGCTCAAGGTGCATGAGATACCCGACGCAGCGGCGGCGGGCAAAGGCAAAGCCATCGTCAACCTCTTGAACATGCCGAAGGGCGAAAAGGTCGCCGGCATCATCCCTGTGCGCGCCTTTGAAGACGGCAAATATGTGGTAATGGCAACGCGCAAAGGGACGATCAAGAAGACAGAGCTTTCGGATTTTGCCAACATCCGACCGAGCGGCATCAATGCGATGGGAATTGACGACGGCGATGAGCTGATTGCCATCGAATTAACCGATGGCAAGAAGAAGATCTTTCTGGCGACCCACGAAGGCATGGCCATCTGCTTCGAGGAGGCGGGCGTGCGATCAATGGGCCGCCCGGCTTACGGCGTGCGCGGCATCACGCTCGACAAAGGCGATTATGTGATCAGCGTCGCGGCGGTGCCGGAAGACATCGAGATGTTATCAATCTCCGAGAACGGCTTCGGCAAACGCACCAAGCTTGAGGAGTACCGCTTCCAGTCGCGCGGCGGCAAAGGTGTCATCAACATGAAGACAAGCGACCGCAACGGGCTGGTCGTCGCTGTGCTGCCGGTCAATGATGATAGCCAGGTGCTCATCATCACCAGCCAGGGCAAGCTGATTCGCGTTGACGCCAGAACCATCCGCGTATCGGGGCGCTCGACGCAGGGCGTCAAGTTGATCGACACGTCGGACGGCGACATGGTGTCGTCCGCGTCGTTGATCGAACGCCAGCAGATCGCCACCGATGAACCCATCGCCGTTTAACACGCAGACGCGGGAAGACGACGCGGCGACACGGAGACACGGGGACGCGGTGAAAGATTTTCTCAGACGCTCATCTCTCTTGCGTTCGAGCAAGGCGTTCGTCGCCGCGTCGCCGCGTCGCCGTGTCGCCGCGTCAATCGGTCTGCTTCTGCTTGTCGCACTGCTGGCGTTCGCCGTGGCGTGCAAGCATGGCGCGAGCAGCACGCTGGAGCACGCGGCGGCGGCCTGGGATGCAGGCGATTACGCGCAGGCGGCGGAAGAGTACGAACGCTTTCTCTATCAATATCCGACCGGCGAACCGTCGCTCGCCGCGCGCTTCAAGCTGGCGAACATCTACTATATCAACCTGCACCGTTACGATCAGGCGCGCGCCCATTACCAGGAATTCCTGCGCCAGGACAGCGCCCATGCGGAGGCCGCCGTGGCGCGCGAACGCCTCGCCGAAGTGCTCGCCGAGCTTGGCCGCACTTATGAAGCGGTCGCCGAGTACGAGAATCTGAATCCCTCTGAGGCGAGCCAACGCCGCCGCATTCGCTTGAAGATTGCTGATGTTTATTTCGAGGAGAAGAACTTCAGCCAGGCGCTCAACGAATACCAGAAAGTGATTGACGCCGCCGAATACGACGACTTGGCGGAGCAGGCGTATATGCGCAAGGCGTCGATCTACATCGCGCGCAGCCAGTATCAACTGGCGCTCGACGCTTATCAGAAGCTGGTCGCCAACAGCCCTGACGCACAGGTGCAGAGGCGCGCGCAGTTCGGGCTGGTCGATTGCTACGCCGGGTTGTCGCAGTTCGATGAGGCGATCAAGACGCTGCGGGCGATCAAAGATGAACGTGAGCAATCTCACATTGCGCAGCGCATCGCCGAACTCGAACAGCAGAAGCGCGAAGCGGCACAGGCCCGCAGCGGCCTGGAAAGGCAAAAGTAAAAAGGTAAAAGGCAAAAGATATGGCTGGAGATGCGCTTCGCGCGCGGCGGCAGGGGAGTAAATAGATAGCTTCTGCTTATCTTTTGATCCGGCTCCGCACTTTTGCCTTTTACCTTTTTACTTTTTACTTTAGATCGGCTTGCGATGGGATGTAGGGCAAGCGGTGCAATTTGGAGTGCGGTGACTGGTCACCGCTTTGCGTCTTGGCAAAGGCTAAAAGCGGCGAGCAGTCTCAGCACTCCAAAACAGGCCGCTTCTCCTATGCCCTACACCGATGTGAAATCCGATCTATGAGCGCGTGGCCTCCGGGTTTTCGACCCAGACTTCGCCGTCCTCAAAGTATTCTTTCTTCCAGATGGGCACGATCTTCTTCAAACGATCAATGGCGTACTGGCAAGCTTCAAAGGCGACGCGGCGATGCGCTGAAGTGACGATAATGACGACGCTCGACTCGCTGATCTCTATGCGGCCCAGGCGATGAATGAGGCCGACGCGATTGATGGGCCACTTCTCATGCACTTCATTGATGATCTGCGCCATCGTCTTTAAGGCCATCGCTTCGTAGCCTTCATATTCCAGGAAGCGTGTCGGACGGCCCTTCGTGTGGTTGCGCGCCACGCCGTCGAAGATGACCAGCGCGCCCGATTCGCCCGCGAGCAAGCGTGCACGCAGACTAAGGATGTCAATCGGCGCGCGGGTGATCTCACAAATATCAACGCCCGCGCCGCCGCTCACCGGCGGCAGCACGGCCAATTGGTCGCCGTCGTTTAGGGCTTGCTCGCGCCCGGCGTATTCTTCGTTGACGGCGAACAACAGGCTGCGCTCCATCGCCGCGAGTTTCGGATGCTCGGCGATCAATGCGGCAAAGGCGCTGGCGACGGTCGCCGGCTTCGCAACCTCCATCTCAAGACTGGCCGCGCCGGCTATTTCGCGTGCCTGGCCGAATAACAGTGCGGTGATTTTAATCGTCTTGCTCATTGATCAGTGATCAACAATCACTTGCAGGCTTTCAATCCGTGCGCCTTCGATGCGATAGGCGCGCAGATCAATTTGCGGTTCAAGCGATATGATAAAGTAGACGGCTTCCGGGTAGAAAGCCATCTCGACATCCGAGGCCGACGGGTAAGCCGGCGTGCGCGGATGTGAATGATAAATGCCCAGCAACTTCTGATTGGCGTCGCGTATGCGCCGCATGGCGGTGAACAACTCTTCGGGAGTTGCGTAATAGCGCGTCTCCGGCTTATCGGCGACGTTGCGCAACGGGTGCCAGTCGGTAATCACGCCGTCCGCGCCGCTCAACAGCCCACAGCATTCCGCAGGCAAGGCGCGGCTGGCCTGATCGATCATCGCCGCTCGAACGGCTTCAGTGATCTTCATCAACGATTCGCTCACGCACTCAACTCTCCATTCATCGGGCTGGCCGCAAGGATTGTATCACACGGCCAGCGGCACGCTTATGGCCCGGCAGTCGCCATTTTGTCAGCCATGCTATTGAGTTTTAGCGGATGAAGGTCTACGATGAGCAACCAGAAGAGTCAGGTTGGTAGTTATCTTATTCAGAGGCCACTCAAGGAGGAGATCATGAAAAAACAAAGTCGATTTCTATTCAACAGACGCCCTCACCTGCTCGCGGCTGCGCTGTTGATGGTTATGCTGCCCGCCGCCTTTGCGGACAACAATCCAGGCGTTCCGGCTAATGAAGCGATTGGCCGCTTGAAAGCCGGCAACTCCCGCTTCGTGCTGGGCCGGCGCTTACAAGCAAATTATCCAGCCGAGCGTGCCAGGCTGATCAAAGGCCAGCAGCCTTACGCAATCGTGCTGACCTGCTCGGATTCGCGCGTGCCGCCGGAACTGGTCTTTGACGAATCACTGGGCAAGCTC
>JBBWZK010000001.1:0-12593 GCA_039648975.1 Blastocatellia bacterium
TTCGAGGTCAGCGCGGTAATCCTGATGGTTGTAGATTTCGCCGTTGAAGACGATGGCGAGGGAGTCGTCTTCGTTGAACATGGGCTGATGGCCGCCAGAAAGATCAACGATGGCGAGGCGGCGATGAGCGAGAGCGACGTGAGGATCGAGGAAGAGGCCGGCGTCATCGGGGCCGCGATGGATGAGGGCATCGCGCATGCGAGCGAGGGCGGCGTCGTCGAGGCGGCGCGGCGAATGATCGGGAGAGGCAATGCCACAGATTCCACACATAGATCATCAATTCCTGTTCATCAACATCCAGCCTGATCCTTCGAGAGCAAAAGCGACGGTTGCGCATTCGTGTGAAACGGTGAAGCGCGCGCCGTTGACCACGACGCTTACTGGAGGCTGGCTAAAGAATAATTCAAAGCGGCTCGCGCAGTGAATAATAATTTCAAGCGTGCCCTCTGTGGCGGTAATTTCCGCGAAGCGAATCAGCGTTGTTGATTGCAGCGCAAAAGCGTTTTTCACTTCGAGCCGCCGGCCCTGCACGAGGCAGGCGCGGGCGAATCGCTGATTGACGAATCGCGCCAGCGCCGTCTCGGCGCGCGCCGCGAGCCGTTCGCTGTCGACGTCCTCTGTGCCGTCGCCGGTGATGATCACGTGGAGCGTGTCGCCGGCTGATAAGTGGAATGCCGAATTGTAGGGGCGACCCTCTGTGGTCGCCCCAGATTGCGAATCAGGTGCCTTCGCAGGATTCGGCAGCGCGATCTGGGGCGGGCAGAGACGCCCGCCCCTACATGAATCTGAATCGTTTGCGGGAACGATGAAGGTGGTGAAGTCCTGCCTGCCCGTTCCTTGACTTTCGATCAACGCAACCGGAGCCGCCTGCCGCTCGCCGTAAGCCCGCGACACCCAGCCGCTTTCAATCCGCGTCTTCACCGCACTGGCAGCGAAGGCAGAAATAAAGAGGCGGCCTTCTGCCGATGTGGCGCTGATTACATTTTCTTGCGCCGTGGCCGCGCAGCCGGCGGCGAAGTGGTAACGCGCTGTGTAAGCGTGCGAGCCTTGTGCGTCGAAACGGTCGCGCACGATCAGGTACGAAGGCAATTCGGCGTCGCTCGCTTTGACCAGCAGCAATGTGCGGCTGTGGGTCAGCGGATCCGGCAATCGCTGATAGCCTGTGTGTGCGCCTTCAAAATAAGTGAAGCCGCGACCGTCGAAGAACTCGCGCGCCTCGGACTTCGCCACACTCTCCCACGCGAACGGCCCGGCGGGAGTTGATTGTTGCTCGCCGTCAACTGTGACCGTGTTGTGCGCGGCAGTCGAGCGGAACCAGTCGCGCATCTCTGCATCGCCCGTGTAAGTGAAGGTGCCGGGATCAACCAGCCACGCCGTGCCCTGCGCAGCGAACTCGAACGATAGCTGGTCGGCGTGCGCGTGGCCGCACGATTGGACGCCGTGCAGGCCGCAATCGATCACTGTATAACTTGCGTCTTTCGTCCAGCCGTCGCGCATCACGAAATAACCGCTCTCGGCAAATCCATGGGCGCTGCGGGCGGGCGGCTGCGCGGTGATCTCGTCAAAGCGCGCCAGCGCTTCGGGGCCGAGCAGCCAGAGCGTTTCCGCCGCCCCGGGGCCGGCAACGAACTTCCAGTCGCTGCGATTCATCAGGCTTGCGCCGGTTGCCAGCGCATCGCGGAAATCATCGAGCGGGCGCGCAGACAGGTGTATCAGCCTGCCGCCATCGTCGTCGCCGATCAGCGAGGCCCGCCCATCAGGCCGCGTCGTCCACATCAGGTGATCCAGCGCCAGCCCCAGCCGCTCTTCGACTTCAAGCGGCAATGTAAGGTTCATCACGCGAGTCAGCGCGATCAGGTGCAGGTAAAAGTCTACCGTGTAGCGGTGATAATAAGTCGTTTGCTCGAAATAAACTCCGTCGCGGCGAATGTGAATTGGCAGTTGTTCAAGCAGGATTCGCAAGCCCGTATCGCGCCACCCGGCGGCGCGGCTCAGTTCCGGCAACGCCGTGCCGAGATAGAGCAAGCCGAGCGCTTCGCCGGTCAGATGCGTGTTCGGGCTGAAATAAGTCGAAAGATATTTTTCAATGTGCCGCCCGTGCGCGATCAGGCATTTCAGCAAGCGCGCGACGAACGTGGCATCGAGCGCCGGTGAGCCGGCCATCAGGTGTAGCGCCCATAACCAGGCAATGGCGCGAAAGGCCAGTTCAAGGCTGCTCGCCCAGTTGATGCCGCGCCCGACCGGATTCGCCTCTATCCAGGCGGTGGCCTGCTTGACGAAGGCTTCGGCGAAACGTTCATCGCCGGTCATCCAATAAGCCTGACCGAAGGCGACAAAGTGTGCGCAGCGGTTCAGTTCCCAGGTGATCTTCTTGTCGCCGGCGAGGTCTGGATTCAAGTAAGCGACCCGGCTCCAATGATCGAGCGGCGCGCGTTTCTGGGAGAGCGGTTCGAGGTGCCAGTCAATCGGCAAGCCAAAACTCAGGTCGCGCAGGCCGAGCAGATCGAAGCGCCCGTGCCGCGCCCTCTCGGCGCGCTCAATGATCGCCGCGCGCTCGGCAGGGAAGCGTTCGGCCATCAACTTCACGACGGCTTCGCGGTGCTTGAGCGAAGGCAAGAAGGGGGTTGATAAAGCAGCCGCGCGCCGGCGTTCAAGTAAGCGGGCAACGCTGCCGGCGGCGGTGCCATTGCGCATGGCGGCACTGATTTCGCGGCGCAACTGTGTGTCGCTCAGTTCGCGCGTGCCCAGCAATCGTTCGCTGACCTTGGCAAGCTCCTGCCTGCCGCGCACGCCGAGTTCGCGTAGGCTTCTGCCGCGCAGCTTCTTCAGTTGTGTGATGCTTGCTTGCATTGTTCGTTCTTTACCCGAATTCCCGGATCAGGCGCGGCACGGCAAGCATCCACACCTTTGCCTCGCCTGCTTGATGCATTCAACTAGGTGAAATGTCTATTGCAGACGACTTTCCAAAATCTTTCAGCCGATTTGTTGAGATCGTTCGCCTGTGCCATAATCGCTTCGACCATACGCATCGTGTTCCCAAACAAACTTACTGGCTGCGCCAGGGCTGATTATACAATGAAGAAGTACGTTAACTTGCTGATCGCCTTTTTGTTGATCTTGCCGATACTGGTTCCCTTGCCGTATACAAGCATCGTCTACAGCCAGAGCAAGGGGCAAGCGGAGGATGCCGGCAAGCCTTCCCCGCGCAGGTCAACTAGTTGGTTTCGCCGCCCTGCCGCAGCCGGCGATTATCAGGAAGTCGTTGACCTGCCCAACCTGGAGCGGCCAGAAGCTCTTGCGAGTTACTTGCCGACAGCCAGAGACCTGCTGGCTTTTTGTCGCGCCCAGACTCGCGCCTACGATGAATTCATCTCTGAACGCGAGCTTGAGCTTGCGCCGTTTGAGAAAAAGAAACTCAGCGATGCAGACCCAGACATACTGAAGCTGCCGCGTCTGTACGAAAAGCTCGGCAATCTGGCTTCCTACAATGGCGACATGGAAACGGCCATTAAGAAGCTCGAAACCTCTTACCGCCTGCTCAACCAATCCATAGATTTTTTCCCGAACGGCCCGAAGGTCAAGCTGTTGCTTGAGGAAGAAATCGGCGTCGCTTATCTGCGGCAAGGCGAGTTGCAAAACTGCCAGATGAATCATAATGCAGAGATGTGCATACTGCCGTTGAGCGTCCTGGCGCAGCATAAATTGACGGCAGGCTCTGAGAAGGCTATCGAGTATTTCAAGAAATATCTCGAAAGCGATGCGAATAACTTAGAGGTGCGCTGGCTGCTGAATCTCGCCTACATGACTTTAGGGAAATATCCGAACGAGGTGCCGAAAGCGCAGCTCATTCCCGCCGCCGCGTTTGCCTCCAAAGAAAGTATCGGGCGCTTCCCGGATGTCGCGCCGTCTGCGGGAATCGACGTGATCGGCAATGCCGGCGGCATGGTGGCGGATGATTTCGATAACGATGGCTTTCTCGATGTGATGCTGTCGGGCGCTGATCCTTGCGAGTCGCTGCATTATTATCATAATAACGGCAACGGCAGCTTCAGCGATTGGACGGCGCGCGCCAAGCTCGCAGACCAGCTTGGCGGCCTCAACTGCGTGCAGACAGACTATAACAATGACGGCTGGCTCGACCTGTTTGTGATGCGCGGCGGCTGGGATTACCCTATGCGCAACTCGCTGCTGCGCAACAACGGCGACGGCACGTTTACCGATGTGACCGTCGAGAGCGGGCTGGATGAAGGCGTTTATCGCACACACACGGCGGTCTGGGCAGACTTTGATAATGATGGCTTCGTCGACGTATTCATCGGCCATGAATTGGAGCCGAGCCGGCTTTTTCGCAACAAGGGCGACGGCACGTTTGAAGATGTCTCGCACGCTGCCGGGGTCGATAAAATCGCTTTCACCAAGGGCGCTAACTGGGGAGACTATGACAATGACGGCTATGCCGATCTATACGTCTCCAACTTTGGCGAAGACAACTTTCTCTACCATAACAATCGCAATGGCACCTTCACGGAGGTTGCCAAACCGCTGCACGTTGAGAAACCGCTGATGAGTTTCCCTTGCTGGTTCTTTGACTATGACAACGATGGATTGCCGGATATTTTTGTGGCCAGCTTCATGCCGTCGATGACCGAAGTGGTCAGAGGCTTTCTTGGCATGCCGCCGCAGGCCGAAACTCTGAAGCTTTATCGGAACACGGGCAAGGGTGGCTTTCAGGACGTGACCAAAGCGGTCGGGCTGGATCGTGTCGTGCCAACGATGGGCGCCAATTTCGGCGACCTCGACAACGACGGCTATCTGGATTTCTACCTAGGAACCGGCGCGCCGTCTTACGCCGCCTTGATGCCCAACTTCATGTTCAGAAACCAGAACGGCAAGCAATTCGTTGACGTAACCGGTTCAACCGGCACCGGCCATCTGCAAAAGGGACACGGCGTCGCTTTTAGCGATGTCAATAACGATGGCAATCAGGATGTCTTGATCAATCTCGGCGGCGCTGCGCCGGGGGACAAATACAACAAGGCGCTGTTTGCCAATCCCGGCCAGGGCAATAACTGGCTGTCGCTCAAGCTGACGGGCGTGAAGACCAACCGCGCCGCCATCGGCGCGCGCATCAAGGTCGTTGTTGAAGAAGCGCCGGGCCGGCGCGCGGCGCGCTATCGTGTGGTAACCAGCGGCGGTTCGTTCGGCGCGTCGTCGTTGACCCAGTCAATCGGCCTGGGCAAAGCCGTGCAGGTTAAGGAACTGGAAATTGACTGGCCGACGAGCCATACGCGACAGGTATTCCGCGATGTCGGCGTCAATCAGTTCATCGAGATCAAAGAGCTTGACAAGAGCTACGCGAAAAGGCCGCTGCGTTCCTTCACTTTCGCCGCTACCGCGCCGCCATCACATCAACATAATCAATGATCGGCTTGCCGAATTTGCAGCAGTAGACGAATAAATATAGTCTTTGCCACAAAGGCACAAAGCCACAAAGGGACACAAAGGCCATAGTGATGCTTCGTGTCTTTGCGCCTTTGTGGCTCTATTTTTTTCATTCGGTGACTACTTGGTCAACTCGATGACGCGCACGGACGCATAAAACGCCAGCTTCGGAAAGCGGCGCAGCATGTCAGCGTCGCGTCGGTAGCAGGCATGTATGTAGCGGCGCGAGAGCGGCGGAATCACATCGACCAGGTTGGTCGTCGGCAGCAAGAAGGCTTTGGCGCGATAGGACGAAAAGCCCCGGGCGTAGTCTTGCAATTCGCCGTCGGTCAGTGGCCGCTCATAGGGCGATACGTCAGGCGAACGATAAGGAATCAACCGGCGAATCGTTTTGATGAGCCGCGAATTGCGCACCGGCTCCTGAAAGATGGCGCGCCCACCTGGTTTGAGCACGCGATGCACTTCGCGCGCCGACAGCGCCAGATCGAGGTGATGCAGAATGGCTATGCCGAAGACGACGTCGACAGATTCATCGGGCAAGGGAATCTCGTGCGCCGAGCCGGTGATGAATTCAACGCCGCCATGTATGCCGTTCAGCCGCAATCGCTGACGCGCAATCTGAATCAACTCAGGCGAGATGTCGAGCGATTGCACGCGTGCGCCGCGCCGCGCCAGCGTCAACGTATGGATGCCGTCACCGCAGCCGTAATCGAGCACCAGCTTGCCGCGCGCATCGCCAAGCAGATGATGTGCGTATTCGAGCGGGTAGCAGGTGTTGGCCGGTGGATTCATATAGCGCTGAAGATCATCTTCATCGGCGAGCAAGGCGGCTTCATTAATATGCGCGGCTTCAAAAGCGCTGCGCACCACTTCGGCCCGTTCCCACGTTTCCATCTGCGATGACATCATCTCCTCCATTCGGTCTGATAGGTACAATACAGGTGTCCCTGATAAGCGATAGCGGCATTGGCACTGGTGATCGCCGCGCCGCTTTCGACGTGCTGCAGGTCGTAGCCTATCTCTTCGAGCAGGCTGACGACGCGATGCACGTTGGCGGTTTTGTCTTCGATGTCGCTGCCGTGAATTTCGATGAACAGGCGCGGACGATGCCGTGTCAGGATCTGGCGCATGCCGCGCAACGCCTGCCATTCCATGCCTTCGACATCGAGCTTGATCAAATCAGGCGGCGGCAGATGCATGCGCGCCATGGCCGCATCCAGCGCCGCGACTTCGATCAGACAGGAGACCGTATTGGACTCTTGCGCGACCTGTGTGCGAACCGTCTGCGCCGCGCTGCCGCGCGCCGGCTCGGATTTCGGAAAGACGAAGGTGAGCATTTCGGCGCGCTCGCCCAATCCCATGGGCAGGACGCGAACGTTGTCAAAACTGTTCAGGCGGACGTTGGTCTGTATGCGCTGATAACTGCGCGGATTCGGCTCGAAGACGACGACCTGACCCGCCGGGCCGACCCGCTGCGCCAGAAACAACGTGAAGATGCCCTGATCGCCGCCCACATCATAGACAGTCATTCCCGACCAGTCGATCTGTTCAAGGAAGGCTTCTTCGGCTTCCCACTCGTGGCCGCGCGGCACAAAGGCAGGCAGCCAGCCCAGGCCGCCCTGGCGCTTCATGCCGCGCGCCGGGCCGTAACGCACGGTGTACACATGATGATCAACGAAGGGCAGTTGATTGATTCGTGAAACCAATGTGCGTCTGAGATTCATCATAAGGCTCCCGAAATGGATTTCACGCTGGCGTTGTCGGCAACGTGGTTCTTGATCTTTGGATTGACCAGTTCGCGGTACAGGCTCACCCATTCGTTTCTGACCGCAGACCATTGATACTTTTCGCACTCGCGGCGGGCGCGGCTGGCTATCGATGTAGCGAGTTGCTGATCTTCGAGCAGGCGAATCGCGCCGAGCGCCATAGCTTGGTGATCGTTGCAGGCGACCAGCAGGCCGGTCTGTTCGTGCGTGATGATGTAAGGGATGCCGCCAGCGTTGGTGCTGACGACGGGCAGGCCCGCCGCCATGCATTCGATGAGCGAACTGGGCATGTTATCGAGGTCGTTGGCGTTCAGGTAGATCTCCGCCGCGTCGAGCAGGGCGGGCATACTTTCGTAATCCACTTTACCGATGAATCGCGTGTGATGCAGATCGAGTTCGCGCGCCAGTCGTTCGAGCTTGCCGCGCTCGGAGCCGTCCGCCGCGATGATCAATTGCGCTTCCGGATAACGCTGCTGGACGAGCGCAAAGGCGCGCAGCGTGCAGGCCACGTTGTAAAGCGGCTCAAGCAGCCGCGCGCTCAGAAACAGCGGGCGCAGCGGGCGGCGCTCGCGGAAGCTAAAGCGGTCAAGCGCAATCATGTTGGAGATGGCTTCAGCCCGTAGGCCGAAGCGCGCGAAGACCTCGACGAGATAACCCGACGGCACGACGAGGCGGTCGGCCCATCGCATGGTCTGTGCCGCCGTGCGCCAGTTCGTTAGATGGTCGGCGGCTTCGCCGCTGCGATAATTGAGAATCGTCTTCTTGCCATAAAGCTTGCCGACGACGAGCGCCGGAACCGCTGAGAAGAGGTACGAATAATACGATGCCGAAAAAACGTGAATGATGTCATAACGCCAGGCGCGACTGATCAGCATCAATAGATAAGCCAGCGTCGTCGCCAGAGTGCGAACATACTTGATCTGTTGCAACCAGCCGAGGCCGCGCGGCAATCGCGGATTGTGCGGCTGAAAGGCCACTTCAAGCGCCGGCTCTTCACGAAGACGCTCGATGAGCCGCGCCGCCATCAAAGCCTGGCCGCCGTAGATGTCGAGCGACGGCGCGGCGATCAGCACGCGAATGCGCCGCCCGGCGTTGATTGATTTGCGGTTCGCATCAAAGGTCATTGGTTCGCTTTTCGATAAAGTAGACTTGTTGCTCTAAGCGATTTCGCGCTGAACGCTATCGATGCGGCGCGCGAGGCGCTGCGCATTGGTTGCCAGCAGCCGGTCGTACAGAGCTTCGGTTGCGGCAAGCTGCGCGGCGCACGAAAATCTTTGTTCGACGATATGGCGGCTACGCTCGCCCATCGCCTGCGCCTGCTCAGGGTTTTCAAGCAGCGCAATGATGTGCGCCGCCATCTCTGCGTCTGCGCCGGCAGGCACGATGTAGCCTGTCTCGCCATCACGAATGGCTTCGCGCGCGCCGCCGACATCGGTGACGACAACCGGACGCGAAGCGGCCAGATATTCGAGTAGCGAATTCGAGAAGCCTTCGGCTTTTGAACTCAGCACGCAGACGTCGGAAGCGGCCAGGAGTTCGGCGATGCGCTCGGCTCGGCCAATGAAAAATGTGTCGTCCGCGATGCCGAGTTGGGCTGCCATCTGGCGCATTGCGCCGGTCAGTTCGCCTTCGCCGGCGATGACGAATCGCGCCACAGGCAGCGCCGCATGTACGCGACGAGCGGCGCGCAGGAAGGTCGCGTGATCTTTCACCGCGTGGCGGAGATTTGCGACGATGGTTACAAAACGAAGCTGAGGCGCAGTCGGCAACCCAAAAGACGCGAGCGCCGCCGTGCGGTTGAAATTCTCCGCGACGGCGAGGCGATCCAGATCAATGCCGTTATGAATGGTGACGATCTTGCGGTCGGCGACGCCTTCGGCGAGGAGCTGCCGGCGCACGGCTTCAGAGTTGGCGACGATGGTGTGCGCGAAGCGGTAAGCCTGGCGCTCGACGATCTTCTGCGCAGGCGTGCGCCAGCCGGTGGTTTCGCGCCGCGCCGCGATGCGGACACGGACGCCGGCCAGCCGCGCCGCCGCCATGCCAAAGATGTTCGTGTAAAAATCATGCGTTTGAATCACGTCGATGCCGCGCGTTTGCAGGTAGAGCGCAAAGCGGCGCACCTGCACGAGCGCGTTACGGTCATAAAAACTGGTCAGGGGATATTCAGGAATCTCGGCCAGTCCCAGTTGATCGATGGAGTCGAGCAGCGCGCCCGATTTATCTATACAGGCGAGATGCAGGTTGTATTGATTGCTCGCTTTGAGCAGCCGCGCCAGTTGCAGAGCCTGGCGCTCCGAGCCGCCCTGATGAAAGCTGCCGATCAGTTGTAAAACGTTAGGTCGCAATTCTATACCTCTCGAATAAAGTAAATGCCTAACGCCCGCGAGATTTCAGGCGTGGCAATGAGGTAGCGTAAGCTAACGGTTTGCGCTACGTCAGCAGACTCATTTGCAAATCGCTTCAGGTGAGAATCAATTCGGCAGGCGCAGGGTGACTTGCGGGGCTGGATTCGGTTGCGGCATGGCGTTCGTGTCTGAGCCACGATTCCAGAACGTAGCTGTACCATAGCTGATTCGGCGCGGTGCCTGCACGCGAGGCTTTGTGCAACTCGGCCAGCAAGCCGTCCGCGCGCAGCCAGCCTTCGCTGGCAAGCAAGCCGTCACGAAAGCTTGCGGCCACACGGTCGCGCCATCGGCCTGCAAGCCAGCGCTCGACGGGGATGCCGAAGCCACGCTTGCGCCCCGTCGCGACGCGCTCGCCGATGCGCCGCCGGGCGATCTCGCGCAGGATGGCTTTCAGTTGGCCGCCTTGCAAACGCACCTCGAATGGCAAGGCGGCGGCAAACTCCCAGAGCCGGGAATCGAGAAACGGCGAGCGCGCTTCGACCGAATGATACATGGTCGCGCCGTCTACCTTCGGCAGGTATTCGCCGGTGAATCGCGTGTCGCGGTCATAGGCTAAGAACTCTGCGAGCAGGCTGCGCGCCGATTCGATTGACCAACTGATGGCCTGTTGATCGACGGACGCATCCTGCAATCTTTCGCCAAGCAGACCGGTGCGCCGGTACATCTGCAAACCGTCGCGCGCCAGGGCGACGCCGCCAAGCCCGCCCGTCGCATAATCGAGAAACGAAGCGGCGCGACCGAGCGGCCCGACGCGCGGCAAACGGTCGCGCACGGCCTGCCATACCCTGCCGCTTTGATCCGGCAGGTGCGCGGCGAGACGCGACGCCATCCAGAAATGTTTGTGACCTTCATAACCAAGAAAAACATCGTCGCCGCCATCGCCGGTCAGCAGCACTTTCGCCGATGGCGCGACGGCCTCAGAGACGCGCAACATACCGAGCGCCGAAGCGCAGGCGAACGGCTCGCCGTAAGCGTCAACCAGTTCGGCCACCTCAGGCGCATCGTTGGCTGAAACTTCAACGATGCGATGATTCAACTTGAGCGTCCGTGCTGTGGCGATGGCATCGCTGGTTTCATCATAGGCATCGCCGGGCGTGCCGACCGTGTAAGCCGTGACCTCAGCGCCGAGCTTCGCCGTCGCCCAGCAGACGAGGCTCGAATCGACGCCGCCGCTCAACAGTGCGCCGACCGGCACGTCGGCATAGAGGCGAATCTCGACCGCTTCGAGCAAGAGGCGTTCAGTCTCTTCAACGGCTTCGGCAAACGAGATGGATAATGAAGGGTCAACGGCAGGCAGTTGCCAGTAAGCGCGTGTGCTCGGATGGCCATCGGCAAATTCGACAATCGCGCCGGCAGGAACTTTGATTACATTTTTATAGATCGAGCGCGCATCGGTGACGAAACCGAAGTGTAGAAATTCGGCGACGGCGCGTTCATCAATCTCGCCAGCAAAGCCGCCCTCGCGCAAGGCCCGCGCGGTTGATGCAAACGCCAACTGCCCATCGCGCAGGTTGTAGAGCAAGGGCTTCACGCCTAAGCGGTCGCGCACCAGATAGAACTTACGGGCCGCGTCGTCCCACAGGCCGACAGCGAACATGCCGCGCAATCGCGCCAGCAGTTGGTCAAGCCCCCACTCGCGGTAGCCGTGCAGCAGGACTTCGGAATCGGTGCCGCTCGTGAAGCGATAGCCGCGCGCCAAGAGATCATTGCGCAGTTCGCGGAAGTTATAAATCTCGCCGTTGAAGACAACGCCAATCTGCCCGTCAGCCGTGAGCATCGGCTGGCGGCCCGCATCGCTTAGATCGATGATTGCCAAGCGGCGATGACCCAGCGTTGCGCCCGGCCAGCTTTGCAAGCCTTCACCGTCAGGCCCGCGCCGGGCAAGCGCAGCGAGCATCCGTCGCGCCGATGGCTCGCGCGATGATGGGTTGCCGCCGATGATGCCTGCAATTCCGCACATGAAAATTCGTTCAGCCTCAAGCTCCTATAGAGCTACAGAAAATGGATAGCGCCAGTCTTCAAGCGAAGTTTGTTTATGGCAACTTCTCTTCTTGCGAAGAGGGGAGCTCTACTTTCCTATAGGCGCTTTCCAACGCCAGATCACAATTGACGGAAGGCAGATGCACCATCTCGTCTAAACTGCCAGCTTCTTGAAATAACCACATGCCATCCGGCTGTTTGATATATTGCGTGACTCGGCACTCTCGCTGAGCGATAAGAATGTATTCCTTTAACGACTCGATCTTTCGATAGTCTGCGCACGTTGTGGTTCTATCGTGAGGTTCTGTAGAGGGCGAGAGGACTTCGATAATCAAAGTTGGATTTAAGAGCGTATCAACTTCAGCATCCTCAAACTGCGGCTGACCACAAACTACAACGACATCTGGATAGGTGTACATGGTCGTGTCCGGTGTGCGGACCCGCATGTCACTGGCGTAGATTTCGCACTCTCTGTTTGCTAACTGAGTATTTAGCGCGGTAGCCACATTGATAACAATGATATTATGCGCTCGACTAGCGCCCGACATCGCGAAAATCTCGCCCGTATAATACTCACTTTTGTAGGCGGCTTTCCGCTCTAGCTGCAAATATTCTTCAGGCGTATAGAAGTGTTCAGGATGTGAAGCCATATCATTCTCCGATCTTGATGTAAATATATCAGGTGCGATTACCAGCGCCTAACGCTCATTCTATAATTATGTCACTGCGGATTACTGCCGACAGGTTTCCAAATGCATCATGCTTCGGTCAAGGCCGGTGCGCCAACCGTCATACGATTGAGCGTCAGCTTCTTGGCGCCGACAAAGGCCGGTTCGGGATGGTGGTCAATGAAAGAGCGATGCCATAGTTCCAGCATCAAGAGGCTCCACAGGTGGCGCGAGTTGTCGCGCCGCCCGCTCAAGTGTTCGCGCAATAGGCCGCCGACGACGCGCTGATCGAAGTAACCGCGCTGGCGTGTGCGGCTGTCGGTCAGTGTGTC
>JBBWZK010000037.1:0-16005 GCA_039648975.1 Blastocatellia bacterium
AGTTCACGCCCTTCCAGATTGATCTCCGGCGGGCCGTTCTTTGAATTGCTAACCGAACGATTAGCGGCTGGGAGATTTCTGACCGGGACGCTCTCGGCGAACTCAACCGCCTGCGCGTAGACCGGCACGAGTTCGCTCTTTTGCCCGGGCCGACCAGGCTTTGGCGTTGGAGCCTTAGTCGTGCGGGCTCCAGTTCCACTGGGAGCGGTTTTTTGGGTAGCGCGTTGCGCCTGACTTGGCCAGAACCACGCGCCGGCCAGGAAGAAGAAGAGCATAGTACAGAGACCTAGGAGCCTGAATTTCATAGAGAATCCTCCGGAAGAATTTAGTGCCTAAGCGAATTAATCGGAAACAATCAATAAGGCGAAGCCAAACCTTCTTCAATCGCGAGTGCCGTTGATGAAAGTCCTGGCGCGATATTGATTGCTAGACGGAATGCAGAGCCAACACCAAATAGACCTAAAATAATTAGTGCTATCGGTGCGCTATCCTATGCTTTAGTGAAAAACAAGTCAAGCTCAAGTCAGCCGGATTTTCACCAGCAAACAAATTCTCTTCGGTCTCCTGCCGCTTTTGGCGAGAACTGTTCGCCTCATCCGGGCGGAGGAACTTCTGTTTTGAAGCGTGATAAAAATCACTCGGCGTGCTGATGGCATCTGCGCCTTTCCTCATGAAGCCGCCAGTCGCAAGCCAACCATTCATCACGCCAAGCCATCGGCAAAGCATCAAGCTGCGCTAACCGCTGACGAAGTGACGTTTTGATAAGAGAAGCGACGATTGAAGACGCTGCCGCCGCGTGGTAGAATTCAGACAACTTTTGAACGGAGACGATCTGAAATGAGAAAAGAATTGCAGCGCACGCCGCGAATCATCCGCCGCGACCTCTTTGCCGATTAGCTGCCCTTCTTTTCGCGCCACATCCCGACAGGCCGCCAATCCTGTATTCAACCTTACATTCAACCCAGTCAACGATGGAGGCATTATGCAGACCATGACGAAGAAACATCTGCCCGAAATCAAAACCGCGCTTCCCGGCCCGGTCGCACGCCAAATGCTCGAACGCGACCAGCGCTTCATCTCGCCGAGCTACACGCGCAGCTACCCGCTGGTGGTAGCGCGCGGTTACGGCGCGATGCTCGAAGATGTCGACGGCAACGTTTTTCTCGACTTCAACGCCGGTGTAGCAGTCGCCGCCCTCGGCCACGCGCATCCCGAAATCGCTGAAGTCATCTACAAACAGGCGCAGGAATTCACGCACATTTCCGGCACAGACTATTACTACTCGCATCAAACGGCGTTGGCCGAAAAGCTCATCGAGATCACGCCGGGCGACTTTGCCAAGAAAGTCCACTATGGCAACAGTGGCGCTGAAGCGATGGAGGCGGCGCTCAAGGCGGCGGTCTATGCGACGGGCCGGCAGAAGTTCATCGCCTTTCGCGGCGCCTTTCACGGACGCACCTTTGGGACGTTGTCGCTGACTGCCTCGAAGGCGGCACAGCGGCGCGGTTTCGGCCCGCAGTCGCTCGATGTCACACACATTCCCTACGCTAATCCGATTCGTTTTCCGCTTGAGCGACGCCTGGGCGAAAGCGTTGGCAAGCGCGTGGCGCGTTATCTCGAACAGACGATCTTCAAAACCACTGTGCCGCCCGAAGATTGCGCCGCGATCATCGTCGAGCCGATTCAAGGCGAAGGCGGTTACGTGGTGCCGGACGCCGATTTCTTTCCCGAACTGCGCCGCATCTGCGACCAGCATGGCATCCTGCTCGTCGTTGACGAAGTGCAGTCAGGCGTCGGGCGCACCGGCAAGATGTGGGCGATTGAGCATACAGGCGTCGTACCCGATATGATCTGTATGGCCAAAGCCATCGGCGGCGGCATTCCTCTGGGCGTGCTCGTCGCGCGCGAAGACCTGATGCGCTGGCACGTCGGCGCACACGCGTCAACCTTCGGCGGCAACCCTGTGGCGATTGTCGCGGCGCTCAAGACGATTGAGTTGCTCGAAAAAGGCGTGATGCAAAATGCCGGTGAAATCGGCGAGCACCTGATGAATCGCTTGCGAGGGCTTCAGCAGAAGCATTCGCTGATCACAGACGTGCGCGGGCGTGGCTTGATGATCGGCTTCGAGATTGCGCGCGACGCCGAAAGCACGGAACCCTGGCCGGAGTTGCGCGACCGTATCGTGGTCGAATGTTTCAATCGCGGTCTGGTCGTTCAAGGCGCAGGCGAATCGGCGATTCGCTTTTCGCCGCCGCTGATCATCGACCGCGAACAGGCAGACTTCGCCGTCGAGATGCTGGACGAATCCATCGAAGCAGCAAACCAGTAATCGCTTCCGAAAAAACAAAAGCCGAAGGCGGCTGCATAAGCTGTCTTCGGCTTTCTTTCAATACTCTACTCTTGTTGGAAGCTGTGCCGCTATGGTAGTGACTTGTCCGCATGGCTCAAACTGTAAAGGCAGTGCGACAACCAAAAACTCTACCTGCTATCTTGCAGTAGAATCTGACCAGCTTCCAGGTTTTCTTCGATCTAAATATGACTATGACATGATGAAGTTTGCTTACGATCAGGCTGAGCCAAGATATGAAGCCTATCGCCGCGAGGTCTGTGGTGCGCGGGTCTTTTTTGTCTGCTACAAAACACTTATAGCGGTTTTCAATTGAATGTAGCGCAAGCTAACCGCTTGCGCTACATGGCAAACGCATTTGAAAATCGCTCCAGATCGGTTTTCAAATCGGTTTAGCATGTAGGGGCGACCCTGCGGTGGTCGCCCCAGTGTAGGCCGGCGCAGTCTGGGGAGGCCACAGAGGGCCTCCCCTACATGATGGCGGCTTTATCCAATTGATATCTGCTCTAAATAAAACCGCATGAGAAAGGGAGTGCGGCAGCATTTGGAGTGCTTTGACTGGTCGCAGCTTTTAGTCTTTGCGAGGAGGCCAAGCGGTGAGCAGTCACCGCACTCCATATAAGCGACTCTGCCAGTCCCTTGCCCTCTGATTTAGTCCCGTAGGGACGCAATGTTTATAGTTGGAGACGTAGAAAAGAGCCCAAGCCCCGTAGGGGCGAAATGTCGACATGGCGCTCCTAACCGAGCTTGAGGTTCTTTTGCCATCCGATCCTATAAACATCTCGCCCCTACGGGGCTGATGACTCCAGAGGCCGTTACCTGCTTCACACTACTAACCCCATCACGCGCTCACTTGAAATCGTTCAATGTGCGTCGCCTTGCCGCTGCGCTCATCAATTTCAACGACCACGCCGCAGAGTTTCGCGCCTTCGGTCGCCGTTTCGAATCGCACAGGCATGCCGCGCAGGAAGCGCCCGATGATCAGTTCGCTTTGCACGCCGATGACGCTCTCATACGGGCCGGTCATGCCAAGATCGGTAATGTAAGCTGTGCCACTTTTCAATATCTGCTCGTCGGCGGTCTGCACATGCGTGTGCGTGCCGACGACGGCGGAGACGCGGCCATCGAGGTAACGGCCAAGCGCCTGCTTTTCGGAAGTCGCTTCGGCGTGATGGTCAACCAGAATGACGCGGGCGCGGCTGCTGACTTCACCGATCAAGCGATCTGCGGCGCGGAACGGGCAATCGCTCGGCGACATGAAGACGCGCCCTTGCAGATTAATCACCGCCACAGGCGTGCCCGACCCGGTTGAGCCAAGCCACAGCCCGCGTCCCGGCGTATCCGGCGCGTAATTGGCCGGGCGCAGCAGGCGCGGCTCGTTTTCGATATAAGCGATCACTTCCCGCTTGTCGTAAATGTGATTGCCCGAGGTCATCACATCAACGCCGGCACTGAGGATTTCATCGCCGATTTTCGGCACGACGCCCGCGCCTTCAGCGGCGTTTTCAACATTGGCGACGACGAACTCGGCTTCGTGCTGCTCTTTCAATCGCTTCAGGTTTGCGAGCAGGGCGCGGCGACCCGGCTTGCCGACCACATCGCCGATGAGAATAACTTTCATCCAACCTCCGTTTCTTAAATTCAATTAAACCACACATCGAATCAAATGATGAATGATGAATTGCGGACTGGAGCGTCGGCGCGATACGCCGGACTTATTAGATACTCCCCTGCCGTTTCCTCTTCCGTTCATCATTCATCATTCATCATTTTCCCCTATCAGCAGGGGATGCTATAATGCACGACCGGGACAGGCTCACGCACGTTGCCCTCGAATATCAGACGAAAAGAGACGCAGCTATGAAACGGAGTTTTGTATTATTCATCGCTATTGCTCTACTGGCGGCTTTGATCGCGCCCGATGGGTTGGCAAAGCGGTCGCGCGGCGGTCGCAAATCGTCCTCATCTCATGCGAAACGCGCATCGCATGACAAATCGTCACGCCGGCACGAAGCGCGCAGCCGATCATCGCGTAGCCGCGAAGCGCGCGGCAGATCGTCAAGCCGACGCGAAGCACGGCGTGGGCGCAATGAACGGGCTTCGCGGCACGGTAAACTCTCGCGGCGCGAACGGCGCGAACTGGCGCGCAGCGAGCGCGGCGGGCGGCTGGTGCGCGAGCGCGTTGTCGCGCGAGGCCGTCACGGTCGCCGCGTCGTGCGCTATCGTTACGTGCGCCGCCATTCTGAACCTGAAGCGGCTCCAGTCGCCGCCACGCCGCGCCCGACCGGCAGTGGCATTCCCGGCGAGCGCGTCACCGAAATTCAAAATGCGCTGATCAAAGCCGGCTACCTCGCAGGCCCGGCCTCCGGTCAATACGACGACACCACCATTCAGGCGATGAAACAATTTCAAGCCGCCAATGGCTTTGCTGAAACCGGCTCGCCGTCGGCTCCATCGCTTAAAAAGCTCGGCGTCGCCAAGCGCAGCAATGACGGCTATGCGATGCCGGTCAACAGCGTCAGCGAGAGTGAACGCAAGCAACGCCCACCACAGACACCTGAATGAATAGCTGGGATTTGTTAGCGGATCGGCGAGCTCGACCCGAACCTCTCAGCGCGATGGCGATAGCCCGACTCGCGCTGATTTTCTGAAGCAAGGGGTTCCTCTGTAAGCGTAAAATGCCGTCGGCGATTTGCCTTGCATTCGGCCTATCGCTTCAGAATAATGTCTTAAAACTCCTCGCCGCGAATAACAGTTTTCTATCCATCGCCGGTGTCCGCGAGTTTGCAATCGCATGATAAGGCTTTGCGGTCGCTGGCTATTAAGCTATAATCCAAAACTGAAGAATAGGAATTTCAAACCGACATAGAATCGGTTAGTTGTTTTTTGGGAATGGCCTCCCCCTCAGTTCGATAGATTGATTGCCGAAAGGTTGTATCGCGTATGCCAGAGGAGTATTTCATCGAGCGGTTACGCGCTCAGGAAGACGAGATTATTTCACTTCGCGCAATATTCGAAGCGGCCCGTCAGCGCGGCAATAAGAAGCTGATGGGTATCTCGCGCAAGAAACTCGAATTGGCCATGCGACTGCGTGAAATGTATCTCCGCATGCTCAATCGCGAAGGCGTTTCCATCTGAGCAGTAACGGATTAGTTTCTAAATAAAACCGCATGAGAAAGGGAGTGCGGCAGCATTTGGAGTGCTGCGACTGGTCGCCGCTTTTAGGCTTGGCGAGGCGGCCAAGCGGTGACCACTCACCGCACTCCATATAAGCGAGTCTGCCATTCCCTTGCCCTCTGATTTAGTTCCTGGTTTCTGGTTGCCGGACAGTGTGTTTGATGCGCCAACCAGGAACCAGGAACCAGAAACCAAATCATTCAAGCTCTCATCTGCCGCCACCAATCTGCACGCGCAGGCCAGCGCTGAAGTTCAAGCGATAAGCCGGATAGCCGAGCACTTCCTGATAATCCTGATTCAACAAATTCTCGATGCGCGCAAACGCCCGCAGCGCACGATTGATGCGATACGAACCCGACAGATTCAACTTCGCATAACCATCATTGCTGAAGGCTCGCCCAGAGGCATCGAACCGCGCTCCGGTCACCGGGTCTATATCGCGCCGGCGGCCCACCAGCGAGCCATCGAGTGTGACATCCCACGCCGCCGTCACCCAGCTTGCCTCAATCGTCCCGGCGTGTCGCGGACGGCGCAGCAGCGGCAAACCCAGTTCAGGATTCAAGACGCTTTGCGCGCGCTCCAGCCGCGAGCGCAAAAAAGTGTAGCTCGCGGCCAGTCGCAGTTGCCGAACAGGTCGCGCCGCGCCCGCAAGCTCAAAGCCGCGCGCCGTTGATCGTTCGACATTGACGAAGTTCGTCAACGTGCCGTCTGCCAGCTTCACAGGGCCGAACGTCAGCGGGTCGAAGATAAAAGCAATCTGATCGTGAAAGCGATTGTCAAAGTAAGTCACGTCAAGGCTCGCTCGACGATTGAAGAATTCCTGCGACACGCCGGCATCGAAGCTGACCGCGCGTTCAGGATTGAGCGCCGGATTGCCCAAAAAAAAGATGCTTGGGCTGAAGGCTTCGAGCAGGCGCGGTTCCTTAATGCCCGTGCCGAAGCTCGCCTTGATTCGCGTTGCGCCGAGCGCCGCATTTTCTCTATGACGGCGCACGAGCAGCGACGCCGCCAGCTTGGGATTAGCACTGGTTCCGAAACCGATTTCACCGGCGGGCGCGTTGGAGCCAAGCGATTCTAAAGCAGCGCGCAAATCCGCCGGCACGCTCGCCGTGTTGTGCTCGACGCGAACCCCCGCCGTGACGAACACACGTTCGCGCCAGGCCAGTTGATCCTGAACATAGACGCCGAGATTATTTCTCGTCGGCGACACGCGGCTGAAGCCATCATCGAAGACGCCGGTTTCGTGCTCGAAATCGACGCCGCCGGTCAGCACATTGGCCTTGCCGAGCGCGGCGATGGCTTGATATTGAAAGCCTGCGCGCTTTTCGTGATCACCGAAGGTAAAGGCAAAATCAGCGCCGAACGCGAAGGGCGGCAGCGGCGGCGTATCGGGCCGCGTCAAATCTTCGGCCACCGGGTCGACATTGAGCGTCTCGAACTCTGCATAGATGAACCGCACGGTTTGATTGATGCGCGGCGTGATGCGCCATTCGAGTCCGGCGCTCAAGGCGAGATCGCGATGCTTTTGGCGTTCGTCCGGGTCGGCAAACAGCAATGCCGTGGGGCCTGCGACACCGAGCGTGCTGTTATTCCAGCGCGAAGTGACGCGCAACTCAGCATCGGGCGTCAGGCCAAATCCAAGATTCGCCGAGGCCGAGCGATTGATGTAATCACTATTACGAAAGCGCCCATCGGTGGTTTGAAAGCCGAAGCTCGTGGCGTAATCGAAACGGCCCTGCCGGCCTGCGAGCCGTGCGGTCTCGCGATGAAAATCGAAGCTGCCGCCTTCGCCGCTGAACTCAAACTCCGGCACAGACGACGAACCGCGCCGCGTCACCAGTTGAATGACGCTGGTCATCGCATCTGAACCGAATAAGGCGCTCGCCGGGCCGCGCACGACTTCGACGCGGTCGAGGTTTTCAGGCGTCAACGAAGCAAAGTCGAACAGGCCGCCCGCTGAGTTGACCGGCACGCCATCAATCAGCACCTTGTTGTAATCGGATTCGCCGCCGCGCGCGAAGATAGACGTGATGCCGCCGCGCCCGCCTGTCTGCGCCACCGCCAGACCGGGAATCAGGCGCAAGGGTTCTGCAACCAGCGATTGATTCGTGCGCCGCAAATCTTCGCCGGTGATGACGGCAATCGAGCCGCCGACTTCGTTGCTCTGCGCCGCCGTGCGTGTGGCGCTGACGACGACGCGATCCGCGATGGCCGCCACATCGAGGCGCAGGCTGACGCTTGCCGTCCCGGTCGCCGACACCTCAACGCTGATCACCGCGCTTTGCGTGAAGCCAGGCGCTTCGGCAACCACCGTGTAACGGCCAGCGGCGACAGAATCGATCTTGAATTGTCCGCCGTCATCTGTACGAGCCTCTGCGACGATAGCGCCCGCCGTGTCATGTACGATGATGCGCGCGCCGCTGATTTTCGCGCCCGCTTGATCGCTCACAACGCCTTCCATTCGCCCGCGTTCGGCGGCGACGGCGATAGCCGCAAATGTAAAGAAGGCTACTAGCATTAGCGCAACCGTCGAAAATGGTTTCATGTTGGGGCGACCCTCTGGGGTCGCCCCTGACTGCAAGCCTATTACTGATTGAAATGACGAAACCGCGCGCTGGGGAGGCCACAGAGGGCCTCCCCTACATGATTTCCCTCGACTTTGTAACTGCCTGGATCGAGCTTCAAGACGACTGAACGACAGAGATTGTTGGGCGAGCCTGCGTGGCAAGCCTGTGAACGGATGATTCGACATGGAACGCTCCTTTCCGCGAAAGAGTGATTTCCGCAGACTGCCGCGCGGGTTTCCTGACTTAGCGCCCTCAGTGGGGGCCAGGGGTCGGGGGCCGGTGGAGAATCAATCCTCACCCGGCCCTTGGCCCCTGCCCCCTACTCCTACGCCGACGCCTTCCCACCTCTTGAGGCAGTGGCTGGTTTGTCGACTTCGTTGCGCATCACAGTTGCGGGACAGTGGCGGCATCGCACCGCACTTCCCCGCTACGACAGCCCAGAATTGATGCGTGATACGTGGTGCGTGATGCGTGAATGAATTCGCAATGAGCCGGTTGAATGGCCATGTTATTCTCACGCATCACGCATCACGCTTCACGATTGTTATGCGCGGTGCGCCGCTCGCCGGGTTTGCGTCGACGGCGAGCGGCGCGTTGAAGACTTCGCGCAGATGGCTTTCGGTCATCACCTCGCGCGGCGACCCGTGCGCAGTGATCTCTCCTGCTCTCATCAGCAGCACGCTAGTGGCGAACTCTGCCGCCAGATTCAACTCGTGCGTCACGACGATGGCTGATAGCTCGCCGTCGTCAATCAATCGTTTGACCAGTTCAAGCGTTTTCACCTGATGCGCGATGTCGAGATTCGCCACCGGCTCGTCGAGCACCAGCAGGCGTGGCCGCGCCACCAGTGCCCGCGCCAGCATCACGCGCTGGCGCTCGCCGCCCGACAACTCTTGCACGAGACGGCCCGCGAAGTCCGTCGTCTCTGTAAGCTCCATCACACGCCGCGCCTCGCGCAAATCTTCATCGCTTTCAAAGCCGATCAAGCGGCCCTGCGCGAATCGCCCTTGCAGCACATACTCCATCGCCGTCAGCGGAAACATCACGACGGATTCCTGCGCGACGTAACCAATCAAGCGCGCCGCTTCGCGCCTCGACATCGCTTGCAGGTCGCGGCCATCAAGCAGGAGTTTGCCGCTTGCCGGTCGCAGAATGCCGACGATTAACTTGACGAGCGTGCTCTTGCCTGCGCCGTTCGGCCCAAGCAGCGCCAGCAATTCTCCATCGCGCACCGCCAGCGTCAGGCCCCGCAACACCGGCCCGGCGTAGCTGAATCGAATGTCGCTGACTTCCAACATTATCGGGGGTCGGGGGCCGGGGGTCAGGGAGGGATAAGAATAGCCTCTTATCACTGGCCCCTGGCCCCTGTTTCAACTTGTCCGTCGCAGCAAATAGATAAAGACCGGCGCGCCGACCAGCGCCGTGATGACGCCGATGTGCAACTCGCGCGGCGCAATTACGGTGCGCGCTATGGTGTCGGCAAGCAGCAGGAAGGCGCTGCCCGCAAGCGCCGACGCCGGCACGACGAGACGGTTGTCGCTGCCGCCGACGAGCCGCACCGCGTGCGGAATAATCAAGCCGACGAAACCAATCGCGCCGCTCACGGCGACTGCCGCGCCGGTGATTAACGAGGCCGCGATGTAGACCATCAGCTTGACGCGCTTGACTTCGACGCCGAGCGCCAGAGCGTCTGGTTCACCGACCATCAACAGATTCAGGCTGCGCGCATGGATGTAGATCACGGCAAAGCCCGCGAGCACGAATAAAGCGACGAGCGGCAACAGCGACGTTTCGCCGCTCATATCGCCGATCAACCAGGAGATGACGCTGCGCTGCCGCGCGCCTGCGGCGGTCGTCACCAGAAAAATCACGATGGATGAAAGCAGCGCGTTGGTGATGACGCCGGCCAGCACCAGTCGTTCGGATGAGCCGCCCTGCCGGCTCTGTCCCATCGTGTAGACGAAGGCGACGGTGACGACTGCGCCAATGAAGGCGGCGATGGGCCGGCTGACCGGCAGCGATTCGGCGAAGATCGTCGCAGCGATAGCGCCGATGGCCGCACCGCTAGAGACGCCAAGAATCGCCGGCTCGGCGAGCGGGTTTTTGAGCAATGCCTGAAAAGCTGCGCCGGCGACGGCAAGCGCCGCGCCGACCACCGTGGTCATCAACGCGCGCGGCAAACGAATTTCAGCGATGATGATGCGTTGTTCGGGCGTGACATCCGCCGCCCGCCCGCTGATTTCGGCAATCATGATCTTGAGAATTGTAGCGAGCTTTACAGATTCACTGCCGATGGTAATGGCGACGATCAATAGCACAACGACGGTCAGCAGCAACACCGCGAGCATCATGGCCAGCCGCTTTGCGGTCAGCCGCTCGCGGGCAGCCGTGCCGGCGCGTGTCATACGCATTGTCGTCATGCCTGTCATCATGGTGTTGAACGGTTCAGCGATTGCCCGACTTGAAAATCTCCGGGTGAATCTCTGCGGCCATCTGCTCCAACCCGTCAAGGATGCGCGGGCCGGGCCTCAGCATGAGGTTGTCGTCGATGTGATAGACGCGGCCCGCACGCGCCGCCGGCGTCTCTTTTAATCGTTCAGGCAACCGCGCATCCTGGGCTTGCAGGAAGATCACTTCGGGACGCGTGGCCACCGCCGTTTCCAGACTGTACTGCGGATATTCCGCCGTCTCGTTTGCGGAGATCGATCTGCCGCCGGCGCGCTCGATCAAGTCATTGACGAAGGTATTGCCGCCGGCAGTAATCAGCGGTTCCGTGCTGAGGATGATCAGCACGCGCGGGCGCGGCGCGGCACGCACTCCGGCGTCGATTGCCGCCAACCGCTTTTGTAATTTATCCGATAATTCGCGAGCGCGCTCGGTCGCGCCGGTCAGCGCGCCGATGCGCGCAATCGTTTCGGCCACATCCTTGACCTTGCGCGGGTTGCTGACATAAACGGCGATGCCGAGTTCATCAAGCTTATGAATGAACTGCTCAAGCTGGCTCGCGGTTGAAGCGATCACTAAATCGGTTCGCAAGGCGACGATCTTTTCGACGCTGGGGCGCAGCGTATCGCCAACTTTCTCTTTTGCGGTCGCTTCCGGCGGATAGTCGCAATACGAGGTGACGCCGACGACGCGGTCGCCGAGTCCGAGGGCAAACAACGTTTCAGTGATCGATGGCGCGAGCGAGACAATGCGCTGCGGGTTGGCGGGAGCAGAGACGGCGTGGCCTATCTCATCTGTGACAGCCTGCGTCTCGGCGGGAGCCGCACGCCGGGATGAACAAGACGATGTAATGCAGGCTACTAGAAGCAAAGCGAGGGTGAACCTGGGAGCGCGGGCGTCTCGCCCGCAACTTTTCGCATGCGCCAGACCGGCGGGCAAGATGCCCGCGCTCCCAGGTCTGAGAGAAAATGCCGTGCTTCGCGGTTTGAAAATGGCGCGCAAATGAAAAACTCCTGCCGATTCTTTCGCGTCAGAATCAGGCAGGAGCGTTCATGCTGGCAGCCCGACGCCACGACCCTCTCACGCGGAAGGCAATCGGCTATGGCTTCGGGCAGGTCTCCTGACTTAGTCTCGCGGACGCTGCAACAAGGCTTGGCGTCCTATCGCCGACGGCCTTCCCGGTTGGCGACCGGTGGCCCTGCAGCCGGCGACTTCGAGAATCAATACAGTGGCGCGACCGTGCGGGATTCTCACCCGCTTCCCTATTCTCCTCGAACACCAGTTCGAGGCACCCGAAGTCAATAACGATGTCAAAAGATCAATCACTCAGAAGCAGCAAACCTAGCATGAGGCTTCGGGCGGCGTCAAATCATCCTTCAAGCGCTGAACAGGCTTTGGGATTGCGACACATCAGAGCTATGATGATGATTCACCGAAATTCACTATGAACCTTCATCGCTGCTCGAATCGGCTCTCACCGGGCTGACGAGGCGGGCGGCGATGGCCGTGAAGTCAAGGAGAAAACCATGAACGTAGACTTTGCACGAAGACTCATGCGCTATGGAATGTTGGTGTCGCTGTTGTGTCTGTGTGCGCCCGCCAATGCCCAGCAGGTCATTCGTTTATATCCGGGAGCCGCGCCGGGTTCTGAAAAATGGACGCAGCAAGAGAAAGAGTATTTCTCGACAATCTGGAATACGCAGGTGGTCACCAACGTAACGCAACCGACGTTGACGGTATACGCTGCCGCGCCTCAAGCGGCCAACGGCACAGCGGTCGTCATCTGTCCGGGCGGCGGCTTCCACGCGCTGTCGATCAATAGTGAAGGCATTGACGTGGCGAAGTGGCTCGCGGCCCGCGGCGTCACCGCGTTTGTCCTCAAGTATCGCCTTGTTCCTACAGGTGAAGACGGCACGAAGGAACTCATGGCGAAATTCAAAGATCCCAAAAAACTGGATGAGGATAATGCGGTCGTCGTGCCGTTGGCGATTGCTGACGGATTGGCGGCGGTCAGTTATGTTCGCAAGCACGCTACGGAGTTTGGCATCGCGCCGACGCGCATCGGCTTGATGGGCTTTTCCGCAGGTGGAACGGTCACGTCTGCGGTTGCCTTCAACTACACGGCAGAGAGTCGGCCTGATTTCGTCGCGCCAATCTATCCTTACCTGGGAGCGCTAAAGGAAACCACCGTGCCGAAAGATGCGCCGCCGATGTTTGTAGCCGCCGCTACAGATGATCAACTTGGTCTTGCGCCTGACAGCATCAATCTTTACAGCAAGTGGCTGGCGGCGGGAAAGCCTGTTGAGCTTCATATGTATTCCAAAGGCGGGCACGGCTTCGGTATGCGAAAACAGAACCTGCCCTCCGATCAGTGGATTGACCGCTTCGGCGAATGGCTACAGGTGCAGGGCTTGCTGAAACCATCCCACTGAGGTCGCTTTACCGCTTTGTTTTAACTCGGTATGATGGCGGCAAATCCGGCGTCGCCGCTGTGCCGGGTTCATCACGGATTTGCAATTATCTCTTGAAAGGAACCATTGCCATGTCGCAAGCGCAAGCTGACGAATTTGCCGCTCTCGATGCAACGGCTCAAGCCGAGTTGGTTCGTCGCAAAGAGGTCAAGCCTATTGAACTGGTCGAAGCGGCGATCAAACGCATAGAGCGCATCAATCCGACGATCAATGCGGTCATCACGCCGATGTTCGCTGAAGCGCGCGCCACGGCTAACGGCGCGCTCCCCGAAGGCCCGTTCACCGGCGTGCCTTTCCTCTTGAAAGACCTGCTCGCCGCTTACGCAGGCGTGCGAATGTCGTCTGGATCACAATTCCTGCGCGACTTCATGCCCACGCATGATGCCGAGTTGACGGCTCGCCACAAGCGCGCAGGGCTGGTCATCGTCGGCAAGACCAACACGCCTGAGTATGGCATCTTGCCGACGACCGAGCCGAAGCTCTTCGGGCCGACGCGCAATCCCTGGGATACGACGCGCAACACCGGCGGTTCAAGCGGCGGCTCGGCGGCAGCGGTCGCCGCAGGGCTGGTGCCGATGGCGCATGCGAACGACGGCGGCGGTTCGATACGCATCCCTGCCTCGTGCTGCGGCGTCTTCGGATTGAAGCCGACGCGGGCGCGCAATCCGATGGGGCCGGACTTCGGCGATATGTTCAGCGGTCTGGTCGCCGAGCACGCCGTCACTCGCTCAGTCCGCGACAGTGCCGCGCTGTTGGATGCCACCGCCGGCCCGTCGCCGGGTGATCCCTATTACGCACCGGCTCAGGCACGTTCATTCAGCGAAGAAGTCGGCGCGCCTGTGGGCAAGCTGCGCATTGCCTTGCTGGCCCAATCACCACTCGGCACGCCGCTTCACCCTGACTGCGTGAAAGCGGCGCACGACACCGCCGCGCTGTGCGCTGAACTTGGCCACGAGGTTGCCGAAGCCGCGCCGGCGATTAATGGCGAATTGCTTTTGAAATCGTTCATGGCCATCTGGTCGGCGGGCTGTACGTGGACGATTGACGGCTTCGCGCAGCTCATAGGCCGCGAGCCGCATGAAGAGCAATTCGAGCCGGGCACGTGGGTGCTCTATCAGATGGGCAAGCAGACGAAGGCAGCGGATTATCTGATGGCTTTGCAGTGGGTGCAAAGCGTGGCGCGCGAGATCGCGCAATTTATGACGGATTACGACGTGTGGCTGACGCCGACGCTGGGCGAGCCGCCTGTGCCGCTCGGCTCGTTCGACGCACAGCCCGACGATCCGCTGGCGGGCATGAGGCGAGCCACCATCTTCGTGCCGTTCACGCCGGTCTGCAACGTCACCGGTCAGCCGGCCATGTCAGTTCCGTTACATTGGAATGATGCGGGGCTGCCCGTCGGCAGTCACTTCATCGGGCGCTTTGGCGATGAAGCGACGCTGTTCAGGTTGGCCGCGCAGCTTGAGCAAGCGCGCCCCTGGGCCGCGCGTCGCCCGCCGGTCAGCGCCGTCTAATAGCGACAAGTGACGAGTGACAAGTGACAAGATGGGTTGCCGTCTTTCTTGTCACTTGTCACCATCCCCTTGTTACTTGTCACTCCGCTAATACTGCCAGTTGACGTTGACAGAGCCTGTGCCGCTCGCAGGCACGGTGTAGCTGTGATTCGAGCCATTCTCCCAGGTCACCGCGCCATTCGCGGCAATCTTGATGAACTTGAACTGAATCGTGCGGCCCGCCGGCACGCTGACATTCAAAAACCAGTTCGGATAATTCGGCGTCAGCATCGGCCCGACCGCGCCATCCCATGTGGTGTTCCAGTTGCCCAGCTCAACCGTGTCGCCCGTCAGGAAGATGTAATCTCCTACAACGGTCGGCGACGAGTTGTTGACCGTGAAGGTCACAGGGATCAGCTTCGCCGCCAGCATTGTGAACGAGATGCTGTTCGACACCTGCGCGCTCGAATTGGTCACGGTCACGTTATAAATGCCGTTGGTCACCGACGGCGCGTTGACGACAATACTGGTTGGCGACCAAGAGACCACCGTCGCCGTTGTCGTGCCGAACTTCACAGTGCCCTGTGTGCTGCCGAAGTTGCGCCCGGCTATCGTCACCTTGACGCCCACCTGCGCGACCGTCGGGCCGAGGGAGCCGATTTCGGGAGCCGCCGCGCCTTCGATGAAACTCCAGACTGCGACGGCGTGCGCCGGCAATGTAAAGTTCGTTACAGGGTTGTTGCCGCCCGATCCATTGCTCACCGTGATCGAAGCGCCGCCGAGCAATCCGGTCAGAGAATCGGCATACGTCCCCGCCGGCAACGCCGTCAGCAGGCCGGTGATGTTGGCCGCAGTCGTATCGTTCTTGTTGATGGCGACGAGCGCCGTGCTGCCGAAGAATTTGCGCTCGTAGATGTAAACGTCGCTGTTGATCCAGCGCTGATTCATCGAGCCGTAAGAGATGGCCGGGTTGCTGCGCCGCAACGACGAGAGCCGGTTGATTAGCGTATAGGCCGTCGTTGAAGTTGAGAAGCCCGGCATCATCGGGCGATTATACGGATCGTTGCCGCCGCTCGTGTCGTTGTGCAGGTATTGCTCCGTGCCGTAATAGATGCAGGGAATGCCGCGCGAAGTGAGGATGAAGGCCAGCGCTTCGTGTAGGCGATTGTTGTTATTGTTGATGGAGAGAAAGCGAGCCATGTCGTGATTGTCTATGAAGGTCACGAGGTCGTCTTTCCAGGTGAAGTTGGTGCCTTCCTGTGTGATCACCGAATCAATGTTGCTGAACGCCGCGCTCGACGGGCCGAAGACATTGCGAATCGCCGCGTTCAGCGGAAAGTCAAGCAGCGAGATGCCACTCTTGTTGGCGAACTTGTAAGAGTCGTGATAAAGCGGGTCGCTGGTGTTGCCCTGAAACCACTCGCCGAACAGGAAGCTGTCGCCGTTGGTATAGATCGAGTTCGCCAGGCTGTATTCCCATCCCCAGGTGACGTGCTTGACGGCGT
>JBBWZK010000009.1:0-11579 GCA_039648975.1 Blastocatellia bacterium
ATTCACGGCTCGACGGCCACCCTCATCAATACAGAGCACGGCGCGGTCGCGGTCGGCGCGTTTGTCGAAGAAAACGGCACGCAGCAAACGGATGGCTCGATCAACGCCACGCGCATTGAATTCAATCCGAGCAGCGGCGGCGGCAGCAATACCACAGAGGGCCAGGCTACTGGTTTCAAAGGCACCATCCAGGCATTGCCGGGCACGACCAATTTAATTGGCGATTGGACGATCAGCGGGCGCACGGTTCACGTCATTTCATCAACCAAGCTCAGAAGCGAGCACGGCCCGCTTGCGGTCGGCGTGCGCGTCAAGGTAAAAGGCCTGCTGATGAATGACGGCACGGTGGTCGCTACCAAGATTCAAGTGCGCGATTCGCAGTAAAGGCGACACGGCGACACGGCGACGCGGCGAAAGACTCAATCGAACGATCTTTCGCCGCGTCGCCGCGTCGCCCCATCGCCGCGTCGCTTTTCACTTTGCCTTGCCATCTCGATGCCCGACCGGCGCTCTGCCAGCATTCGCTCAATCACGCGCGCGATTTCTGCTGCGGCGGCAAGCGGCGGCTTGCCTTTGGAGTGAATGCCACAAATCGCCGTTGTACAGGAATGGTCGAGAGCCGGACTCCAGCGCGACTCGCCGGCCTGACTGCGGCCATAGGTGAGATAGGCCGACAGTGTGTTGAGTCCTGTGCCGGGCCGCTCGCCGATGAAATGAATGATCACCTCGACATCGAGCAATGCGCCGACGTGATAACCGGCGCGCACCCGCCCGTTTTCAATCACCACATCCACATCGCCAGGCGAATGACTCGCCGAGCCAAGCATCTGTCGCAAAGGCGGCAGCACGGCGCGCAGATTTTCATTGACCGCATTCGCATTCAAGCCATCGGAGATAACCACCTGCACGCGCGGCGGCTGGCTGCCATAAAGCGAAGCGAGGCGGCGCGCGTCGGCTTCGCAGATGCTTTCGCCCGCAGGCGGATGCAGCAGGTAATCTTCGCGGCTCTGTGCCAATGTCTGCACGCGCACGGCGCGCGGCGATGCATCACGAATCACCGCTTCATCGAGGCGCGCATACAGCCCTTGCCGCGCCTGCCTGTAGAGCGCGCTCATGCGCTGCTCAACGTCAGGCGGCGCGCTGTAATCCGGGTGATGTCCATAGCCGAGATCGAAGCCGCGTTCGGCCATCGCCGTCAGCTTGCGCGCGCCTTCTACGCAAAGGCTGTCAAACGACCGTGCCTCGCCGCCGGCTTTCGCGTACATCGCATAAAGCGCATCCGCAGAGGGCCGGTTGGCCATCAATTCGCCCGCCTCGTTCATCACGCCCAGCGCCGCGAAGCGCTTGTGCATCAATGTGCCCACCTGCTTTTGCGCGCGGCGGCGCAAGCGCGGATGCTCGCGGAACGAAGTCGTCAGATAACCGAGCATCGGGTCGGCGTTGCCGGCAACCGCCATCAGATAAGCGGGCGCGGCTTCGCGGACAATCTGTTCGGTGAGCGATTGCAGTCGCCCAGGTTCAATGCCCATGTGAAAGGTCGAGCAAACATCCAGTCCCATGGTCAAGCCGTGCAGCTTGGCCATCACCGCATCTTCGAGACAGGCGCGCAACAACTGCTCGGGGTTACGGAAGACTTCGGGGCCGATGAACCCTGCAACGTCGTTGACGATCATCCACGCGCCGGTCGCGCGGCCAAGCAAACGCGCCAGCCCGTAGTTGCGCGCTTCGAGCGTCACCATATCGACGCCTTCCGCAGCGTTGTTGGTCACGGCTGATCCCTGGCCGGTTTCAAAGTAAAGGCCGCTGAAACCACGCGCCAGATCGAGCAGGCCATCGACGTCCAGCCCGACCATGCCGGCGAGCGCTTTCGATGTGCCGGCGAGGCTCTGAAAACCGACATCCACCGGCGTGCGTGTGCGCGCTGTAGTCTGCTTTACAATGTCTGAAAGCACACAGTAACGCGTCGGCAGCTTGAGCCGCTCAACAACGCGGCGCAGCAGGTCTTCGAGGCGGATGATCGTGTCAACGTCATCGCTCGCCGGGTTGAGGCCCAGAATCACATCGCCGCAGCCGTAACTGAGTCCCTCACAGATCGACAATAGAATCTCTTCTTCGTCGTCGCCGGGGCTGTTCGGCTGAATGCGCGAGCCGAAATGCAATGGCGAGCCGATCTGTATATGCTCGCCCGCCATCGGATTGAAGATGCGGCGGGCAACCATTGACAGATCATCGTTGGTCATCACCTTGACGACGGCGGCGACGGTTTCGCTCGACAACCCGTCACGGTAATGCCGCGCCCACGCCGCGCCCTGCGGACTGAGCAGGATGCGCCGCAGTTCAGCGATTGTAATCTGGTTTACTTCTGCGGCAAGCGGCGGATTGAGCGCGCGGGCGAGCGCGTCACTCACTTGGTCTTCTACCAGCGGAGTGCGCGCGATCTCGCCGATGCGCAAGGCGGCAACCATCTGCCGCGCGTCGTCGCGCTCGCGGTCGTCGCGCGTGCCGCCGACGAGCAGATCGCCTTCCTTGAACTCGTTGGCGCGAACGAAGAGTTGCTTGAGGTGCTGCGAATTCATTGAATGAATCAATCGCCCGGCGTTTCTTTTGCCAGCGGCTCAGAGATTTCAGCAAGCCGACGAGAGCCATCCGCTTCGCCGGTTTGAAAGGCCGGGCCGGGAAAGCGGCGGCGCTCGCGGGCGAGATAGAAGACCGCCAGCAATGCCGCAAACACGACAATGGCTTTGCCGGCGCGCATCCCGTCGGGGAGGCTCAAGATCACGCTGATGAACGCCACCCAGAGCAGAGCCGTCAGGTTGATTGCCGCGCTGAACTTGCCAAGATGCCAGGGGCCGCGAATCGTCCGCCCTGTCTTCAGGCGATTGCGCCACGACAGATAAACCGGAATCACATACGACACATAAAGGCCGATGACGCTGATGGCGGTCACCGTTTGATAAGCGCCGCTATAAACGGCGGCCACAAACGCGACGATGATCGACAGCCAGATGGCCGCTGTCGGCGTTTGATGTTTACGGCTGACGCGCCGCCACAGCCGCGACGCCGGCAAGCCATCGTCGCGCGCAAAGGCATAGACGACGCGCGAACTCCAGGTGACGGCAGACAAGCCGCAAAACCACATGGCCATCGCGACTAATGCGGTAAAGATGCTGCCCGCACGTTCGCCGAGCGCCGTCTGCAAGATGACGATCACCGCAGGCATCGGGTTGCCGCTCGCGTCAGTGGCGTCGAGCACTGCCGAGATGTCTTTGATGGCCAGCGTCAGGGCGATGAGCAGCAGATAGCCAACGACGCTTGACACGACGACCGCCATCACCATGCCCCAGGGCGCGCGGCGGCGTGGATCAACCGTCTCTTCCGATACCGCCGCCGAGGCGTCGTAGCCGGTGAACGTCCACTGGGCTTGCAGCAGGCCGATGATGAACGCGCCCCAGTAAGGCCAGTTGGATGGATTATGCGTGACGCGCTCGAAAAAGAAACTAGCGGGCTGCTTCGGCGCAAACAACCATAGCGCACCGACAATGACGATGATGCCGAGGATGTGAACCGCGACGCTCAGATCATTGAGCCGCGCGACCAGCCGTATGCCGTAATGATTGATCAGCGCGTGTGACAGCAGAATGGCGGCATAGACGAGCAGCAGATTCCTGGTCGAAGCGTCCAGTCCGAGCAGCGGCGTGACGAACTGCGCGCAGCCATAATCGACGCCCGCCAGCATGGTAAGATTGCCTACAATATTGAACCAGGCGGTGAACCAGCCCCAGCCTTTGCCGCCGAGCCGCGACGACCAGTGATACATCGCGCCCGATGTCGGCAGCGCCGAAGCCAGTTCGGCCATGCTCAGGGCGACCATGAGCGTGAACAGCGTCACTAGCGGCCACCCCCATGCCATCTCCGCCGGGCCGCCCATCGTCAGGCCATGACCGTAGAGAGTCACCGCGCCCGTCAGGATCGAGATGATCGAAAACGACAGCGCGAAGTTCGAGAAGCCGCCCATGGTGCGGAATAATTCCTGCGCATAACCGAGACGGCGCAACTCCCGCGCATCCTCGCCCGCATCGTATTCGTGGTGCATTGTCGGTGTGGTCATCAACACTCGAAGTATAAGGCAAAAGTAAAAAGTGAAAAGTGAAAAGCGACGCGGAGACACGGGGACGCGGCGACCCGGGGAAAGAGAGATATGGGGATATACATCTCGAATGAATCTGTCGCCGCGTCCCCGTGTCTCCGCATCGCCTCTGCCTTTCAGGCGGGCTGATTGCAGCGGTTCGCAACGCGCTGATAGAATGCTTCGAGACGCATTGCGCCGGTGGCGTGTTGAAATAATCCGCACTTCAAGCTCGCACGCGGTATTAACATCGAACCTACGCATCGCCAATTGCATCTAATCCGGCGGATGAATTTAATCAACAGTCGGGGGAAGTAAATGACCAGGAACCTTAAAGCAATCCTATCAGCCATCGCGCTGACGACGATCCTGACTATGACGGCGAGCGCGCAGCAGGATTTCACGCTGACGACGCTGGACGGTCAGTCCGTGAGTCTTGCGGGGCAGCGCGGCAAGGTCGTCGTGCTGCTGTTCAGCGGCGTGCAGGACCCGCAATGCCACGACGCCGTGCAGGCGCTTTCGTCGCTCGCCGAACGCTATCAGGGCAAGCCTGTGAGCATCTACCTGGTCAGCGTCAATTCGCCAGGCGAGGCGAGCGATGCGCAACTGAAACAAGCCTGCGGGCCTGTCGGTTCGGTGATTATGGCGCGCGATGCCAATCAAGCAGCCTTCAAGCAGTACAGCGGCAAGCGCCCGCAATTGCCTACGGTCGTCGTGCTGAACAAGCAGGGCCAGGTGCAGGGCCAGCCGCGCGGCGGCTTCAATCCGAACTCGGATTTCGTCAACGATCTGGCCGCTATCATTGACAGCCAGCTTGGCAAATAGCTTTTCCTTGAAAGCCAATAAAAAAGCCGCCGGTCTTTATGTGTGCCAGACCGGCGGCTTTTTAATTTTTCAACCATCGCTCGAAGGCTATTGCAGATCGGCGTGAGCTTAATACCACAGGCTTCATTACTGATCGAAGCCGTGCCTCAATTCGACCGGTAGTTGGTAAACTGCATATCGATGCCGAAGTCTTTCTGCTTCAATAGCGCGATGACCTGTTGCAGCGTGTCGCGGTCTTTGCCTGTGACGCGCACGAAGTCGCCATTGATCTGCGCCTGCACTCTGAGCTTGCTGTCTTTGATGGTCTTGACGATTTCTCTGGCTTTTTCTATCGGGATGCCCTGTTGCAAGGTGACCGTCTGGCGCACGGAATCCTTCGCCGCCGGCTCGATCTTACCGTAGCCGAGCGCCTTGAGCGAGACGTTGCGCCGCACGAGCTTCTGTTGCAGCACGTCGTTGAGCGACTTTAAGGTGAACTCGCTGGCGGTCGCCAGAATCAGGGTGTGCTCTTTCTCGTTCAACTCGATATCCGAATTGGTGCCCTTGAAATCAAATCGCTGGGTAATCTCTTTCATCGCCTGATTGACGGCGTTCTTTACTTCCGCCATGTCAACTTGCGAAACTACATCGAAGGTGTTTTGTTGTGCCATAATCCTAACGCCACTTGAGATCAAATAGATGCAGGCGTCCTCCTGTCTTACTCAGAGTAAATCTACACATTCGTCTACACATTGACAATCTGAGGAGAGCGCATTATCAACATTCTGGCTTTCAATACGAAGACCATGAGGGAACGACAGGTTGCAATAAGAAAAGGCTTGCCCTCTACCCACATTTTCGATATGGTGAGCGGCGTCCCCCACGAGATGTTAGGATGATCAGAAGCTCCCAGTCAGGCGTCGTTCATTGCGTCAATTAGAGCGTAGACCATCAATTTAACAGGAGTGCATTATGAGGATTTCCTTGCCGAGCCGAGTCATGGTCTGCTGGTGCATACTTGCCTTCTGTGCTCTGAGCGCGGTTGAGGCGAACGCGACCACCAGAAGAGTTCCGGCAGATTACCCGACGATTCAGCAGGCGATCAATGCATCCGTGAATGGCGACACCGTTCTGGTTTCGCCGGGAACCTATGTAGAGAACATCAACTTTCTAGGTAAAGCGATAACCGTAACCAGCGAGGCGGGGCCGCAAGCCACCATTATCGACGGGAATCAACTGGATGCAGTCGTGACTTTCCATTCGGGCGAAAGTCGGTCGGCGGTACTCAAAGGCTTCACCATACAGAATGGCAACGCGACCGGCGAGGGCGGTGGCGTTAATATTGTCCTGTCTTCGCCCACGGTGACTAACAACCTCATCATCAACAACCTGGCTGAGACTGGCGGCGGCGGCATCGGCATTAACTTCGGCTCGCCCCTCATCCAGAACAACATCATCAAGAAGAACCGGCAGACGCCGGCTGCTATTGGCGGCAGCGGCGGCGGCGGCATTAGCGTGGGGGGCTTCGGCAGCGCACAGATTATTGGCAATACCATATCGGAAAACGCCTGGTCTTTCGGCGGTGGCGGCATGACGCTGAATGCTTCCGGCCCGGCTCTCGTGAAGAATAACTTGATTACAGATAACGAGGCTTTTCGGGGCGGCGGCTTGTACCTGATTAACTTCTCGCCGGCCATCCTTGTGCAGAATCTAATCGCCAGGAACCGGGCTGACGACGGAGCAGGAATCTACTGGAGCAGCCCTGTGGATTCAATCGTCAATAACACGATAGTCGATAACGATGGCCGCCAAGGCTCTGGAATGCATGTAATCGCTGGTGCCGTTGCCGTTCAGACCAACATCATCAATAACGTCATCCGTGCCAAGGCCGGACAAATCGCTGTTTTGTGCGCAGACTTGAATCCGCAGTTCCAACCGCGCTTCAAATTCACCAATGCGTTCAGCCAGCAAGGCGTGGCCTTTGACGGAGGCTGTAGCGGGCAGTTGGGCATGAATGGCAACATCTCTGCCGACCCTTTATTTATGAACCCGGCTGTAGATGATTATCATCTTCAAACCAACTCGCCGAGCATTGATACAGGAGATAATTCGGCTCCCAATCTTCCATCAACTGACCTCGATGGCAAACCACGAATCCAAGATGGCAACCACGATGGGATAGCCATTGTGGACATGGGAGCCTATGAAGCTCCACCTCCGTTTGACCTCTGCATCCAGGATGAGAGCAACGGCAATCTTCTCCAGGTCAACACCAGTACCGGCGATTACCAGTTCACCAACTGCGCCGGATTGACTATTGGAGGCAAAGGCACACTGACGAAGCGCGGCAACCAAATCACGCTCCAGCACAACGCCACTGACCGCAGAGTCATGGCGAGTGTAGATACTTCGAGTAAGCGGGCAACGGCATCCGTTCAGTTCTTCTCACAAGGGCGGACGTTCAGCATCACCGACAGGAACATTGCCAACAATCCATGCTCTTGTAGCTAGATGGTTCTTCGTATAATCTACTGCCCGTATTTGCAGCCACGGTGTGATGCCTATGCCACTGAAGTTAATTACCCCGTCAGAAAAACAGAAGTTGACCGTAACCGGCGGGAAGTTTGCGCCGACCGCGGTAGTCTCTGTAGATGGTAAGCAGGTACAGCCAGCCGCACAGGATGAGGTCTCTTTCCTCATCAAGCGATTGTCACTGGAATCTGGAACGCATATTGTCCGAATTGTAAATCCGGACGGCGGAGAAGTCAGTCGACCCTTTACCGTTCCGTAGAGTAGTAGCGCGAAGGGCAAGTGATTTCCAGCATCCCCAATAGGCATACCACGAACAACGCCGGTGGCGCGCCAGTGCGAAGATGAGGACAGGCTGGGCAGTGCGGCGGGATACATCGCCATATCGACTGGCTACTTACTTGCAATCTGGAAACTAACTCCCACCAGTCATGAATACTTAGTATCCCTTCAAAGCTATTCCCGCAGGTTTCACAGATCGCCTTATGCCGATAAAGCGCGAAGCGTTTTCACTATAATCAACAGCTTACACGGCCAGTCACGACTGCAAGGCTATGCCGCGCATCTGCGGCATAGCCTATGCCTATAGATTTTTATAGTGAATTGCAAAAGGAGGAGGATAAGGCCATACGTTACTGTTCGTCCTATGCTACCAAGCGTTACGCCTCATCTGACTCACTTTTGCAATTCAATATGAAGAATAACCGATTTTGAGTTGAAAATTTAGTCTTCTTTGATGCGCCGCCGGGCGGCGACTGCAACTCTTCCAGCGCCTGTCGTTCCCATGTGGTAAACTGGAATATCGGAACATTCTGGCGGATTTGGTGTCTAACCTAGCGACAAGTGAGGTGACGGGTCATCGCCTGAGTTGGTTGGAGCTATCAACGGCGCTCGGCTTCACGGATTCGCGCGATGGCCCTCTCCGGTCAGTTTGAACCTTCGAGGAGCGCCGCAAATGTCAGCCGGAGATATGGCCGCACTGGAACAAACCACGTTGGCTCGAATGGAGCTTGAATCAAGGTCTATGGAGCAGACCTCTGAGACGAGCATCGTGGCGCGGCTGCGCGCCCGCGACCTGACGGCCTTTGACGATCTGGTGAGGATATTTGAACGCCCGGTTTATGCGCTCTGCTTTCGCCTGTTGGGAGATGCCGAAGAAGCACGCGACGCGGCGCAGGAGACTTTCTTGAAGGTCTATAGGGGCCTGGGCGGCTTTCGCGCCGAGTCGGGATTGAAGACCTGGATCTATCGCATCGCCATCAACCAGGCGATGAATCAACAACGCTGGTGGCGGCGGCGGCACCGCGACGAAACCATCTCGCTCGACCTCACGCGCAGCGAGAACGCCGCCAGCTTTGGCAGCACGCTGCCAGGCCCTGGCCCATCGCCCGAAGCGCAGGCCATCGCCAACCAGCGCGAGCGCCGCATCATGAGCGCGCTCGGTGAAATCAAGCAAGAGTATCGCGTCGCCCTGGTGCTGCGCGAGATTGAAGAACTGTCTTACGAGGAGATCGCTGAAACGCTGCAAATCTCTATCGGAACCGTCAAGTCGCGCATCGCGCGCGGGCGCGAAGAACTGCGCCGCCGCCTGAAAGACTTGATCTAAATGATGAACGATGAATGGCTAAGATTCGGGCGATTCATCATTCAACATTGATCATTCATCATTTTGAAATGTGTGCAAATATGGAATGCAAGAAGTTTGAATTGATGGCCTCTGCTTACCTGGATCGGCAACTCACGGACGCCGAGATGGTCGCCTATCGCGCACACCTTTCGGCGTGCGACGACTGCCGCTTGCATCTGGTCGAAGTTGAGCAAGCGTCCCTCATGCTCAGAGAATTGCCGCCGCTCGATACACCACGCGAACTGCACAGTTACGTCATGCGTGAAGTGGCGAGTCGGGCGCGCAAAGAGATCTCCATCGAGCAACGCGCGGTTGCCTGGCTGATGCGGTTCAATCCGCGACTGGTGGCTTACAGCGCCGGCTTCGTGATCTCGGCCATGTTGTTCGCGCTGGTCTTTTCGGGCTTCCGGCCCATCCCTGTCCCGGCGGTCGAAGCCAACGAGACGGCGATGATCTTCCCGGTCGTCAGCGGCTCTGACCGCGAATATCACAGCTACAACAATCTGCCGCAGGACAAAGACAGCGCCCTGGAAGAGCATTATTACCAACTGCCGCGTGTTCTGGATAACAGCGCGCTGGTCAGCTTCAGCCACATCGTCTACCACAATCCGGGCAGCGAAGCGATGTCGGCAATGGTCGAGGTCGACCCGGACGGGCGGGCGCAGTTGATTGACGTGCTGAACGCCCCGAAAGACCCGCGCGTCGTTGAGCAACTCTGGTGGTCGCTGCGCAATCGCACCTTTCAGCCGGCCACCGTGTCAGGCCGCCCTGTGCCGACGCGTATCATTATGTTCGTCGAGAAAGTCGACATCAGCGGGTAAATCAGTGGTCAGTGGCGGCCAGTGAAATCGTTCAGAGCCTGGCTGCAAGAAGCAATGAGACGCATGTAATTATGACGAATCGCTGACCACTACCTGTTCCCTTCCAAGAGCGCCGCCGTAGTTCACACCACAGAGTGCCGAATCTTAATCGGCAACCGCCGACGCTAATCCACAGCGTTAAGGAGGCGTGTTGCCTGAAGGAGCGTGTGCGATGTTCAATAAGCTGGTCATCTCGACAAACGAGCGGCGCAAAGGCCGCATCGCCAAGTTTTTCTGCGGCACGTCGGCCATCTACGCGATAGTGATCGTCGGCGTGCTGGGGTTATCCGTGGTTGTCTCCAATCCAAGACTCGCCGATACAAGCGAACGCATGCTGGCGCTGATCACGCCGCCGCCGCCGCCCGGCCCGCCGCCAGCAAGACAAAGAGATCACACGCCACCGCCCGCCGCGCCGCGCAATGATCCGACACATATTCGCGACTTCGATGCGGTCGTCAATGCTCCCACGCCGCAACGTAGATCATCTGCGCCGCCGGCGGTGGACAATCACTTCGGTGTGGATGGTGTGCCTGATCGCACCGGCGTGCCCGACAGTTTCGGAAGCGTGCCGAGCAGCCCGGCGCGCGCTGAGACGACTGCGCCGCCGCCTCAACCGGTCGAGCCGCCCCGTGCAAAGCCGCAGGTGGATACGACACGGCCCGTGCGGTTGACCTCCACCGTCTTGCAGGGCAAAGCCATCGAGCGGCGCACGCCCAATTACCCGCCGCTGGCCCGGCAGATTCATCTTTCCGGCTCAGTCTCCGTAGAGGTCATGCTGGCGCTCGACGGCCATGTCGAAACGGCGCGCGCCATCAGCGGGCACCCCTTGCTAGTGACCGCAGCCGTCGAGGCGGCGCGCGGTTGGCGCTTTGAGCCGACGCTATTGAACGGCACGCCCGTCCGCGTCAGCGGCGTGATTGTATTCAACTTTACAATGCAGTGAATGGTGCGAAGGGGGCGAGCCGCTTCAACATCCCGGCGCGCGACTGATGCCGGCTTTCATGCGCGCCATCTCCTGTATCTCTTCGGCAAGCTCAAGTGTGCGCCGCGCGGCATCGTGCGCCACCTGCTGATCGGCGGCGGTGAGAGCGTAGCGCGCGAGCAAACGGCGGCCCAGTTCGTGATGATGCTGCTCGTCGGGTTGAATGATGTTGCGATAGAGCGCGGCGGTCTCGGCATCGCCGCGCGCTTCGCAGAAGTCTATGAATGCCTGATTGCGGACGAGCGCAATGCCTTCGCGGGCGAACTGCCCGGCGGCGACGCGCGCCGGCGTGCTTTCAAGCGTTCGCAGAAACTCGAAGAGCGGCGAATAACCGCTGGCGCGCGGATCAATCTGCGTCGCATCGACGCCCATCTCCTCTAGGCGCGCAACGATCATTCGATAATGTTTGGCTTCGTCGCCGCACTGCCGCGCCAGCGCCAGCTTGACGTCAAGCTCTTCTGTGGTTGCCAGCCAGATCGCCGCCAGTTCAGTCGCTTCCAGTTCGTTCTTCAACGCCAGCCGCAACAGCTTGTCGGTGGTTAAGGTTTCAGGCGCGTCGCCTGCGGCGCTCATTTCGCCCAAACGCGCGAGCGCCGCGCCTATCTCTGCATCCAGCCGGGCGACGAATTCGTTGCTCTCCATTGCGTTCTC
>JBBWZK010000109.1:0-11672 GCA_039648975.1 Blastocatellia bacterium
AGCCAGTCTAGCGGCGACCGCAAGCTGGCGCTTCAGCACGCCGCCGCCGCAGGTGAAGCAGTTCTATCCGCAAAACGGCCCGACGACGCGCGACCCTTTGCTGTTCGCCGAATTCGATCAACGAGTCAATCCCGAGGCCGTGCTGAAGACAATCAAAGTGCGCACAGGCCCCAAATTCTATGGACTGCGGCTTGCCACCGCCGATGAAATCGCCGCTGATGAAACCGTGAGCAATCTTACAAAAGCGGCGGAAAAAGATCGCTGGCTGGCCTTCCGCATTCTGGTCGCGAACAAGAACGACGTACCGCTGCCGAGAGGCAGCAGTGTTGAGGTGAGCATCGGGCCGGGCACGCCGTCAGCCGAAGGGCCGCGCACAACGACCGTGCCGCAAAACTTCACATTCGCCACCTATGGTCCCTTGCGCGTGATCGAACACCGTTGCGGCTGGCAGGAGAGATGCACGCCGTTCGATACGTGGCAAATCAGCTTCAGCAATCCGCTCGATGCGACGATCTTCGAGCCCTCACAGATCCGCGTTGCGCCGGAGATTGCCGGGATGAAGACGGCGATTTACGGCAACACGCTACAGATTACCGGCGTCAAGCGCGGGCGCACGACCTATCAGGTGACGCTTGCCGCAAGCCTGCGCGATCAGTTCGGTCAGACACTCGGCACGGATGTGCCGCTGACGTTTAAGGTCGGCTCGGCGGAGCCGGCGCTTGCCGGGCCGAATAAAAACTTCTTCGTGCTTGACCCGGCGGCGCGTGCGGTCCTATCGATTTACACGATCAATCAGCCGGCGCTGAAAGTGCGGCTCTACCAGGTCGGCCCCGAACACTGGCCGCAGTTCCTGCAATACCTCCGCGCCAACGATGACAACCAGCGCGCCACGCCGCCCGGTCGCCTCGCCGTGAGCGAAACCCTGCCGGTCAAAGCCGAAGCCGACGAGATGGCCGAAACCCGCATCGATCTGAGCCGCGCGCTTGAAAGTAATTTCGGCCACGTTGTCGCCATCGTCGAATCCACCCTGCCGCCGCGCAATCGCTATGACCACCAGCGCATCGTCGTCTGGGCGCAGGCGACGCAGATCGGCCTGACGGCCTTCGTCGACAAGCAGGAACTCGTCGGCTGGGCGACATCGCTGAAAGACGGCAAGCCCATTGATGGCGCGCAACTGATGATTGAGGTCGCGCAGGCTGGCGGTTTGCACAGCGAATCACAAGCCTCAACTTCGACAAACGGCCTCGCGCGCATGCCTTTGGATAGCAGCGCCAAAGGGCCGAAGTTGCTGGTGGCGCATAAGGGCAAAGACATTGCTTTTCTGCCGGAAAACGATTACTGGTCGGGCGATACGAGCAATTGGTATCGCAAATCGGAAGCCGATGCGCTCGCCTGGTTCGTCTTCGACGACCGCAGAATGTACCGCCCTAATGAGGAGGTTCACCTCAAAGGCTGGCTGCGCCGCATCGGCATGGACAAAGACGGTGATGTCAACGGGCTCGATAGTTATGTAAAGAGCGTTACTTATTCGCTGAAAGACTCGCGTGACAATGAAGTCCTGAAAGGCGTGGCGCAGGTCAATGCGCTCGGCGGCTTCGATGCGACATTCAAGTTGCCGGCAACGATGAATCTCGGTGATGCCAATCTGCAACTCGAAGCACGCGATGTCACTGTCGCCTTGAGCGGGCTGGAGCATAACCACCAATTGCAGGTGCAGGAATTCCGCCGCCCTGAATTTGAAGTGACCGCGCAGGCGAGCGACGGGCCGCACTTCGTCGGCGATTCGGCTAACGTCACGGCGACCGCTGCCTATTACGCCGGCGGCGGCTTGGCGAATTCGGAAGTCAACTGGCGCGTGACCACTCGCTTAGCGCAGTTCACGCCGCCCAACCGCGATGACTTCACCTTCGGCAAATGGGCGCCCTGGTGGATCAGTTATTACAACAACGATGCGGAAAGGGTCGAAGCCTTCGCGGGCCGCACAGACGGCGCGGGCAAACATTCGTTGCGCGTTGACTTCGTTTCCGTAGACCCGCCGCGACCTTCGACCGTTACTGCCGAAGCCAGCGTCATGGATGTCAATCGTCAACAGTGGACGGCGACGACCAGTATGCTGGTGCATCCGGCTGACCTCTACGTCGGCGTTCGCAGCCCGCGCACATTCGTGCAGAAAGGCGAGCCGTTGATTGTTCAAGCCATCGCCTGCGACCTGGACGGCAAGCTGATTAGCGGACGTTCAATCAAGATGCGCGCTGTGCTGCTCGACTGGGTTTTTGAAAAGGGCGAGTGGAAGCAGAAAGAAGCGAACCCGCAGGAATGCGAAGTGAAGTCTGCTGATGCGCCGGTTGAATGCCGCTTTGAGACGAAAGAGGGCGGCACCTATCGCGTCACGGCGACGGTGATGGATGACCGCGAGCGGCGCAACGAGAGCGAGTTGACCCTGTGGGTCGCGGGCGGCAAGGTCGTGCCTAAGCGCGATGTTGAGCAGGAAGCCGCCGAGTTGATTCCTGACCGCAAAGCCTATCAGCCGAATGATACGGCAGAGATTCTCGTGCAAGCGCCTTTCACTCCGGCTGAAGGCGTGATGACGCTCAGGCGTTCTGGAATCGTGACTACAGAACGCTTCAAGATGGATGGGCCGTCAATCACGCTCAAGGTGCCGATCAAAGACAGCTACACGCCGAATATCAATGTACAGGTTGATCTGGTCGGCGCAACGGCGCGCACGGATGAAGAAGGCAAAGCGAATGATCGTGTGCCGAAGCGCCCAGCGTTTGCCAAAGGGGCATTGAACCTGAGCGTGCCGCCGCTCGCAAGACGGCTTGCGGTCGAAGCTGCGCCGCGCCTTAAAGCTTTGGAGCCGGGCGGCGAAACTGTGGTGGATGTTACAGTGAAAGATGCGGCGGGCCGCGCCGTCGCCGGCAGCGAGCTTGCGGTTGTGGTGGTTGACGAAGCGATACTTGGACTCACCGGCTATCGCATCGGCGATCCGTTAGCGACGTTCTACGCGCAACGCGGGACTGATACGAGCGATTATGATTTGCGTAAAGATGTGCTGCTTGCCAGTCCCGAAGACCTAATTGCGCAGGTGAAGAATTTGCCGATCAACGGGCGGGCATTTGATTCGTTACAGGAGACGACCGCGCAATACGCAACGGCTGCGGGGGCTCCAAGCGAAATAAGGCCACTTGCAACACTCTCACGCATGGCAAAAAGTAAAGATGGCGCGACTGCTAATGAAGAGGAAACTTCGCCGATTCGCAAACGCGAAGATTTCAACGCGCTGGCGACATTTGCGGCATCGGTGCCGACCGATTCCGATGGCCGCGCGACTGTGAACGTCAAACTGCCTGACAACCTGACGCGCTATCGCATCATGGTTGTAGCGGTCGCCGGTGGCAAGCAGTTCGGCGGCGGCGAATCGACGATCACCGCGCGATTGCCCTTGATGGTGCGCCCAAGTGCGCCGCGCTTCCTCAACTTCGGCGATAAGTTTGAACTGCCGGTCGTCGTACAGAATCAAACCGATTCGCCAATGGAAGTCAACGTCGCCGTGCGCGCAGCGAACGCTGAACTCACCGCAGGCGCGGGCCGCCGCGTCACCGTGCCGGCAAACGACCGCGTCGAAGTGCGCTTCCCGGCGACCACCGAACGTGCCGGCACGGCGCGCTTTCAAATCGCCGCAGCGTCGGGCAAGTGGGCTGATGCCGCAGAAGTTCAGCTTCCCGTGTGGACGCCCGCGACCACCGAAGCCTTTGCCACCTACGGCGAGATTGACGCCGGCGCAATCGTGCAACCGGTCAAAGCGCCGTCGGACGCCGTCAAACAATTCGGCGGTATTGAAATCACCACATCGTCAACTGAACTGCAAGCCTTGACCGATGCGGTGCTCTACCTGACTCGTTATCCGTTTGAATGCGCCGAGCAGATGTCGTCGCGCGTCATGGCAATTGCCGCGTTGAAGGATGTGCTCGCCGCGTTCAAGGCGCAAGGCTTGCCGCCGCCGCAGGCGATGATTGATTCGGTCGCGCGCGACGTGAAGCGATTGCGCGTTTTGCAGAACGACGACGGCGGTTTCGGCTTCTGGCGGCGCGGCGATGAATCATGGCCTTACGTCAGCATTCACGTCGCGCATGCTTTGCAGCGTGTCAAAGAGAAAGGCTTCGATGTGCCGAACGACATGCTTGAGCGTTCGCGCAACTACCTGCGCAACGTCGAGCAGCACATCCCGAATTACTACGGCATCGAAGCGCGTCGCGCGCTGATCGCTTATGCGTTATACGTGCGCAATCGCCTGGGCGACCGCGACCCGGCGCGCGCGCGGCACTTGATCACCGAAGCGGGCTTGAACGGCCTGTCGCTCGAAGCCATCGGCTGGCTGTTGTCTGTGCTGACCAGGGATGCCAACTCGACGACGGAAGTCGCGGCGATTCGCCGTCACCTGAACAACCGCGCCACGGAAGAGGCTGCCACAGCCCATTTCGTGACATCGTACAAGGACAGCGATTACCTGCTGTTGCATTCCGACCGCCGCGCCGATGCGGTGATCTTGGAAGCGCTGATCAATGATCAGCCGGCCAGTGACTTGATCCCGAAGCTCGTGCGCGGATTGCTTGGCCATCGCAAAGCGGGGCGCTGGGAGAACACGCAGGAGAATTCATTCGTGCTGCTGGCGCTCGACAAATACTTTGGCGTTTATGAGAAGACGACGCCGAACTTCACGGCGCGCGCCTGGCTCGGTTCAGCCTATGCCGGCGACCATGAATTCAAAGGCCGCACGACGGAACGCTTCAACGTCACGGTGCCGATGCGCTATCTGGCTGAAACGGTCGCATCGCAAAATGTAATTTTGACTAAAGACGGGGCGGGCCGCCTGTATTACCGCATCGGTATGCAATATGCACCGGCGAGCCTGAAGCTTGAATCGTCGGAGCACGGCTTCACGGTCGAGCGCGTTTATGAAGCCATAGACCAAGCCGACGACGTGCGCCGCGATGTGGATGGCGCGTGGCACATCAAAGCCGGCGCGCGGGTGCGCGTGCGCCTGACGATGGTTGCGCCGTCGCGCCGTTATCACGTCGCCCTGGTTGATCCGATACCGGCAGGGCTTGAAGCGATGAACCCGGAACTGGCCGTGACCGGCAGCATCCCGCAAGACCCGAAAGAGACAACGAATCGCTGGTGGTGGCGCGTCTGGTACGAGCACCAGAACATGCGCGACGAGCGCGTCGAAGCCTTCGCCTCGCTGCTCTGGGACGGCGTCTACACTTATTCGTATGTCGCAAGGGCGACAACGCCGGGTGCATTCGTAGTGCCGCCGTCGAAGGCCGAAGAGATGTATCACCCGGAGACCTTCGGGCGCAGCGCGACGGATCGCGTGATTGTCGAGTGAAGAGTCTGGTGTGATCAATTCTGAGTTCCGAGCTTTGCATGACAGGCGGATTTGCGCCGACTCAAAGCTCAGAGCGCGTCTGAGCAGTAAGCTCCGTAGAAGCGCAATGTTTATAGAAATGCGGTTAGAAGAAACGTTCAAGCCCCGTAGGGGCGCAATGTCAATATTGCGCCCCTACGGGGCTTGAACGAAGTTTAATCATCCTACTGCTATAAACATTTCGTCCCTAGCGGGACTTTGCAGATGCGCGCTCTGAACTCAGCACTTATAAAGTTCAGCCGTGCGTGCGCTCGAACTCTTTCATGAACGAAACCAGCGCTTCGACGCCGGCGCGCGGGAAGGCGTTGTAGATCGACGCGCGGATGCCGCCCACCGAGCGGTGGCCCTTCAAACCGTTCAATCCGGCTTTTGTGGCTTCGGCCACAAACTGCTTTTCAAGCTCTTCGCTCGGCAAACGGAAGGTCACATTCATCAGCGAGCGGCTGTCTTTGGCGGCGTGCGGGCGATAAAACTCGGTCGCGTCAATCGCGTCATACAGCAGCCCGGCTTTCTCTTCGTTATGCTTGCCGACGGTTTCAAGGCCGCCTTGTTCGAGCAGCCAGCCGAGCACCAGGCGCATGACGTAAATCGAAAACACCGGCGGCGTGTTGTAGAGCGAATTTTCTTTGGCGTGGGTGTTGTAATTCAACATGGTGTGCAGGCTGGCGGGGCTACGCGCCAGCATGTCGTCGCGCAGAATGACCAGCGTGACGCCAGCCGGCGCGAGGTTCTTCTGCGCGCCGGCGTAAATCATCGCGTACTTGCCGACGTTCATGGGGACGCTGAAGATGTCCGACGAAGCATCGGCCACCATCGGCACATCGCCCGTGTCGGGATCATATTTATACTCGACGCCGTGAATCGTTTCGTTCGTCGTCATGTGAACGTAAGCCGCTTCGGGGTCGAGCTTTAATTCTTCCTGCTTCGGGACGCGCGTGAAGTTTTCGCTTTCTGTAGTTGCTGCCACATTCACCGTGCCGATGCGTTGCGCTTCTTTGATGGCCTTCTTCGACCACGCGCCGGTGACGACGTAATCGGCCTTGCCGCCCGCCGGCAGCAGGTTCATCGGCACCATCGAGAACTGCAAAGACGCGCCGCCCTGCAAAAACAAGACGCGATAGTTGTCGGGGATGCCCGCGAGTTTTCGCATGTCGGCTTCCGCGCCTTGAATGAATTCGTCAAACGGCTTCGAGCGATGGCTGATCTCGGCTATGGACATGCCGACGCCGGGCAGCGCCACGAAATCGCGCTGCACCTGTTCAAGCACCGACAGCGGCAGCACCGCCGGGCCTGCGGAAAAGTTGTAAAGGCGTTCTATCATAATTTCTCCAAGGATTCAGGATTTAGGATTCAGCTATCCGGAGGGGGACTCGCCGCACACCTTGTAATTGGCTCTGAAAGCCACTTTTCTGGCAGCGACAGCCCTGAATCCTGAATCCTCTCACTAAAGTTCGAGTAAGCTCAATTCGATGATGTCGTTCGATGCTGCTTTCATCGCTTCGAGCACTGCGGTTGACGGCGCTTGATCCAGATGGATGCGCGCGATGGCGGCGACCGCGCCGTCAAAGACGATGTTCTCGGTCTCCTGCACGTTGATGCCGGCGGCTTTCAACTGATCGAAGACCGCCGCCAACACGCCGACGCGATCAAAGTGGCGGACGACCAGCAGGTGCGTCGCCTGCGTCTTCTTTGCGAGATTGACTACATTCGGCGCGCGGCCCTTGTCTTTATACTCGCGGATGATGCGCACCGTTTCCTCGGCGATAGCCTGTTGCGCCTGATCGGTTGATGCGCCGATGTGATGCGTGCCGATGACGCCTTCGAGCTTGAAGATGTCATCTTCGACCGTGCCGGTTCCGCCGCTGGGTTCACCTGCGAAGACATCCAGCCCGGCGCGAATGCCGCGCTCCTGAACGGCGCGAGCGAGCGCCGCTTGATCGACGACTTCGGCGCGCGACGTGTTGATGAAGGTTGAGCCGGGCTTGAGCGCCGTGAGCACCTCTTCGTTGATCAGGTTGCGCGTGTCATCTTTGAGGGCGACGTGAACACTCAGAATGTCACACGCCGCAGCTACTTCTTTCGGCGACGACTTCATTTCAACGCCGAGTTCTTCAGCGCGTTCCGCTGTCAGCGAACGGCTCCAGGCGACGACCGGCAGGCCGAAAGCGCGTGCGCGCGTGAGCATCTCCTGGCCGATTTGTCCAAGCCCGATCAGTCCGAGCGTGCAGCCGAACAGGCCGCGCGCTTTGCTGTACTCTTTCTTGTTCCACTTGCCGGCTCTGAGGTCATTGGCGTTTGCCGGGATGCGACGGTCGAGCGACAGAATCAGGCCAAAGGCGAGTTCGGCGACGGCGATGGAATTCTTGCCCGGACAATTGGCGACGTAGATGCCGCGCGCCGAAGCCGTCTTCACATCAATCGTGTTGTAGCCCGCACCGGCGCGCACCACCAGGCTCAAGCGCCCTGCTTCGAGCGTTGCGCCCGGCACTTTGGTGCCGCGCACGACAAGCACGTCTGCGCCCGTCGCGCTGACAGCTTGAGTGAGCGATTCGTCTTTGAGTTCGGCGTCGTAAACCACCTCAAAGCCCGCCGCCTTCAGTTCGCTCATGCCGCTTTCAGGGAATTTATCTGCGATGACTACTTTCATCAGTGCTTCTCCCGTTGGTTGAATGCAAGCGAAAATGCATTCTAATACCGATGCGGCGTGCCGCGCACGCAGCGCACGGTATCGCGCGCAATCAATAATTCTTCGTCGGTCGGTATGGTGTAGACCGCCAGCCGCGAGCTGTCGGTGCTGATCAACCCTTCGCAGCCCGATTTGCAGTTCGTATTACGTTCCTGATCAAGTTCGAGCCCGGCCCATTCGAGACCTTCGCAGATGAGCGCGCGAATTTCGGGGGCGTTCTCGCCGATGCCGCCTGTGAAGATCACTGCATCCGCGCCGCCCATCGCCGCCAGATAAGCGCCGATGTACTTGCGCGCTCGATAGCAGAAGATTTCAATCGCCAGCCGCGCGCGCCGATCATTGTTTTCGTGTGATTCTTCGAGCAGCTCGCGCATATCGTTGGTCAGTCCCGATATGCCGATCAAGCCTGATTGTTTGTTCAACATGGTTTCGAGCTGTTGAATGGATAAGCCTTCTTTGATCGCGAGGTAATCGATGATCGCCGGGTCAATGTCGCCGGAACGTGTGCCCATCACCAGCCCTTCGAGCGGCGTCAGGCCCATCGAGGTATCAAGCGAATCGCCGTGCTTGATGGCCGCCGCCGAGCAGCCGTTGCCGAGATGCAGGGTGATGACGTTGGTCTCTTCGCGCTGGATGTTGCGCAGCAGGCGATAACGATAGGCGACGTAGCGATGCGAGGTGCCGTGAAAGCCATAACGGCGCACCTTGTAGCGGCGATAAAACTGATAGGGGATGGCATACAGGTAAGCGCGTTCGGGCAGCGTTTGATGAAACGCCGTATCGAAGACGGCGACCTGCGGCAGGCCCGGCCCAAACAATTCTCTAGCCGCTTGAATGCCTTTGATGTTCGCAGGGTTGTGCAGCGGCGCAAGCTCGATCATGTCTTCGATGCCCGCGAGCACTTCGTCGGTGATGAGCACGGAATGTGTGAAGCGTTCGCCGCCATGCACGACGCGATGGCCGACGGCGTGTATGTCTGCAACGCTGCGCACGTCTTCTATGCCAGAGGCTTCCGATGATGCCCAGCGGATGATGTAGTCCACGGCGGCGCGCATATCGCGAAGGTCTGCGGTCGAGCGTTGCTGCGCGCGGCCTTCGACCTGCGAAGTGATGATGGCTTCGCCGCCGATGCGTTCGATAGCGCCGCGCGCCAGTCTGCGGTCGGCGTTGCGAGCGATTTCATCGAGGTCGGTGGCGATGAGTTGAAACTTAACCGTCGAACTGCCGCAATTGAGAACCAGGATATTCATTACGCTGTGTCTCGCTGCCGGTGGCTTTCAAATCAGATGGCTCAAGAGGCCGTCGCGCAACTTCGGCTCGAACCAGGTGGACTTGGGGGGCATGATTTCGTTGGCGTCGGCGATGGCCATCAACTCGTCAACGGTGACGGGGAAGAGCGAGAAGGCCACCGCCGCGCGGCCTTCATTGACGGCTTGTTCAAGCGCCTCTTCACCACGAATGCCGCCGACAAAATCAATCCGCTTGTCTGTGCGCACGTCTTTGATTCCGAGCAAAGGATCGAGCGCGCGCTCTTGCAACACGCTCACATCAAGCGAGGCAATCGGATTCGTTGCATCAATGCTGTCCGGTGGGATAGTCAATCGATGCCAGCGGCCTTCGAGGTACATCCGTATGTCGCCCTTGCGCGCAGGCTGTGGATCGTTCGCATCATTGACTGTGAACGCTTCTGCAAGCTTGTTTACAAACTCGCTGACGGCCAGGCCGTTCAGGTCTTTGACGATGCGGTTGTAAGGCAGTATGCGAGGCTGATCGGCAGGGAAGAGAACCGTGAGAAAATAATTGTACTCTTCATCGCCAGTGTGATTCGGATTCTGCTCACGGAGTGCGGCGCGCGCACGGCTGGCGCTGGCGGCGCGGTGGTGGCCGTCGGCGATGTAGAGCAGCGGCACTTGCTTGAACTCTTCGATCAATGCTTGCGTGTCTTCATCGGCAACCCGCCAGATGGTGTGGCTGACGCCGTCGGCAGCCGTGAGGTCGCTGACCGTGTCGCTTTGCATGGCGCGCTCGATGATGGCATTGATCTGGTCGCGTCCGCGATAAGTCAGAAAGACCGGGCCGGTCTGCGCGCCGAGCGTGAGCATGTGGCGCGTGCGGTCGTCTTCTTTATCTTTGCGCGTGCGTTCGTGCTTGCGAACGATGTCGGCGTCGTACTCGTCAATCGAACAGCAAGCGACCAGCCCCGTCTGTTCGTGGTCGCCCAGGCGCTGGGCGTAGACGTAGAGGCTCGGCGTCGCTTCGACTTCGAGCGGCGCGGCGCGGCGCAATTGATCGTAATTCTCCTTACCTTTTGCATAAACGGCGTCTGCGTAGATGTCCGTGCCGTCGGGCAGATCGATTTCAGGCCGCGAGACATGCAGGAAGCTCAACGGATTGCCGGCGGCAAGTGCGCGGGCTTCTGCCGTATTGACGACATCATAAGGAACAGCGGACACTTCGGCGGCTTTGTCTTTAGGCGGGCGCTCGGCGCGAAAGGCGCGGATGGTTGACATCTTTGACTCTCCGGTTGGTGATTTGTGCGACGGCCTCTCGTCTCAAACAGGCACGTTCCGTGAGACCACAGCGAATAAGCAATGCTAGGCGGTGAGGTGAGCGATGTCAACTTGCACATTGCCGACATCGTGCCGGTAGACAGAAGCCGCTGCAAAATGAAAAACGAGCGGCTCAGTGCAGCGAAGAATCATCGCAATTCAGGCTTGGCACGAACTCCTCTCATTAACCCCACGATTCATCGCGGGGTTAATGAGAGTTTCGGTTCCTCCTGTTGAAGGTCGATCTGTACCACCCATCATTTATGTAATGTACATCGCATTACGTAAACGACAGGCAGTAATCTTCTTCGACTGTTTCTGATAGTGACGGTTGATTTGCAACACTTAGAGAGAGGGTTGCGCCGCAAGAAAATTGCAAGATTCGGCATAAGCCCTTAGAGGTTTAGCGTTTACTCCTGCTCAACGCCAATGCCTGCTGCTGCGCGCTTGCTTGAACTCTTTCATCGGCAATTTGACGTGGTATACTGGCGGCTCGTTTAAGAAGCACGCTGTTTGGAGTATTGAAGTAAATTTGGCGAGCAAGATGGGTTATCGGGTTCGTGGCTCTACACAGCGTAAATTGCTAACCAAATAAGCAGGAGGCAACTAATGAATCAGACCCCCAGTAGGAGATTCACCAGCAGCCTCTCCTCAGGTTTATCCATCCTGGCGATTTTTGCATTCGGGTACTCAGTCAGCGGCAACGCCCAATCGGTGCGTGCCGTCAACCATCCCCCCACCGCTACGAAATCAGCCGAAGAAAAATCCATTGACATCCCCGGCAGCTTCAAAGACCTGCCCGCCGCCAAAGATGCCGTCACCGCGAAGCGCTCGGTCGTTGAAACCAAACGAACCGCGAGCCAATCAGCAAATGTAGCGCAACTCACCATTGATGAAAGCAAAGGCGTCACCGCCCGTCCGCCGTTTAGAGCGGATGGAAGGCGGTCGGCAAAGAGCGCCACGCCAGTTGCAATCAGGGGCGACAATCCTGATGTGGCTGAAGCTA
>JBBWZK010000152.1:0-19877 GCA_039648975.1 Blastocatellia bacterium
TAATGACAATAAGTTAAGAGAATTTTGGAGTGCGGTGACTTGTCACCGCTTTTGAAAGCTGCGACAAGTCGCCGCACTCCAAAGCCTGTCGCCAAACTTTTCGGCTTAACTTCATGCCATTGCGCTACAGGCGGTCGCCTGCCTTGCAGACGATCTGAATACGAAGGGCAAGCATCACTGCTTATTGCTCTTTTTTTGTGCCTTGAGCTTGGTGCCGATGGTGAAATTGCCGGGATTCATGGCCACGCCTTGCGCACCGCCGCGGTCATCGGCGATCACGCGAATGCGCGCGCTAGTGGTCGGCAAGTTCGGCACCCTCCAGAGGTAGCTCCTGGCGTCGCCGGACAAGTTTGTCATCACATCGCGCCACGTCAGCCCGCCGTCAAGCGATAACTGTTGAGTTTGATTAATCAGGGTGTCGCGGTCGACTGTCCAGTTGATTGGGATAGACGATTTCACCTGCGCCTTTTGCCCGGCTGCGGGAGTGAGAACCTGTATACCCGGAACTGCGCCAGGGTTTGCGTTAATGCTTATGGTGGCGCTCGCCATCGCGCCCGCCGGGTCTTTGGCCGTGACGCGCGCCGTGAACTGGCCGGCAATCGTATAGCTGTGCGAAACGTTTGCTCCGGCAGCCGTCTGGCCGTCGCCGAATTCCCAACTCAGGTTGAGCGTGTCGCCGTCCGCGTCTGTGGCGTTCGCTGCAAAATTGATAAACAGCGGCGCAGCGCCGGTCGTCGCCGACGCCGTCGGGCTGACCTGCGGCGGATGATTAGGCGGCAGAAATGTATAGCCGCCCGAAAGCGTCGCCGACGCGCCGTCTGGATTGTTCACCGTCACGTCAACCCTGCCGGCAGTGTGCGACGGCGTCACCGCGGTCAGCGCGTGGTTATTGACGACATTGGCCGTGACCGGAGCGGCGTCGCCAAACTTCACTGTTGCGCCTGATAGGAAACCCGCACCGTTGAGGTTGACGGTCATGCCGCCTGCCGCAGTTCCCGAATCAGGCGAGTCCGACATGACGGCCAGCCCGGCAGTCGTCTTCGGCAGAATCACCGTGTCGTTTTTGAGCGCGCCGGGCGAGGCGTTCAAGTAAGTCGTTGGCGACAGCACGATCTGATCGATTGACAGGCCGTCTTCGCGCACTTGCACGCGCAGGGTATGCGTGCCGGTCGTCGCAAAGTAGAGATTCGGCCCCATCACGCCGACGCCCCAGCCGTTGTCCTGCCAGCCCCAGTTCTTGACCCCAATGTTCAAATCATCTTCGAGATTCATCACTGTGCTGTCGGTCGTGTTGATGCGAAAGATCGCCGCGCCGCTCGCCGTGACGCTGTCGGAAAACTGCACGTGGACTGAATCGTTGTAGGGCGAATCGTTCTGCGCCTTGCCGCGCATCCACAGGTGATAAGCGGTATTCGCCTGTGCGTTGAAGGTCATCTCGAAATAATTCGCAGGCGTCGCCGACGCTGTGTTGAACTTGCTTACGCCAAGGTCAGGGTTCCACAGACGTGCGCCACCTGCCGCCGTCGCGTCGGCGACGACTTGCCAGTTGCCGACGCGCACCGGCGCTTCCGAAGCGTAGAGCACGGCGGTGACCGGCGGGTTCGCAGATGTCGTGACCGAGATGACAATCGAAGCGACAGCGGTCGCGCCGCCGTTGTCTGTGACCAGAAGTTGCGCGGTGAAGTTGCCCGCCGATTGATAGAGGTGCGAAGGTGCAGGCCCGCTTGCCGTCTGGCCGTCGCCGAAATTCCAGTTATAAGAGACGATGCTGCCGTCCGCGTCTGTGGCATTTGAGGCAAAGGTTACATTGAGTGGTGCAGTGCCGCTCACAGGCGTGGCCGCGACGCTGACCTGCGGCGGTTGATTGCCGGTCGTCTGGCCGCCGATGGCCGCTTGCAGAGCGTCGAAGTTCGCGCCGATGTCTGTGCCGTCCGTTGCCGCATGGCAGTAAGGGCTGAGAGGAATGAGCCGATAATTGCCGCCCGCAAGATCAAGGAAGCCAACCAGAGCCATCAACGCCGGGAAGAAATTATTGGCAGGATAAACAAGGCTCGGACCGCTGACCAGCACATTGCGCGCAAAGACGCTCGCCGGAAAATAATAGTTAATGCTGCTATTGCCGATGCCGTAACCGGAGCCCATCACGCCATAGTCATTATGCGGCGCAAGGTTGTTCGTAAAGACGAAGCCCGTCGTCGGTGCGCCATCGGCGGTGATGACGTTGCCGGTCTGAAAGGCTGTGTTGTGATCGATCTGCACATTGGCCGGGCCATTGATGAGTTGGAAGAGTCTGCCATTGTTGCCCCAGCGCGTGGCCCCTATGTCGTCAAACAGATTGTTCTTGATCTTGATGCGCTGCGCCTGCTGGCTGGGAAAGTTGTAATCGCCGCCGAGAATGTTGACGCCCGCCGCCGAGTGGCGAACGATGTTGTTCGTGAAGGTCACGTCCGTCACCGTACACCAGGGCGCGCTGCCGTCTTGATTGCGCGGCGTCAGTTGTATGGCGACGCCCGTCTGTCCATCGACCCAGCAGTTCTCGAAGATGTTGCCGTCGACCAGCACGCGCTGCGCATTCTTCAACTCGAAGATGTTCTTCACTGACCAGTGAACGCCGGCATAACTCGGCTCGGTGGCGCACCAGGAGAGCGGCTTTGCGCAATAGTTGCGGCGAAACTCTATGTCTGTCGAGACGAGATTGGCGATGCTCGGATCAGAGCCGCCGAGCATGAAATTTTCGGTTGCGCCTTCAAGGTAGTTGTTGACGATCTTGTATGGCCCAGGGCCGTTCCAGCCGCCTATGGCCTGTGTGTCATAGCCGACGCCGTGGCAATTGGCAATCGTCGAATCAATGATCGCCGTCGCGGCGCTATTCAGCGCGACGCCGCGCGATACGTCGCCCGTGGCATTGCCATGAATGTAGCAACGATCAATAACGAGGTCGTGCGGCACCTGGCTCAAAGCATTCTGCGCTGCGCCTGTGTCGCCTAGCGCAACGATACCGTAGTTGATCGTCGCATTGGCGGCGATGCCGATCTCAAGGCCAACCAGACGATAATGATGCGCCGCCGTAGCCGTCTTGATCGCCGGCATGGTGTTGGCCGTCAGCAGCCTGGGCATGGCAACGGCGCTTGAGGCATCAGCGCGTGCGCCTTCGGCAGGAATGCCTGAAAGATTCGAGGTGCGGATGACGATCCAGCCGCTGCCTGTCTTTGCCGGCAGGATGAAGTTGCCCGTGAAGACTGCGCCCGCCTGCAAGACAATCTGGTCGCCGGGCTGTGCCTGGTTGAGCGCGGCTTGCAGATTACCGCCTGCCGCGACATTGATCGTTGAACCGCTGCTCGCCGGGTAGGTGGTATTGAGGTAAACGCGTGGCAGTTCCGGTTCCGTCGACGCCTGCGCTGCGACGACGCTGTTCAGCGACCGGATGGCGCTGCCGTCAAAGCATTCTCTTGTGATGAGGAGTGCGGAAATAATAAACAGAAGACCAAAGGCAATTCGCTTCATTTTTTTCTTTTCACCCATTCCGACCCGGCAGACAGAAGGCAACCTGATCACACCGCTTCAGTGAGTCACACAATGAAGCGGATCGGTAAACGGTTGCTTGCTGCTGCGTTGCTAACCTAGCTGAGGGGCAGCGTCAGCGCGGCGCAATCAGGGCCTGAGCCATTCGCAAAAGCGTTAGCCTACGGCTGATGGCGCGGGGGTCGAAGGCCGAAAAAGGGGCGCACTAACGACAGGCGCACAGACGATCTGCTGTCGGCGACATTGCATTCGGCGCTGTGTGAATACACTTAGCGCGAGGGCCATAAGACAATCTGCAACTCCACAGATTGCAACACCTATGCCTTCATTTCTTTTTTAATAACCTGGAAAGCAAAGGGCGCGCACTTCTTACACGAAGCGCCATTGGGTATCAACGCAACGGTGACGGTGGTCAGTGATGGCGGGTATTTACTTTGCGAGGCGGGTGCGGCGGTCAGGGCGAATTAACTGGCGCTCCGGTAATCGAAGGCGGCACAGCATGATTTTAAGCAGCAGAAAGGGACACGGCAAGCAGGGCAATAGTGTTACCCAACGCCGCAGTTTTGGAAGACGAATTCACTCGCACGCCGTTCGATCATCAGCCATTCATCTGCCGCTCGCGGCGCGGCTTTCACGAATCGGCTCCCAGAGGACGTGTGCGTTGCCGCGCATAAAGTGTATGAAGGCGACGAGCGATGCGGCATTCGCCAAGGCGAAATAATAGGGCAGCGCCAGCACGCCGAGCCGCAGCCCTAATCGCTCGCCGAGCCCGCCCGCAATCGCTGCCAGGTAGAAGATCGCTTGCGTTATAAAAAGCAAGCGATAGATAGGCGACTCGCCCGCCAGCAGCAGATTCAAGACAAACGCAGTGATCAATAAGAAGGGCACGGCATAACGCATCACCTTGTGCGAAATCAATTGAAAGGCGAACAGTCCATGTTGGCGCAGGCCGAGCGCCGCGCGATAGCGATGCAGCGCGCTGAAGGTCTGCTCGATGACGCGAATCCGCATGCGGAATTCATCGCGGCTGCGTTTGTTGGTCTCTTCCATCGCCACAGCCTTGCGCTCGTAGACGGTGCGCTGCCCTTGCAGATGTATCTCTGTGGCGATGACGAAATCGCTGCTCATATCGAGCGCCAGCCGCGCATAGCTGCTGCGGCGCACGGCATACAGGCAGCCGCTGACGCCGATGAGCGAGCCGGCGCGGCTCTCGCTCTCTTTGATGAACATCTCGTAGCTCCAGTACAAGCGGCAGCCCTAACCTAACCTACGGCGGTCGTCGCCTGGTCGACGTAGATCAACTGGCCGGCGACGCAGCCGACTTGCGGATCGGCAAAGCTGCGGACGATCTGGCGCACGGCATCCGGCAAGTACAGCGTGGTGGCGTCGGAAAAGACGAGGATTTCACCGCTCGCCTGCTTGACGGCATGGTTTTGCGCCACACTCTTGCCGAGGCGTTCGGGCCGCCTGTGCAGACGGACACCGCGCGCTCCATAACGGCGCACGATGTCGTCCGTCTGGTCGCTTGAGCAGTCCGAAGCGACGATGATTTCGAGCTTGTCAGGCGGATAATCGAGTCCCAGCGTGTTGTCGAGTTTGGCAGCGATGTCACACTCTTCGTTATAGGCCGTGATGATCAAAGACACCTTCGGTGTGATCTCGGCTTGGCGCACCGGCCTGGAAAATAGACGGCTGAGGATGAAGATCAGCAAGGGATAGCCGGCATAGGCATAAGCCACCAGCAATAGCGACAGGATGAAGATGATTTTAATTACAACCATCGGCTCGCTCATTCATGAATTCCCCGCCGGCGACTCGGCGCTCTCCTTGGTTGCAGCAAGCGGCTTGCGGCGCTGATTCGGACGCCAGAGCACGGCATGCGGGCGGTTCTCGACGATTTTCACCTTCACGGGACTGGCAGCGACCACGCGCGCTTCGGCGTCGTGCATCTGGCGCAGGCAGATGGCATAAGCCAGCGGGTAGTACAAAAACCACAGGTATTGAATCGAGCCGAAACAGCTACAGATGATATAGACAATCAGCGATGCCTGAACCGCTGCGCCCAGATAATAGGTCACCGTTGCGCGCTCGTCGCCGGGATCGGCGGCGCGCGCCTTGATGGTGTCGCGCTCGATGCGGCGCAACGAACGCAGCGGCGCGAAGATCATAATCAGGTAAGCGATCAGGCCGGCAGCACCCAGTTCGGCAGAGATTTCCAGATACGAGTTATGCGCCCGCTGCTCGTGCAGCGAATAGATCGGAGAGTTGCCGATGCCGACGCCGATGACCAGGTGATTGGCGGCGACGCTGGCGGCGCGTTCGAGCAAGTCGCGGCGCGCTTCGGACGAGCCGGTCGGGTCAGATGAACTGTCAAATATGGTTGTGATGCGGCTCGAATAGCCAACCGGCATGGCAACAATGAAGACCGTAGTAATGATCACAAAAGCGGTGGCGGTTAGGGCGCGGTTGTGGCGGCCGACTTTCCAGATCAGCACGGCGGCCATCGCCACGAGTCCGAGAAAGCCGCCGCGCGAAAACGTTAGAATGACTCCAAGTCCGAGTATACCGGCGCAGGTCAGATAAAACAGGCGGGCCGCGCCGCGCCGCAGCAGCGCCAGCGCCACCGCGAAAGGGATGAGAAGAGCAAGGCTGGTCGCCAGATCGTTCGGGTTGCCAAAGATGCCGCCGACGATGCCGGTGATTCGCAGACCGACGACCGTGCCCTCTTCGCCATGTGTGACGACGGTGAACTTGCCGCCGACATAATCCATCACGGCAAACAAGGCGAGCAACGAGCCGCAGATGACGACCAGTGCCATCATCTTTTGCAGCCGCTCGCGCGTGTCTATCAGGTTGATCAGGAGCACGAAGATGGCGACGACTTTCAGGAATGTGTCGGTCAGCAGGTCGATGCTGGCTTCGGGCGAGGCGGCGGCGGGGATGAAGGCAACGCCGAGCAAGGTGATGACGGCCAGCATGCGCAGTTCAAGGGGAAAGACGCTCAGCCGCTCGCCGGCCAAAAGCTTCGCTCCGAAAAAGCCCAGCAAAGTAACCAGGGCGACGATTTTGGCGAGCGGGAATTCGCCGAAGACCTCCGGAAACATTTCGTTGGGCCGCAAATAAAGCAGCAGGGTGAAGATGAAAAGCCCGGCGAAGGCGACGCGATGCGTGCCGCGCGCGCCACCCTCCTTCGCCGTGTTCTCGATGCCCAGGGCGCTCTGCATGGATTGACCTCGGCGGCGCAGGCCGGTTGCCTGCGCAGTTTCAACGATGCGCCAGGTTGTGGTTAATGCCACATTGCGCGGTTTTGAGTTGGCGGATGAATTGCGCCCGAAGGGGCGACCTGAACGTCTCGAACCCGAGTCCGCCTCGTGGCCCGTCAACTCTCAGTCGTCATCTCCATCGCCAGGACCTTCGGTTTTTCGCCGCGCATGATCGCCAGGTGCGCCAGCACGCCAATCACCGGCGACAGGCTGCGGCCAAGTCCATAAGCTCGCATGGCCAGCCGGTTGATCTCCTGTATCGGGGCTGGCAAATCTTCGCTGCCCGACGGCAGAGTCGGCCCGATAGTTCCCGGATAGGCTCGCGTAATCAGCGCGTGCAGATCCTCGCGATCAATTAGCGTCAAGATCTCGTCCGGCGGCACCGTTAAACCGATGGCGAGGCGCAGTGCCGTCTCAAGGCTCAAGTTAGTAATCATCGAACTTTGTATCTTCGACAACAGTCCCTGATCGAATCCTGTGAGGCGACAGAATTCCGACTGCTTCATTCCCAACTCGTCGAGGCGGTTTTGGACGAAGACCGCGAGTGGAGTCTGCTCGGTCAGCCTTCTGTGTTTCATCTGGCTTCTCCAACGGTCTGTGAATGGCTCCGGCGCGGCATCGGCCTTCGGCACAGGTTGGCCGGCACGCGCGCCATGGTGATTCCCCGCCGGTTGACTGAAGTCTGTGCGGGTAGTTAGCTCAGGTCTATCATTGTGATTATTAACGAGTGATTTATTCAGCACCTAACCCTCCGAACGCGCATGCAGGCGCACATACACCAGGTGTTTGACGCGACCTTTGCAGAGGCTCGTGCCCACGCCCTGACTGATGTCTGTCCTCTTGCCCGACGGTAAACATGGCGGCTCACCTTCAGTGCCCGGAGACGATGCGCACAAAGCTGCTGAAGCCGACAAGCTGTGTGATCGTCGACAGCGTCTTCTTGAAATTGCCATGCACGATGAGCGTGTCGCCGGCTTGCAACTGGAGATTTTCTTCCGGGCTGGCTTTGGCTTCCATCACGCGCTTGAGGTTCACCTTGAACGTGCGCATCGAGCCGTCGCCCGCCTGTCTGAGCAGCGTGATGTCGGACTTGCTGCCCAGGTCAGTAACCCCGCCCGCCGCCGAGATGGCTTCGAGCACGGTCATCGGTCGCGCCATGATGACAATGCCCGGATGCGTGACGTCGCCGAGCACACCGATCTTCGCGCTGTTGGCTTCAAGCAGCGAAACGCTGACGCGCGGTTCGCGGATGAATTCAGCGAGCGCCAGGGTCAGCTTTTCCGTCGCGCCCGCAATCGTCAAGCCAACCACCTCGATATCGCCAACCAGCGGATGATAGACGCGACCGACCGGCGAGACGGTGACTTTCTCAAGCGAATATTCGGGCTGGCCGACAACCCGCACGGCAAGTGTATCCGCCGGCCCGATCTTGTAACGGTCGTAGAAATCGCGATAGATGGTTTTGAAGTACGGATCGGCATCATCCGCTAGCGTCGCCCGCGCCCCGGCCTGCGGCGCGCTCTTATCGTCTGCCGGGCGCAGCGCGTTCACCTGTGCCGACGCCGCGCCCGCAAGCAAGACGCTCGCAGCCAGCATTAACACAGACGCTCGCAGCCAGCGCCATTGCCTTAAGATCAGCAAATGTTCCGTCATAGCTCCTCCTGTTGTCGTGCGCCGTGCGAGTGCCGCTTCAGCGCGCCCCCCTGCCAAAAAGCACGATACGAATCGTCTCGAAAATAATGATGGCGTCCAGTATCGGCGACTGGTTCTTGATGTAGTAGAGATCATATTCCAGCTTCTCGATGGCATCTTCGACCGACGCGCCATAAGGGTAGCGAATCTGCGCCCAGCCGGTCAGTCCGGGTTTCACCAGGTGGCGCTGCGAATAGTAACGAATCTCACGCTCAAGCTGCGCGACGAAGACGGGCCGTTCGGGTCGCGGGCCGATGAAGCTCATGTCGCCGCGCATGAAGTTGACGAACTGCGGCAGCTCGTCAATGCGCAGCTTGCGGATGATGCGACCGACGCGCGTGACGCGCGGATCATGCTCGCTCGCCCAGACCGCGCCGTGCTTTTCGGCGTCGGTGCGCATCGAGCGAAACTTGATGATCTTGAACAGGTCGTTGTGCAATCCAACACGCTCCTGCGTGTAAAGAACCGGCCCGCGCGAATCGAGCTTGATGGCAATCGCGGTCAACAGCATCAGCGGCAGCGATAGCAGAAAACCAATCGTCGCCAGTAAAACCTCAGCCAGCCGCCGCACCTGGCGATAGAGGCGCAGCCTGTGCGTACTGTTTGAAAAGATCAGCCAGCTTGGGCGCAGCATCTCCGTGCTGATCTTGCCGGTCAGCCGCTCGTGAAACGAGGCCATCTCTTCGACGGCGACCGAGTCTTCGAGCTTGAGCCTGAGCAGGTGATCGACCGGCATGTGCCCGCGCCGGTCTGTAATCGCTACCACAATACGGTCAGGCCGGTAACGATGGACGATCTCTTCCAGGTCACAGTTGAGACCGACAACGCACGGGTTGATCAGCGATTTGCCGACCAGCGCCGGGTCATCGCCGACAAAGCCGACGACTCTGTAACCGACTTCGGGCCGCTCCAGAACTTCGCGCGCCAGGTTGATGGCGGTCTGCTCTGTGCCAAGAATCAGCACGCGCTCGGCGAGTCGCGGATGGCCGAGCAGCCAGTTGACAAAGACTCGCCAGCACGACATCAGCGTCAGCATCAACAGCAGGCTGACCAGGAAGACGCCACGGCCCAACATCATTTGCGGCACGGCGTAGAAGATGACCGCCAGCGCGATGGCCGCCAGCCCCATGGCCTGAAAGATGCGCATGTAAAGCGCCGCGCGCTGGCGAATGCGGCGAAAGTCGTAGAGGTCAAAGATATAAAATGCCCCCTGTACGACCAGCATCAGCAAGCCGACTTTCAGCCAGATGCTGAGGCTGTGAAACATCGCCGCGCTTTCATTTCCGAAGCGCAGCCAGATGGCGATTGCGCCGCACAAACAGGTGAGCAGGCTTTCAAACAGCAGGATGATGATGGCGCGTGAGCGCGTACTTGACATCATGAGGCGTTGAGGCTTCCCCGTTACCGAACTATTTCCCGGCTTGCGTCGCTCCGGTTTGGCGTTCCGCATTCGGGCGAAACTCCGAACCAAACACACTGCGTCACAAACAACTAGCCGGCGCGATTCAGTACGACGCCGAAGACGTTGTCTTCCGGCAGCGGCGCAATCGCCCGGCTGAGATGGCTGGCGTTCGTTTTGCCGGGACGGACGACCATCACGGTTGCGTGCGTCAGCTTCATCAAAAGATTGGCATCCTTCGAGTCGAGCAATGGCGACAAATCGAAGATCATAAAATCGTAATCCGCTTCACAATCGTCCAGCATCTCGCGAAGCGTCGGCGACGCCAGAATCTCCGCCGAGTTCTCGACGCGCTCGCGCAGCGGCAGAATATGAAAGCCGTAAGGCATGACATTGAGGGTGACGGCGCTCGCAGAAAGCTGGCGCGTTACGGCTTCGGCAATATCTGCATCCGCTTCAATACCGAGCAGGCGCAGCAGCGACGGGCGCTGCATATCCGTGTCGACGACAAGGACGCGCTGTTTCGCCTGCGCCAGCGCGCACGCCAGATTCAAAGCGACGCAGGTGCGGCCTTCACCGTGTTGTGCTGAAGCGATCAGCACGCGCCGGAGCGGTTGATCGGCGGCGGCAGAAATCAAGGTGATGGCCGTCTTGTTGTACTCCTCCGCAGCACGTGGATCGAAGTCATAAAAGGCGACCAGATGTGGATCGATGCGCGACGCATCAAGCGTCACTTCACGGACAGGGCTGATCGCCGCGCTGCGCGGTGTTGACCCGACGGTCGCTTCCCTGTCGAAGGCTTCGGTCGCCGGTGCGTTGAGCGAGAACCGCAGGAAATCAAACGTTTCGGCAGACTCATGATCTTGTCGCGCGGCTCCTACGTCAGAGCGACGAAGACGCCGGCGCGAGGCGTCGGCAGGTTGATGGTCTGGTCGCGCGGCGCTCGCTTCCTCTTCAGCCACGACCACCGCTGCAAGGCTATGCGGCGGCTGTTCACTCTCTGATTTACTCAATGCTTTGAAGACTTTTCCCATTACGGCTCTCCCGCTATTGGTTCAGCAGTCTCTTGACCGCCCTTCAGGGTTCGTAACTTATTTCACAAATAATTCGATCAGCGCGCCTCGCCTTACCAGCGACCCGCCAGCAGTTGAAACAGGCCGATCTGGTTCAACAGCAGGATCAAGCCTGGCACCAGCACAATGCCCAGCAGCAGCAGCAGGCCGCGTCTGGCCAGCGTCATCGTGCGCTGGCGTCCGCGCTCAACCGGCGTAAAGGATTCGGGGATCAGCGCAATCACCGGCGCGCCAAGATAGTAATTCACATCACGGTCGTCGCGGACTTCAAAGAGTCGCGGCGCTTGTGACACGATGGCGGCGAGCAGACCGAGAGCCAGGGCAATCGCCAGGCCGATCAATTGCAGCCTCATGCGATCTGGCCCGGCAGGGGTTTGCGGCACGGTTGGACGGTCAACAATCTGGAAGATGCCCGGATCGAGGCCCGCCGTCGCGCCGCGCGTCTGCCGCAACTCGTCCTGCCGCCGCAGCAAGTAGGTGTAGCGGTCACCCAGCCGGTCGGTGCTGGTTTCGCTGGCGATGTCGGTGATTGGCGCGCTGGCGGCCACCGGTGCGCTGGCGCTGACGCTCGGCGTTGAACTAAGCGTCTGCTGCTTGCGCCCAAGCTCGCGCTCGACGACGGCCAGCTCTGTCTGCTTATTGGCAAGCTCGCGCTGTAGGGCGCGCAACTCGCGGGCTTCGGCGGAGTCTGGAACTACGTCGCCCGAATCGCTGGCTTTCAAGGCGGCGATCTGACGATTCAACTCGGCTATTTGTGTCTGCACCTGCACGACCTTCGGGTTCTTGTCGGTGTACTGCGATTGATAATCTTTGAGTTGTGCTTCAAGCTCCGCTTTGCGGACGAGCAAAACGCCATACGAGCTACCCGATTTCACATCACGCGGCGCGGCTTTGGCGAGTTTCTCTTGCTCGGCGATCTGCCGCTTGGTTTCGGTGATCTGCTGCTGCAGGGCGTACTGCTTATCGGTAAGCGCTTCAACGGATGACTCGGCAGCCTGGCGTTGCGCGCGGTGCATATCAAACGAGCCGCGCGATTGCGAAGCCGAGCGGTTGCGGGCGCTGGCAATGGCGCGCTGCTGCCCGAGCTGGCTGAGGCGCGATTCAAGCTCGCCAAGCTCTCTGCTGATCTCACTCGCCTGTTCGTCGAAGCGGCCCGCGATGGCCTGATTCATCGTGCCGAAGGCGGCGACGATATCGCTGGCAACCGCCTGCGCGGCTTCAGGATTCGGATTGCGGTAAGCAATGGTCAGCGATTCGGGGTAGTCGCCGCGATACTTGGTGTCAACCTTGATGTCTTTACGCATGCGACTGACGGCAGCTTCCATCGCGCCGCGCTCGACCTCTTTCGAGTAGATATTGTGACGCAGGATCAACGGTTCGAGGAAGGCGCGACTATATACCCTTTCTGTAGTCGTGGTTACACGAGCGGCAGTCGCCGCGCGGTCGTCTTGGCTGCCGGCGATGACAATCGACGCCTTTGACTGGTACTGGTCGGGAATGCGGCGGACGATGACAAATGTTGCGAGCAACATTGACATGAAGACCAAAAAAAACAGCAGCTTTCGGTGCCAGATTAACTGTAGGTACTCGGTGAAGGTGCGCGGCCTGAAGCTTGGCATGGTTGACTCTCTCGCTTTCCGCGCAGGTCACGCCGGGCGGTGCCGGCACAACTGCGCTGGTTGCTTACGAATTGCGTCGAAGCTGTTTTTGTAATCTATCTCTCATTGGCGAATCGTGCGGGCGCAATGGTGTCTAGCATAGGATAATGAACATCAACAACTGGTTGGCGCGCGGGGCGGCGCACTAGGCCTTTGCCCCGGCTCGTTGCAGTTTGTTGTTGAGTCCACACGACGGCAAACGGCGTTCGCCTCACATCGTTTCCGAAACTACAAACCCTGGGTGCTTTGCAAAAAATATGCTTTCAAAATTTCATGTCAACGCGCCTTGCTACGCACAAGTTGACAATCTGGCAGTGTTGCCGCTAAAACTAACACCGCTGGCCTTCAGCGATTCAGACGGCACGCGAGAATAAAAGAGTAGATTTTGTGCAAGCCGGCTAGTATCCTTGCGCTTTGCGGCAGCGGTCAGGCAGGCTCTCCTCTTGACTCGGAGATGATGCATGCGGAAGAAAGCGACCCCCCAGGACAACCAGTACCTATCTGCAACTCAACACGATGCCATACGGCTTCTCATATCCGGCTGCACGGCCAGATACACTGCGCTGGTATTGAAGCTGAATTATGCGAACGTCAGACAATGGATTAAGCAGGACGCGCAGTTTCAGAAAGAAATGGCGATACAGTTTAAAAAGCAGCAGGCGCACTCCCCTGACAAGACAGGCCAATTGCAAGGAAAGAAAATCCGCGCCGACAAAAGTCGAGGCGCCAATAGAGAGGCTGGAAAAAACCGTGGGCGATTGGCGTCCGGCTGATCATCTCCATCAAAGGTTGCTGCTAATTCTCTCCCCTGCGTCATTGTCAATGGGCTTTAGCAGGAACTGTATCATCTCCTCATCCCATTCCAGGCCGGCTTTCTTGCAGCGAAATTTCAAATCATCCATCAGATCCGATTGTTGATAATCCGGGTCGCCCACATGGAGCAGGCGCAGTTCTTTAATCATCTTCAACAGTTTCTGCTCCTTGCTTAAGGCCGCAGCCTGATGCTTCACGATTTGCGGATCCGGACGAGGCTCTCTTTTGACACTAGGCCCGACTTTTAGCCGGCGGCGCAAGTGGGTTGCAAAAAATGCCGGCACGGAAGAAATTTGCCCGGCTCGTTCCGCCGCCTGATTTAATTCTTCTGCCAGGAGGCTGGCCAGTTCCCTCCACCGCTCGCGCTCGATATCAGATTGTGGCAAGTTGTGGCCGATCACTGCGGCTGCGGTTGCCCGAATAATCACCGCGAATGCGGTAATCCCATCATCATCATCAGTAGTTGTATTAAAAGAAGTATGGGGCATAGCCGAAGTTGTTGATTCTTCTAGACTTGAAGTATGCCTAGTCTGTCTAGTTTCTAGACTGACTAGTCTGTCTAGTTTATGGGCATACCTAGTCAGACTAGTCTGACTAGTCTGACTAGGTAGAGTTGTGTCTCTTTCCTCTGGAATGTATACCGTGTATTCATTGCCATGATGCTCGCCGGCAATGCTCTTCACTTCAATCAATCCTACTGCACAAAGGTGATTAATATTTGTATCAAAGGTCACGCGCGAGCCGATGCCAGCAGCCTTCATCAGCTTTGGTCGCGAAATCCTGACGGTGCGAGACGGCACCACAGCGCCGCGTGTCATCGTGTAAAGACAATCATAAAGCATCTTGCTCTTGCCTTTGAAAACTCCCGCTGGCACAGCTTCGCGCGATATTGAATTCGCGACACGGGTGAAGTCACGATTCGGGGCTATCGGAGACTTGTCGGAGGGTTTCTGCTCTACTGTTGAACTATGACTAGTCAGACTAGTCTGACTAGTCATAGTTTGTCCTTCCGTTTTTGGATCGCCGGGCTGAAGCTCAACTCCTTGACTTTGTGAGCCTTCCAGGCCCAAATTATTGTTTAGAGGGAGTTTATCGTCTGAAACGATAGACGGAGGCGGGATCGCAGTATGCCTAGTCAGACTAGTCTGACTAGGCATACTGGTTTCTGAATTCTTTAAAGAATTCTGTGACACGATACTAGGAATAAGCTCATCGTGCGGCATTCTAAGCGGCGGTGGGACGACAAGGCCTAGTTTTTTCTTTGGCCCGGGAGTGCGTAACGCGCTATCTGTTTTACGTTTCGGGTCAGCCATATCTGCCTCACTTCACCCGTGTGATCTTCTGCCTTGAAGTGCCAAGTCGCTCAAGGACTTCATCAGTCAGACTCCACAGTTGGTCAGCCGCGCGATGGCTCCCGGCATACATAACGGCGGGGAGTTTCTGCGACGGTGCTTCGGCAATCTTTGAATAATCGTGCAAGTTGGTGTCAAACACGTGGCCGACGAGTTCAATGGCGGCTTCGACGGCGCTCCGCGATTCCGCCGAAAGGTTTCTTTGCGGCTTGTAAAGATTGATCACCGCTCCCAACATGCGTAGACTGGAGTTCACATTTTTGCGAACCTGCTGAATGGTGTAGGAAAGATCACTCAAACCCTGCAAGCCCATTGCGTCTGCGGCGCAGGGAACCAGAACGTAATCAGCCGAGTAAAGTGCGGCGGTAAGCAACTTACCGAGTTGGGGCGGACAGTCAATAAAAACAAAATCATAGTTTTGGCTATGTTCGTTGATCTGGTTGCGCAGCCTATGCGTGAGATAATCAGGCTGCATCTCGAACCGAGCAAGCCGTATGTCGGCAGGCACAATATCGAGATTTTCAACAGGGCTCTCCAGAATAGCGTCGACGAGCGGTAGCGGTTCGATTTTGCCGCCGCCGAGCGGCGACTCTGGTTCGATCAAAACGTGAGACAGCGTTGCTTCATACACTTCAGGGCTCACCCAGGACGAGGTGAGATTACCCTGTGGGTCGCAATCGATGACCAGTGTTTGGTAGCCGCGCAGCGCACAACATGCTGAAATTTCGCGGGTTATTGTAGTTTTTCCGACGCCCCCTTTTTGATTCGCAACAGCAATTGTCTTCATGCAGCTCTACCTGTTGTCTTTGGAATAAGTGAGAGTACTTCAGCCTCACTGACGAGTTTCATCCGCCGATCCAGGGGATTGTTATAGAACCGGAGGTATTCCTGCTTGAGTAATTGCGCCATCTTCGCCTGGCTTACACCGAGCAATTTTCTTGCTTCCGATGTGGTGATCAAGTCGGCGGGTTGTGTGTTTTCCATTTTCACCCTCATATGAGTCGCCCCGCAGTATAGCACAGATAGATTCATTTAGTGTTGGGATAACTTCAAATCAATTCAATTACCTAAATATAGATTCATTTAGATTCAAGGCCATGTCCCGCTCATCCTATGTTTGAGAGAAAAGGAAGGGAGGTTTCACGACGTTTCACGAAGAGCGAAATTCAGAAAAACAAGCATTTAATGATATGAGTATTGCCGCAGGGAGGGTTATTTCCGGTAAATACTATTTTCGGAATTACTTTGACTTCGATTTCACTGGTGTCGTATGCTGACACCGCCCGCCACGCAGGATTGATAAACAGAAGACGAAATTCATCGCCTCGTCGAAGATCGACCACAGATGCCTGAAAGGAGACCTGCTTGAGCATGGATCGATATAATTTAGCCGCCCAAACGGGCGCTGCCATTGCGCCAGTGCGTTTTGATGAGAAAATAGCGCGACCATTCTGCGATAAGTCTGTGTCGGAGGAGACGCGCCGCGCTTACCGCCGCATCATCAGCCAGTTCTTCACCTTCGTTGCTAACCGACACCCGGTCGAAGTCACGCCGGCAGATGTGCTGGGCTGGCGTGAGCAGTTGCGCAGCAAGCGGAATAAAGCCGCGACCGTTGCGATGAAGCTTGCGGTCGTGCGCAGCTTCTTCGAGTATCTCAAGGCAGCAAACGTTGTGTCTCTCAAGCCCGCGTCCACAAAGCTGGTGATGCCGCCGGCGGTCTCGCAAGATGTTGCTGGTCGGGCGCTGAGCGCGCAGGAAGTGGCGCACTTGCTGGCCGGGCCTGATCGTCAAACCGCCGCAGGAGCGCGCGATTATGCCATCCTGTTATTGATGCTGCGGACCTCTTTACGCGTAAGCGAGGTCTGCTCGTTGAAGGCATCATCTATCAAATGGAGTCATGGAAGGTGGGTGATGCGACTGAAGGTGAAGGGGGGAAGGGAACGGCTGCTTCCTTTACCTGTCGAGATCAAGAAAGCCTTTGACGAATACCTCAAGCTGGACGCCCAACGCCGGGCGACGCTGCTTTCAGATGGCGAAGAAGCACACCTGTTTCAGCCTGTGGTCAACTACCGTACTCTCGTCTTCGATAAGCCGCTGTCGACGAGAATGGTGCGCAATATTGTGATGCGGTGGGCCGATTACGGCGGGATTGGCGAACTCAGCCCGCACGATCTGCGACGGACGGCGATCACGCGGGCGTTAGATCAAGGGCTGACCTATCGGCAGGTACAGATGATGAGCGGTCACAAGGATCCGAAGACCGTCATGCGCTACGATCACCATCGGGAAAACCTGGATCAGAATGCGGTCAACTTTCTCAATTATGTTCAGCCTTCAGAATCCAATGATGCGACTCCTTAAGGGAGCCCGAACGCGTGATGCATTTCAGAAGTCTTCTTGCAGCCGATGATCCAGGCTTAATAGATTGATTGACGTAACGCGCGGGCTTCCCTATATTAGTGCAGCAAATATCCAGCGTGCTTGACTCTACCAGTGATGCGCTTTGTGTGTTGTGCCATCGAATTGTAATCTCTGCCACGATTGCCCGGAGGGAGTGATGTCACGGTCAATTCGTCTTATATCGAGCTACACCAAACGCCTGATGCTTCTGCTGGCGATTAGCATCGCCATCTGCTTCCGCAGCGGCTCACCGCCGCCGCTGGTCGCTGCCGAGACACAGCCGTCGGACTTCAAGAACTTTGAAAGTCCGCAAGCTCATCCGCTGGCGCTGACGCCGGACGGCACACGACTCTTGGCGGTCAATACACCCGATCATCGGCTATGTGTGTTTGAGTTAGCCGACGAGTTGCCGAAACTCATCGCCGAAATACCTGTCGGCCTTGAACCGGTCAGCGTGGCGGTGCGCAATGACCAAGAGGCCTGGGTGACGAACTGGTTGTCCGATTCGGTTAGTGTAATCAACCTCACAACAGGCAGTGTGGTGCGCACGATTGATGTCGGCGATGAGCCCACCGACGTGATTTTCGCGGGCGCCCAGCAGGAGAAGGCTTTTGTCTGCGTCTCAGGATTGAACCATCTCAAAGTCTACGACACCGATGCGCCGGCTAATCCGCCACAGGTCATCAATATCAACGGCAAACAGCCGCGCGCGCTAACGCGAGATGTGTCGGGCAGTCACGTCTACGTCAGTGTGTTTGAGTCCGGCAACCAGACCACCGTCGTTGGCGCGAACCAGGTGAAGACCGCCGGTGGTCTGCCCAAGGCTTCGCCAAAGATGTCCAAGAAACTGCCGCCAGCGCCGAGCGTCGGTTTGATTATTAAGTGGGATGGCGCTCGATGGGCAGATCAGAGAGGCAACACGAAATGGAACCAAATCATTCCGTACACGCTCGCGGATATTGATCTGGTGGTGGTTGATGCCGCTAAGTCAGTACCGCAGATTCAAAGTGAAGTGACGGGTATAGGCACAGCCGTCGGCAATGCCGTGTTCGACCCTGCGGGCAATCGCCTCTATGTCGTCAACACAGAGGCGCACAATGAAATTCGCTTTGAGCCGAATCTGCGCGGGCGCTTCGCCAGCACACGGGTTGCCATCGTCGATCTGAGCGCAGAAGCGCCCCGCGTGCGAGCGGTCGATCTCAACCCGCACATCCGTTTCGATCTGCCCGAAGGATCAGAGGCAGAGCGAGGCCTCAGCCTTGCCTTGCCCGCAGACATTGCGCGCAGTGCCGACGGCACACTTTACGTTGCCGCAACCGGCTCGGCCAAAGTCGGTGTTCTCAATCCGTCGGGCGTCGTTCAGAACAGAATCCGCGTCGGGCAGGGGCCAACCGGCTTGACCATAGATGAATCGCGACAGCGGCTTTACGTGCTGAACCGATTCGATGAAACCTTGAGCCTCATCGATATGCGCGCACAGACTGAGACAGCTCGCATTGCCATAGGCTTTAACCCTGAGCCGCAGAGTGTCCGCGATGGGCGGCGTTTCCTTTATGACGCCAACCTCTCGGCCCATGGCGACCTGGCCTGTGCGAGCTGTCACTTGAACGGCCATCGCGACGGGCTGGCCTGGGATCTGGGCGACCCCAAAGGCAGCCTGCAGACGACAGGCCAACTGCTAACTTCGGTCTTCCACCCAATGAAAGGGCCGATGACGACGCAATCGCTGCGCGGCATCATCGGCAACGAGCCGTTGCACTGGCGCGGTGACCGCAGCAAGCTCGGAGATTTCAATCCGGCATTCAGGTCTCTGCTCGGCGGCCCGCGTCAGCTCGGCGACGATGAGATGGCGGCATTCACGGCATTCGTACAAACACTAAGTTATCCTCCCAATCCGCTACAAAATCCCGACCGGACGTTTCCCAACCCGACTACCGGGCCGAGCGCCGAACGTGGCCGTCAACTCTTCAATAACAGCCCGCTCGATGGCGGATTGGTTGCGTGTAATGTTTGCCACAATTCGTCTCCGGGTTTCCGGTCCGGCACGAACAACCTGATCATTCCCGGACTTCTGCTGCAAGAATCCCAGGACTTCAAAGTGCCGCAGGTGCGCGGCGTGTATCAGACGATCGGCATGCTGAATGCGAGCGGCACACAGATTTCAGGATTCGGCTTCATCCACGATGGCTCAGTTGATACGCTGCTGGATTTCCTGCGCTTGCCCGTCTTTACTTTTAAGAGCGACGATGATCGCCGTGATGTGGCGGCATTCGTTTTAGCGTTCGACAGCGGCCTGGCTCCGGCGGTCGGACTGCAAGTAACGATCAATGGCGACCATCAAGATTCAGCCGTCGCCAATCAACGCATTCAATTGCTCGTCGCGCAAGCCAACGCCGGCAATTGCGACCTGATCGTGAAGGGAATTTATCGCGCAGAACATCGCGGCTTTGTCTACATCGGCGGGGGCAGGTTGCAGCCTGATCGACAAAGCGATGCGCCCTTGTCTTGGCAGGAACTTGTCCAGGCGGCGAAGGCAGGATCGGAACTGACCTTCACAGGCGTGCCGGTCGGCTATGGACATCGCCTTGGCATCGATCACAACGGCAACGGCAAGCTGGATGGCGATGAGTGATGCGCTAAATTAACCCGCAAGGGAAGGGGAGTGCGGCAGCATTTGGAGTGCGGTGACTGCTCACCGCTTTGCG
>JBBWZK010000190.1:0-9351 GCA_039648975.1 Blastocatellia bacterium
TGTATGTCCATCACGCAAAGCTGCGGGCGATGCTGCAAAGCCAGCTCAATCGTCTGCTCGCCGTCGCCGGCTTCGATTACAGGAGCGTGCGCTGTGAACTCGCGCTCCAGCAGCTCGCGCAGGTAACGGCGCTGCGCCACGTTGTCTTCAGCAATCAAGATGGCCATGACGTTTTGCTCCTGCCTCTCAGTGTTTCTTGAGTTGAGGAATGACCTTCCTGCCAACCACACGACTGTGCGCCTTCATCATTGTCCCGCACGTCTGTCACGGCGGCAGACGCTTTGATGCTATGACCAGCAGGGCAGTTGGTCAATGTGGTTAGCCACAGTTGTGCGCGGCGGGCAAGCCCCGTTGATCGCTAAGGCGATCACGCCCGCCCGCCGTTGGCGCTCGCGGTATCAGCGCGCCAGCGGCGCGCGATAATTGCCGCGATGAGGATCGCTGATTTTATCCGCAAGCAAGGGGTGGCGCGGCGCGGCAAACTCTGGCGCGGCGCGCTGGCGCTGGCCGTGCTGTTCGTTGTGGCATCGCTTGGTGTGATGCGGTTCAACGCTGCGTCGCCGCGCACGTGGTCGCCGGGCAATGTGCCCATTGCCTTCTGGGCCTGGCGGTCGCGTGCGCCTCGTCAGGAAGATGTTGAACGCGCCATGGCTCAGGCGAATGCGCGGACGCTCTTCTTGCGCGCCGGACAGATCGATTACCGCGATGGTCAGGTGCGCCGTATGCGCGCCGCAGCGGGGCGCTTTTCCACGGGCATCGAAATCCATCTGGTTTACAACGCGACTCCCGTCGTGCTGGCGGCGTTTGAGCGAATTGACATCGCCGCGCTTGTTGATGAGATCGCCGCAGCTTACGCCGACGACGCACAACGCGCCGCCGGTGATGCGGCACGCGTTGCCGGCGTGCAACTGGATTTCGATGTCCCCACGCGGCTGCTCACTCGGTATGCTATGTTACTAAGCTCATTGCGCCAGCGATTGCCCGCCGGCAGCCAATTATCGATCACCGGCCTGCCGACATGGATGGCCGGGTCTGATCTGAACCGCACGTTGGCGGCGGTCGATTTCTGGATTCCGCAACTCTACGGTGAGCAAATTCCGTCGCACATCGACGAGACCCTTGCCATTGCCTCGCCGCAGAAGGTGGCCCGCGACGTGCGCCGCGCGGCAAGCTTGAATCGCCCTTTTTATGCAGGACTCGCCGCCTACGGCTACGCGATTCACTATGCCAGCAACGGCGCACGGCTGGCGGTGCTTGGCGATCTCGATCCCGCCATCGTCGTCGCGCGCCGCGAACTGCAATTGATCGAGCGGCGCGCGTTTGATTCGCCGCGCATGGGCGAGTCGCCGGCGAGCGAGTGGCGTTATGTTTATCGCGCGACCGAAGACGTGCAGCTTGACCATCTGCTGATGCGCGCCGGCGAATGGCTGATGCTCGACGTGCCGACCGCCGAAGCGCTGGCGGCCTGCGGGCGCGCGGTGCGTGAACAGGCAGGCGAACATCTGCTCGGCGTCTGCCTCTTTCGCCTGCCGGAAAGCGACGATGTGACCGCTCTGACTCTGGCCGAGATCGCCTGCGCGCTCAACGGCGAAGCGCCGGGCAATTCGTTTATAGTCGAAGCTACAAACGCTGAAATGACGGCTGGCGGGCAACGCATACGGCTCAAGCTCGCCAACAATGGAGCCGCACGCGCACGGCTCGGTGATGGCGCGGCCAGCTTGCTAGTGCGCGTGCCAGCCGGCAGTCTTCGACAATTGGATCTACATGGCTTTGATTCGGCGGCGCTGCTTTGTGAGGTTGCCGGCGACTCGCCGCCCGGCGCAATAACTTGCAGCCTGCGCCGCGCCAGCGCCGCGAAGCTGGAATTGACTGCGTGGCTGCCAAGCAGTCGCGCCAGCGCTCTATTGACGCTGGCCGCGCCGCTGCCAACGGCTATCGACGTCATCTTCACTCTGACCACAGACGACGGACGCGAAATCTCTGAACGACGAACCATTCCCGTCCAACCAGAGCGCAAATCATGAGTCGAGCACGACACATTCGGCAAAGTCATAGAGCAATCTGCAAGCGACCCCAGCGCAGCCAGCGTGCGTGGCTGTTCGTCGCACTGGCCGTGTTGGCAATAGCGGCAGCGGCGCTCGGCTGCGGCTGGCCGGGCACAGATCATTCGGTGAGGTTCAACGCCTTTCGCTCTGCGAAAGAGTTCGGGCGACTGCCGCGTTTGAGTCGCAGCGGCGCGGCCAGCGACAAGCTCTTTTCCTGGAGTGAAATCGATGACTGGCGTGATGAGCAGGCCGACTCAGCGTCGAAGCGGATTGACCGGCTCTGGGATGAGGCGCTTGAGGCCGAACAGCAGGGCAGTCTCGCAGCGGCGCGAAAAAACCTCACAGAATACTTGCAGCGCACCACAGGGATGCGCGAGCAAGGGTATTTTGAGCCGAAAGACGTTCGCAGCCGGCGCAACGCGGCATGCGATAAACTCGATGCCCTTGCGGCGTTCGAAGATGACGCGAGCGAAGCCTGCGTGCGGGCTTACCTGCAAGCGCGCACCTCGTTTGATGAAGGTCATTTCGATGGCAAGCTGCTTGATGTCGCAGCAAGCGACGCGCACTTGAAAGATAACGCCGCCTACTTGCTGGCGGCAGTCACATATCGATCCGCGCCGGAGAAAGCCCTTGCTGAATTCAACGTCATCGCCGCGCGCTATCCGAAGAGCGAGAAGCGCGAGGCGGCGCTCTACATGGCGGCGCTCGCGACGCTTAAGACCGCGTCAGGCTCAACGCCGCTGGCCGACGCCGAAACCCTGCCTGCCGATTGCGAGAGCGATTGCCAGAAACTGATACGCGATGCGCAAGCAGGGTTTCGCCGCGTCATTCGCGATTATCCCAATGGCCGTTTGACCGCCGATGCGCAGGGCTGGATGGCTTACATTTTACTCAAACTCGGCGACCGCGCGGCGGCGCTTGCTGAGTATTATCGAATGCTCGGCAGCGACAATGATGCCAGCCGCATCGAAGCCGTCTATTCGCTCGGCATCACGCGCAGCCACGCCAGCGATGCCGACATGGCGCGCGTCGAAAAGCTGATCGAAAACGAACCCGCCGCGGCGCTCGCTTACGCTTATCACACGATCTACAATTTCGCGCTCCCATCGCTCGTTGGATACGATGTCGACCGGGGCAAAGCGGATAGGTATGAGAGCAATGCGAGCGAACTGAAGCGCATCGTTGCCTTCGCCACACGAATGATGAACCGGTATGGCAGCGGCGCGGTCGGCAGCGGCTTCATCGTGCGCCTCGCCGAAGCCAGCCTGGAACTGGGTAACGACGCGGAAGCCGCGCGGCTGGCGCGTCGCGCCTTGAGTGCCGGAGCAAAAAACGACATTCGTGCCGAAGTCTTGTGGATCGAAGGTGTCGCGCTCTACCACCTTAAACACCTCAAAGAAGCTCGCACGTCGCTCGCCGCGCTGGTTGCCGAGAATCCGAACAATCGCTACACCGAAGGCGCGCGGCGCAACCTGGCAATGGTCGCTGAAGACATGGACGATCTCGATGGCGCGCTCGAACAATATCTGGCGCTCGATTACCGGCTCGACGTGGCTTACGTGGTCGACGTATTGATGCCGACCGATCAACTTGCGGCATTCGTTAAACACCATCCGATGCTGCCACACGCAGACGAATTGCAGTACGCGCTCGGCGTGCGTTACCTGCGCGACCGGCGCTGGAACGATGCGCGGCAAACGCTGATGGTGATTCGCCCGCTCGGTCGTGGCGCGGACGATGGCTATCACGATCATTTTATTGGCGAATCATCTGAGAAGTTCCGAGGTTCGACAAAAAAACTGGATTGGGACGAGCGCATCCGAGGCGTGCGCGCCGAATGGATCGAGCAGGATTTGCACACGGCCAACGATCTTGAACGGCTTGAACAACAGGTGAATCTTGCGCCGGACGACGAAGCCAAGGCCGAAGCGCTGTATCAACTCGCCAGCTATCAATACCAAGGCAACCTGCTGTTCTACAACCCGGCGTGGAATGGCACGCGCTACTATTACCTCTACGACCTAGACTATAGCGGCTGCTTCCGGCGCGCGGATGAATCGCGGTTGCTGTTGGATTACATGCAAAAGCATGATGCGGCGGCGCGCGCTTTGCCGATTTATCTCGATGTCGTCAATCGCTATCCGAAGGCGCAGGCGGCGCGCGATGCGCTCTATACTGCTGCCCTTTGCCACGAACGGCTGGCGAATTACAACAACTACTGGCGAGCCATTTACGAACGTGGCGGCTATGCCGGCAATCGTATGGTGAATTACAAAGACGTTAAGCGAGCGTATCCTGATTATCGCTTCCCGCTCGGCACCATCGGCTGGGAACCGGCGACGCGCACGGTCAACGGCGGGCCGGGCTGGGAACTTCCGCCGAAGCCGAAGCCGCGCCCGTCGCGCACCAGACGGGCGCTCGCACGGCTGAACCTGTTAGCGCAGCTCGCTTTGAAGCCACTTGCGAACGCCGTCAACAGCGTTCTGAACACGATCAACGCCATCTTTCAGGCTATCTGGAAAGCGGTGCTGTGGATCTGTCACTGGCTGTGGATGGGTTATCTGTGTTTCTGGTTACGCTTCGTGTGGCGGCGCAGCCGCGAAGCGCGCCACCTTGTGCGCGAAGGGCTGGCGCGCTGTCAGCCGCGCCCCGTCGCCGCAAAAGGCGACACGTCGCTGGTGGATTCGATCACACCGCAGCCATCCATGATGAATCAATACCTCGGCCAAGACTGGCGAGATCACTTTCTCAAGCGCGGCTATGACTTGCTCTACAAACTGCGGCAGATGGCTATGGAAAAGAACGCGCGCCACGCGCTGCTGTTGTATGCCGCAACGCATTGGATGTTGATGGTCATTACTTTCAAGCTGCTTGCCGATTGGTAGGTACGTGATGCGTGGTGAATGGCTATCCTAAGTTGCGAACCGCCACATCAGATACAAAACTCCGGTCACGCATCACGCATCACGCATCACGCACCACGTTTCACGTTTCACTCCTCCGCAGCGGCAGTGGGGGCGCGCAGAGCGGGGCATTAAGGCGTGCCCGTCATGGGGAAAGCTGGACGAAGCCTGCGCGTCCCTGCTCCCGCTGCGATGAAAATTACAAAAGAAGAATGACGATCCTTGCGATGCGGGTTGCTTAACGGGTCTTCACCAGGTTATCAGGGTCTTGCGGCACGGCGATGAAGGGCAGGTTGCGATAGAGTTCGCCGACGTCCAATCCATAGCCGACGACGAATTCATTCGGAATCGTGAAGCCGATGTAGCGCGCCTCGACCTCGATTTTGTGGCGCTCTGGCTTGTCGAGCAGCGCCGCGATGGCCAGGCTTTGCACCTCGCGCGATTTGAAGATGTTGACCATGTAGTTGAGCGTCAGTCCCGTGTCGATAATGTCTTCGACCACCAGCACGTCTTTGCCGGCAAGGCTGACGTCGAGGTCTTTGGTGATGCGCACTTCACCCGACGATTTCGTCGCCGCGCCGTAGCTCGATATGCCGATGAAATCGAGCGATACCGGCAGATCAATCGCCCGCATCAAGTCCGACAAAAAGACGCACGCACCCTTGAGGACGCCGAGCAGATGCAGGTTTTTGCCCGCATAATCGCGCGTGATCTGCTCGCCCATGGCGCGCACGCGAGCCCGCAACTCGTCTTCGCTGATCAAGACTTTGAGATTGGGATCATGGATAAATGACAACTTTTCCTGCGCGCTCATTGGCATCTCCTGACGGTGGATTGATCCGGATGAGCCTGCACTATATGCAATGCCTGCGGCGGCTGTCAACCGGCTTGCTCGCGAGTTCCGGCGACCGGCGATGACGAGTATAATCGGCTTGCGGAGTGCAAGCCGATTACCGAGGAGGCGGGATGTTCGACGCGTTAAAAAGGCGTTGGTCGCGCCGCACGCGCGCTGTGCGTGCGGCGCATCTCGAATTAGGCGAGCGTGGCGAAGCTGCGGCGCTCGCCCATCTGAAACGTCATGAAGGCTACGAAATCGTCGCGACCAATTTTCTGGTGCCGCTCGGTCGCGGCCTTAGCGGCCAGAAGCTCACGGGCGAGATTGACCTGATCGCTTACGATGGCCCGACGCTCGTCTTCATCGAAGTGAAAACGCGCCGCTCGGATGAATTCGCCGCCCCGGAACGTGCGGTCGATCTGCGCAAGCAGCGGCAGATTGCCCGCGCCGCCCGCCGCTATCGCCAACTGATGAATGTCATGAATGAAGCCTATCGCTACGATGTCGTCACGGTGATCGCGCGCGCCGATGGCGACCAGATCGACTTGCTGCGCGGCTACTTCGACGACCGCATTTTCCAGCATAGCCGGTTCTTTCAAGAGCAGTAGTCAGAGGTCAGTGGCCAGAGGTCAGTGGTCAGTTATTCGTGGTTTGCCATTGCCAGTCAGTCACTATTCATCGAGCAGAAGAGAGCATAAGAACTCAACCTCTGCACTGACCACTGACCACTATCCTTTCCCCCGTTAGCGGCTCTCTGCTAAAATGGAATCAGGCATTCGCTTCACAAGCTTCCAGCCCAACATGATTTTGAGGCGTGCCACTCAGTACAGACACGGAGGATGTATGAAGTCATTTGCATTCTTGCGGGCACTGGCGATTGTCGCATTGCTCGCCGCGCTGCTTACCGTTTCTGCTTTGCCGACCATGAGAGTGGCAGCGCAGAGCGGACGCCAGCCGGAAAAAAAGAAGGTCGAGAAGAAGGTTGACGAACAGAAGGGCAACCCTTCGGCGCAGCCCGAATCGCAGGAGCCTGTGCCGCCCATGCCCAAGAGCACCAAGGACGATCAGGTGGTCAAGCTCAGCACACAGGTCGTCAACGTTGACGTGACCGTTATCGATAAAAAATCGGGGCGCATCTATAACACTCTGGCGCAGAAAAATTTCACCATCTATGAAGACTGCGTCAAGCAGGAGATCACCAACTTCCGCAACGGCGAAGGGCCGATGACCGCCGTGCTGCTGCTCGAAAATAACCGGGGTAATCATTTCCTGATGAACTATTTCGATCCGAGCTTTGCACAGGAGATATTTCAAGCGGCGGCGACGTTTGTCGATGGCTTTGTGAAGAAAGACGATCAGATCGCGCTCGTCACTTTCGCCATGAAACCGAAGGTGATTACAGACTTTACCGATGACCGCAATCGCTTACACCAGGGAGTGGTCGCCGGCTACCGCGACATGTTGAACTTCAAGGAGGCATGTCTTTGGGATGCGTTGTCGTTTGTGTTGTTGGGCGGCAAGGCCATTCAACTCTTCGACGAGGAAAACGGCCCATCCGAGTATAACGGGCTGTCAGAAGTCGAAGGCCACACGGCAGTCATCCTGGTGACGCTGGGCATGGATACGTTCAGCAAGATTACTTACGATAAAGCCATGAAGATTGTCGCGCGCGCGGGCGTGCCGATCTACACCATTCACACAGGCCACCTGTTTGACAAGAAGTATGGTGATCGCCTGGGGCCGGATTGGCGGCTGAGTTTCTTGCAGGCGCAGAATGCGCTGAAAACATTTGCGACTTATTCAGGCGGCGCTTACTTCCCGATGACTTTCCAGACGGAATTGCCGGCGATTATGCAAAGCATTTCGGCGATGCTGCGCACGCAATACAATGTCGGCTACGCGCCGACCAATACGCGGCGCGAAGGCAAAGAGCGCAAGATCAAAGTCGAAGTGGATATTGACGGCGACGGCGTGGCTGACAATAAGAACCTCGATCTGAAATTCCGCGAACGCTATGTCGAGCCGGACGACAGGCCCGCCAAGAAGTAGGCAGTAAGCAGTAAGCAGTAGGCAGTCGCAGAGATGAAATCGCTGTGATGAACTTATTTGGCGTATGCCTACTGCCTGCTGCTTACGGCTTACTGCTTACTGCCAATGATAGACCGCGAACAGTTGCAATTCGATTTCGATGCCAGCCAGGCACCGGAGGCGAATCTCGAAGCGATCTTTGATCAGGCCTTGCGCGCCATGGTCAGGCGCGAACCGCGCCCCGAAATCGACGTGCGTTTCTATCCCTACGCCGGCCTCTCATCGACCATTCGCCTGCGCAAAGGGCGCGTTTACGCGCGCATCTCGGACATTTTACGGCATTCGCCGCGCGACGTGCTTTATGCGCTGGCCTGCATTCTCATAGGGAAACTCTATCGCCTGAAAGTCGCTGCCGAGCATGAACGCACCTATCGCAATTACGCGCATCATCCTTCGATCCTCAACGCCACGGACGCGGCGCGGCGCGCGCGCGGTTACAAGCTGACGGCATCGCCGCGCGGCCAAGTATATAATCTCGATGAATTGTTCGATGAGTTGAATGAGCGCTATTTCGCCGGAGGGCTTGCGAAGCCAGGGCTATCGTGGAGCCAGCAGAAGACGCATCGCGTGCTTGGCCATCACGATCACATTCACGACGTGATCATCATCAGCCGCACGCTTGACGAGGCGCGCATTCCGCGCTTCGTCGTCGAATACGTGCTCTATCACGAGATGCTGCACGCCAGGCATCTACCGCGCCGCGTCGCCGACCGCACCATCTATCATTCGCCGCAGTTTCGCGCCGACGAACTCCAGTTTGAGCATTATCAAGAGGCTGTGAAGTGGCTCGATAAGATTGCCGCCCCCGCCCGCCGCCGGCGCAAGCCGCGCCGCCGCGCCTGAGACTGCTTCCCTGGACAACGGCAGTAAGCGCGCGCCTACGGTTGGGCAGCGATTGGGCGATGATTTGTAAAAAATTGTCTTCGCTGCGGGAAATTTGCTTGCCGTGGCAGCCGCTTCAGTTGAACGCGCGCGGTTGGGAACAAAATCGCGGCACGGACGTTTAAGGCTAGTGAGCAGTTGATCCTGAAGAAGGCCGGGCGGGATGTGCAAGCATTTCTTCCACCAACAGAGGGAAACCAGGCTCAGAACAGAATAGAATATCCTTCTCCTTGGGAAAGCAGGGCGCTCACGCGAGCGCCCTGCTTATTTTTTCTACTGCTGATTCAAACCCGCGCGCCTGATCAATCAAACCTCATCCATCGCCAAATCGAGAAGGCCGAGCGTCAACTGCGAAGCGCACGCGCGCGGCCTCTCAGCGATAAAGCTTGAAGCGCGAGCGGGCTGCCGGTTTGCACGATGATTTTTGAAACCTAACCTCAGATGTCGCGTTATAAGCAATGTGAGTGAACCGAGCAACCGCAGGGCGATGAACTTAATGCGCCTGATCGTCGCGCCTGCGGGTTGCTATTCTAAGCGTTGTCGCTTGGGGTGAATCCTCCTCCATTACTCACCGGGCGCTGTGACGGCTGGGCCGACG
>JBBWZK010000196.1:0-8765 GCA_039648975.1 Blastocatellia bacterium
AAGCTGTCGAGCGACAACGCCTGCGTGTTGCTTTCGGCAATGGCGGTAACCGCATCGCTAATAAACTCGCGCGTCATCGGCACAGGCACAAAGGCCGGTGCCCACAACAGGTAAGTTGGAATGTTGCGCGCCGACAAGCGACGAATCGTCGCCAGCCGCTCGCTTGTCGGCGCGGCCCACGGCTCGATGATCTGTGCCAGGCGGTCGTCGATCACCGAGATGCTCATGCCGACGGCGGCGCGCGGCAGGCGCGCAATCAAATCCGTATCGCGCTCGACGAGGGTTTGCTTGGTCAGTATGAACAAGCTGTGCTGCGGGTGGCGCGCGAAGACTTCGAGAATGCGGCGCGTGATCTGGTAGCGCTCTTCGACGGGTTGATACGGATCAGTCGCGGTCGACATGAAAACGCGCGTCGGCTGGCGCAATCGCCCGAGTTGTTTGTCGAGCAGTTCCGGCACGCCTTCTTTGACATCAACGTAAGTGCCCCAGGTGCGCGCTTCCAACTGCATGTGCTTCATGTGCGGGACGTAGCAATTATGACTGACCAGCCCATTGGCAATGAAATTCTCTGTTGATGTGGTGATGTCGAACATGGGTAGGACTTTACCAAGCGGCCTGATTTCAACAATGCGAGTTGCGTTTCTCAAAGACGTCTTGCTGATGTCGCATTTTCTGCTTATCGCGGGCGCTGTTAGCTGGAAGAATCTGGTTACTTCACTGAGCCCGCCGCGTAGTCTGATCATCGAGGCTGCCGCTATTCTGTCTTCGCGCACTGTATTCAGGCCAAGCGAAGCGAATGCTTCGAGCGTGATTCCGAGTATCTGCTCATTGGTGTTGGATATTCTCACTACCTGGCTAAAACTTCCTTCTGCATCAAATATTCCAGCAAGCCATCCGCGCAACCATTCTCCGGAGTCTCCATCTGCTACCAACGCGGTGATAGTTTCGAATGCAGTTCGTGAGTGGTTGCGAATCGCTTGCATTGGTTTGTTGCCACTGCGATTGCCAAATTCAAAATCTGTCGTTTCAACACCAAACCCGCTCAGGTACTTCTTTGCCCGCTTGAGCGCTTCGAAATCACTGAGTGCGAGCCTGAAATGGTACTGAATGTCGTTAGTCTGTGCCTGCTTTCTGTTATGGCGTTTGTATTTGCCAGAGTAGTCGTATTTTGCGAGCATGCCATCACCACGGATCATACCCGCAAGGTAGCCCTTTCTGTATTCTTCGGTTTCGGGCGGCGTTTGGCGTGCGTGCCCTATGCCTTGAATGAAGTTATTGGTGGTGAGGTATGGCCGTCGGGTTTCTCCAAGCATTTTACCTGTCGTGTATTTCCATCCACGATCAGTAAGCCAGCGATGATCGCCGGAACAGATCACGCGGTTAGCGTTCTCAAGTACGACCTCGAACGCCTCTTTCAGCGTTTCGATTTTGTTCAGGACGGTTGCTTGAGTGTAGCGATGTGACCACGCGCCGCCGTTACGGTCTTCACGCATCACACCAACGATTGCTTCACCAATCAACACATCTTTGATCGGCCTGGTTGTGCCATTTGCCATCGTTATAAGCGTGTCGCCTTCAAGGCAGTACGCGCAGCCGACTACGCAGCCGGCATAAGGGTTGAGCGTGAAGCCGCCCATGCCGGAACGGTTCAGCACCGAATGGGGCTGAATGACGTTGAGCTTCACGGCTCGCTCAGGCTTGCGCTCCGGCTTCATATTCAAAGTATAAGGGGACGGCCAGTGCGCAGCAATCAGGCGCCATGGCGCGCTGGTCATGAGCTTGTCGGGCGTTTGCGGTTAAAGCGTAACCTGCAATGTCGGTAGGCTGACATTTCAAGTGACGGATGAGCAGGCGGTGATGAAGCGGTGAAGAGCTTGGGTGATTTGTCGGTTGTGAATCCGCTGACTGGAAGCCTGCTGTCTTGCGGTTTTTCTCTATAGGGAATTTGTGTTGGCCGATGGGCGATGCTCAAGCCGGCGCGTCGGCGCTTGCCAGCCGCAACGCGAAGACGCGACTCAGCCGGTCGCGGTTTTCGATCACTTGCCGGAGATTGTTGCTGGCGGCGTCGATTAAATCGGCTTCGCCGGTGGCGGTAGCTCGATTGAGAAGTTCTTGCGCATCCTGAACGATGCGGTCGGCTTCGGTGAGAATACGGCTCAGGGCTTCATCTGAAAACATGGGACCTTACCTGCCTGAATCTCGCCGGGGGCTGTCCGTTGCAGCTTAATTTGTTGACACCCACAAGCGGTTGAAGTATAAAGGTGGTGCGCTAGAGCGAACCTCAATCAGGAATATCTCGGCTCCCCACAGCTTCGATATTCCGCCGTCTTGCGCACCACCAATACCACATCCGGGCTGTGGCCCCACCCATGGCCCGGAAGCTTTACTCCCACGACACGGACAATATCACAGTAATTCAGTCGGTTGCAACAGCAAAGTTAAGATTTTACCTTAACTGCTTTCGAGCCTCCGGCTGGCCGGGTTGCCTTCCCCCGGATTGCAGGCAGTTTTAGGCTCCAAGGAGAGATCAGACGTGCCACAGAGTCTGAAAAAACGCGCTGTCGAACTAGAGCGCCAGGTGAAAGAATACGCTGAGAACGTCAAGCGGGTCTTGCGCGAGTACCGCGAGACGCAGCGGGCCAGCACCAGGATAGATCAATCGCCGCCCGCCCGCGTCCGCGCACGACTGTTGCGCAAACGCCGCGATGTCGAACGCGCCAACGCCGAATACATGGCGTTGCAGAAAGAGCTTGATTCGATTCGCAGCCGCCTGCAAGTGCGAAAATAGTCTGTATTACGAGCAAAACCACTTGCTCGGCGTCTCAAATCCGTTCAAGGAGGCGTGCACTTGTGCGCTTCCTTAGTCGCCGCATCCTTGCCTTGCAAGCAAGTCGCACCGTTTTGCCCTTGCCGGTTGCTTAGACCGCGCTGCCTTAGAAGAAATGTTTAATCGGCAGGCCACCTTTGGCATAGGGATTGTAATCTTATACGGTGAGGGCATCTGAAAGAAGATGGGGGTGCTTTCTAGGGAAAGGAAGGACTGAATATGAACTTACAGTGGATGAAAAAGGCAGTTGCGGGAACCGCAATGGCGCTTGTTCTGGGGATTGGCAGTGCGACAATTTTAAGCACGACGGCGCAAGCTCAGGATCGAAACCGCGACCGTCAATGGCGGGATCGTAATAATGACCGCCGCGACGGGGACCGGAATTGGAACCGTGGCAACAACAGTGATTGGGCGCGCCGGCAGCAGGCTGAACGCCAGCGTGAATGGGCGCAGCGTCAACGCGAGAGAAACCGCTATGTCTATGTGACGCCGCGAGTCTATCCGACTCCGAGGGTTTATCCCTACGGCGGCGGCTATGGCAACTACGGCGGCGGCTACTATGGTGGCGGCTATGGCAATTACGGCGGCTCGTCTTATGAGCAACAGAAAGGCTATCGAGACGGGTTGGATCGCGGCCAGGAGGATGTGCGCGATGGCCGTTCCTTCAATCCGAATAACTCGGAGCATTTTCGGAACGGCAATGGTGCCTACCGCGCAGGTTTCAGCAGAGGCTATGCGGAAGGCTATCGCCAGTATGGCGGCTATCGGCGCTGATAATTGGCACAGGGCATAATGCTGATCGAGCGGGCAGGACTTTATATCCTGCCCGCTCGATTTTTTTGGCGCTAGACGCAACGCCAACTCGATCACCCGCCGGTTTTCGATCAGGTTGAATGCATCACCTCAAGCCTTGATTACGGAAGGCGCTCGGCCAGCGTGAAGCGCGGCTCAATGTCCACAGGGATATTACCCAGCTTGTCGAGCCCCTTCTGCATCGACGGGCGAATCACGCCATATTTATCGAGCATCGCTTTGGCCTTTTCATAAGAGCCTTCGGCTTGCAGCGTCAGGATTTCGTTGGTCAGCTTGCGCACGGCGTCCTTGATTTTTGCCGGGTCAATGCTGAACGTGCCCGCCGCCTCGTTGTACTTGATGCCGCCTTCGTCGCTCAGATAGTTGAACTGCAACGCCTGCCCCTTGCCGTGCGCTTCCGTGGTGCCGAAGCGCACAGAACGAAACGAACTGGCAAGATAGGTGGTGTAGAGATCGCGCTCCATGGCCCGGTCAATCGCGCCTTTGTCGATCAGGTATTGCAGCGCCCACAGACCTGTGATGTCGGCTTTCGCCTCTTCAATCGCTGAGTAGAGTTCCTTGAGCTGCCCGCGCACGGTCGTCGCTTTGCCCCCAACCGTGATGTTGTGCGGGCCGAGTCCGTGCAGCAGTTCGTGCATGAGAATGTGCGTGAAGAAGGCGTCGAAGGAGATTTGCGACGACTGCGCCGAATCGAGCGCCACTTTCGAGATGGGGATCAACACCTTGTTGAACTTGGCTTCCTGCATATTCTTGAGCATCACGCGCTTCGAGCCTTTCTCTTTGACGACCTGCTCGTCGTTCGGCAGATTGAAGGCCGCCGTCTGCACGCCGCGATTGCCGTCGCCCGACGTGAAGACGACATCGACGACGCGGATGGGCGAGGCCGCGCCGAGCTTCGGGTTGCGATAGCGCGCTTCCATCGGCAGGTTGTTTTCAAGCTCTTGCAGGTAGCCGCTGAACTTGACGAGCTTGGCCGATTCGGCGTCGTCGCGCAATGTAACGAATGCCTCATAAGCCGCTTTGTAGCCGAACAACTCGTCCTCATAAGTTTCATACGGCCCGATGGTCACATCAATCGGCGCGTCCAGGCCCATCCACGCCACATCGCTGGCGTAATAATTGTCGGACAAAAACGCATCGGCGCGCTTCGTCAGAAAATCCTTCAGTGTGGCGTTGGTCGCCAAACTGGCGGCTTCCTGTAAAAGCTTGGCGGCGGGCGCGAGGAACTGGCCGTATTCCTGGCTGTAGGGCACGCTTTTCAACTTGCCGTTGGCATCGCGGCGGATGACGGTGAAGAAGCCTTCAGCCTGTTTGCGGTCGGCTTCCGCAAGCGTCTGCACCCACGCATTGAACTCGTCTTTGCTGAGGCCGTCAGGGTAGTAACCGGCTTCGGGCGGCTTCTCAGGGGGCACGCCGGGGATGAACGGCTTGTTCTGGTCAAGCCGCGACCACGGCCCTTTGTTGATCAGAAAGTAATGCAGCCGTGCCTGACCGAGCGGCGACTTGTCGGCTTCGAGTTTCGCTTTGAGGTCGATGTTACCGCTCCACGCCTGGCGCAGGTAGATGTCATCCATCAGCCGCGCCGCCTGAATGACTTTATCGAGCGCCTGGCGGTCGCCTGGCGAAAGCTGTGCGGGGTCAGCGGCGATGTCGGTCGGCGCAAAGCGCGCGATCATCTTTTCGAGGGCGGCCTGATCAGGCATGGTTGCCGTCTCCTTTTGCGATTGCGCAGGCGGTTGCTCGCAGCCCGCGTTGACGAGGCTCAAGGCGAGCAAGAGCCACAAAACGTTTCTCAATGATTTCATTTTCACCATCCTGGAAAAGTTTTCTGCCATTTGAAAACCGCTCTAGGCTTTCCGCCATAGATCATACGGCTTTTGTGCGTCGGTATGGAAAGGTAGTTCGACCTTGCGCCCGCTGCCGGCTGATTCATAAGCCGCAAAGATGGCTTCGAGCACGGCGCGGCCATCTTCGCCGCTGACCAGCGGCTGGCGGTCATGCTTCACGCAGTCAACGAAGTGTGCCATCTCCTGTGGGAAGCCGTAGTTCCATGCCTCCTCGTAGATAGTAAAACTCCAGCCCACTGTAGAGCCTGCTTTTTCTACCGCGTAATCATAACCGAGACGGCTGTAGGTCAGTATGGAATTCCCCTGCAGCAGATTGGCGTAAGCCACGCCTTGTAAGCCGTGTACCTCTGCACGATCATCCATGCCTCCAGGCTTGGTCCAGCTTTCCTCTGCCATGGCCATCACCCCATTTTCAAATTCAAGCAGCAGAATCGCATTATCCTCGCCCTGCGTCTTGTCCATATGCAGGTAAGTGCCCATATGCGCGTAAACCGATTTGATTTTAGGCCGGCCCAGCATCCAGCGAAAGAACTCTATGGCGTGGCAACCCATATCCATGGTGACGCCGCCGCCGGCGCGGTTCACATCCCAGAAGTGCGCGGCGTGCGGCCCATCATGCTTTTCGGACTGCTTGAGCAACACAGGCTCGCCGAGCGCGCCTGAATCCAGCAGTTGCTTGAGGCGAACGTACTTCGGCGCAAAACAGAGTTCTTCGGCATACATCAACTTCACATTGGCCTGGCGGCAGGCCGCGATCATCTGATCGGCTTCGGCGAGGTTAAGGCATAAAGGCTTTTCCATCACCACGTGCTTGCCGGCGGCGGCGGCGTCGACGGCGACCTGGCAATGCAGATCGTTTGGGACTCCGACAACCACCATATCGATTTCGTCCATCTCCAGCAGCTTGCGATAATCGGTAAAGTGATGCGGTATATCGAATCGTTCGGCGAAGGCTGAAATACGCTGCTCATTGGGCGAGGCAGCGGCAAATAACTCGGCATCTGCGCATTGCCGCAAAGCGTCAGCGTGAATCGTTGAGATGAACTGCGAACCGATGATGCCAACTCGTACAGGCTTGTTCATTCGCTATGCCTTTCTCTAATGACTATTCATTGCTGACCAGCCGCTTCGCTCTTAGAGCGTATCTGCGAATGCATCAACGCAACAGTATCAGCCTGCGCAGCAGGCGGCAGCATAAAGCCCAGAGCGTCAGCTCTGGGAATGTCGATGATTCATTCCCTCTAGCCCGCGCAGCGGGCGACAGAGCCACAGCTAGGCATGAGATGCGTTGCTGCTGTCGCCCGTTTCACGGGCTGGCACAGTCTGCCTGGGAATTAACCCAGAGCTGACGCTCTGGGCTTTATGCTGCCACCCGCTTCGCGGATTGAATGCCGCTATTTCAAAACATCTGCTTACCAGTCCTGCACCGCTTCGCGGTCATACAGGCAAGTCACGTCCCTATGCAGCCACAACAATGAAGCCGGAAAAGCCGTCGAGATTTGCGGCGCGCGCAAACGTCCTAGCGGCTCCTTTTTATTCGCACCGCTGACCAGCAAGACGATTTTCCTGGCCGCCAGTATCTCTCGCATGCCGAGGGTTATTCCATACTTCGGCGGTCTTGTGGCTTTGCCCAACATGGAATGCTGTCTGGAACTCTCAGACAGTTGTGCGATGTGAGTGAAGGCTTGCAATGAATCGGCTGGTTCGTTCAGCCCCAGGTGTCCATTTACACCAAGCCCCAGCAGGCAAAGGTCTATCGGCGAATGCTCGGCCAGCAGGTCGCGGATTCTCTGGCACTCAAGCTGAGCATCAGGCGGGTTGCTCTGAAAAGTGAAGTAGCGATTCTCGCTGATGCCCAAAGGCTCGATGAGGTAATGACGAAGGTAAGCCTCGCAGGTTGCCGGGTCATCCATGGGCAGCCCACCCCATTCATCGAGCTTCAATATGCGTAGCCGATCAAATAAGCGTGGCTCGGCTTGTCGCTTTTCAGCCAGCAATTCATAACAACGGATCGGTGACGAGCCGGAGGCGGCGCACCATAACAGGTCAGACTTGCGGCGGATTTCTTCGACAATCAACTCACAGGCAAGCCGGCTCAGCGCCTCGACATCTTTGGCCGGGCCGCGCCAGTTGATTCCGTCGCCTGATGGATGCTTGACCTCGTCGTCGCCTGACACCAAAGCCACCTTTAAGCCATTCTTTGAGCCATGCTTTGAGCCATTGATACGGGTGGCTCAGTGTTTTCCCGCGCGCAGGTTTTCAATCAGGTATTCCGAAGTTCGCAGAGTGAAAGCCAGTATAGATAACGTCGTCGTCTTGTCTGTGCATGAGAGGAAGACGCTGGCATCACAGCAATAAAGATTCGGCACGTCATGGCACTGGCCGAAACGATTGGTGACAAACTTTTTGGGATCGTCGCCCATGCGGCAAGTGCCGGTTTCATGCAGGCTGTAACCGGGCGTTTCAGGATGCTCTGCCGCGCCCCAATACTCGCCGCCGGATGCTTTGATGACGTCGTGGCAAATGTTCTTGGCGTGCTCCCACATCAGCAATTCATTCTCGCCCCACTGAAAGTGCAGACGAGCGGCAGGGATGCCATAGATGTCCTTCACCTCCGGGTCGATGTCGACAAAGTTGGTCGTTGAAGGCAGCGAAGGAATCTGGCAATAGAATCCCACAGGCGTCGGATAGTAGCGCTTGATGTCGCGTTTGAACACGGAACCGAAGCCTTCGAGGCGGTTGGCATACCACGGATAATCGCCGCAGCCGCCATAAGGGTAGACGGAATAGCCGCGAATAAATTTTTCTTCATGCGGGTTCGTGAGGTTCTGCCAGCGCGGCATCCAGGCAACTTGCGCCGCCGACACATTGTCGGGGAAACTCGGCTGCCCGAGCAGGTGCGGCAAGTAACCGTTGCCGGTCGTGCCATACAGATGATCACAGAGATTACGCCCCACCTGGCCGCTGGAATTGGCTATGCCGGCGGGCCAGTGGCGCGATTTGGAGTTGAGCAGAATGCGCGGCGTCTCGACGCACGAAGCGGCCAGTATAACCACCTTCGCATAGACTTCGACTTCCTGTTTGCTATCGCGGTCGACGTAGGCGACGCCTGCGGCCATGCCTTTCTCGTTGACGAGAACGTGACGGGCAACGGCATCGGTGCGCAGTTCGAGTTTGCCTGTCTTTTCCGCCGCCGGCAGCAGAAACCACGGCGTCGAAAAGAATGAGCCGGTGTCGCAGCCTTCCGTGCAGTTGCCGCAGTAATGGCACTTCGGATG